>NZ_JAMYLV010000022.1:0-95231 GCF_040318195.1 Mesorhizobium sp. M1273 | reverse complement strand
CAGCCATCGCCCAGAACCTCAGGAAATTGGCCAAGATTTGCACCCTCGGAACAAACGTCCGAGCCACTTAAGGCGAGGAGGTCGCGTCGACCTTAATCAAGACGCTTCGGTGCGAGTGGATCCACGGCTTCATCGCCGACTTCTTCAACACTATCCACCCTGTGCTGCCCTTAGATGCTTCTGCTGGAAGGTCGTGATTGAGCCCGAAGCCGACAATCAGAAGCGGAATTGCCTTTCAATAAGTTGTCCATGCCGGCAGCCGAAATTTCCGCAGCCATCAGGAACCTATCGTGTAATCATCTTCCCATTTCCGTCCGCGCAAGTTCGATGCTTCGGCGGTGCGGATGTGTTATCTAGTTGCTTGTAGGAGTGGGGAGCGCCGATGGAACAGAAACTCTCCGTCATCATGGCCACTGACGTAGTCGGCTACAGCCGGCTGATGGAAATTGACGAGAAAGGTACTTTGTCGGCCCTGAAGAAGCATCGTCAGGAACTATTGGACGTCAAGGTCGCATTGCGTCATGGCCGCATCATCAAGCTCATGGGCGATGGCATGTTGGTGGAGTTCCGCGCCGTCGAGGAAGCGGTTCTCTGCGCGGTCGAAATCCAACGGGAGATGCGGACGAGGAACACGAACGTCCATCGCGATCGGCAAATAGAATTTCGCATCGGCATTAATATCGGCGACATCCTGTTCGAAGACGAAGACGTCTATGGTGACGGCGTAAACGTGGCGGCGCGCATCGAGAGCATCGCCAGGCCTGGGGGCGTCGCGGTCTCGGCATCGGTGCGCGATACTGTGGGCAACCGCCTGTATATCAGCTTCGAAGATGCGGGCGAGCAGGCGTTGAAGAACATTGAACGTCCGCTCCGGATTTTCAATGTCATCATAGATGATGACACGCCATCCAAGCACACGCCCACCGCCCTCATGGCACCGCCGTCGCTCAACGTTCAGGATAATCCTGCTATCGCGTCGAACAGAACGCTTCTCTATGTCTCGAGGTTTGTGAATTTGAGCGGCGATCCCGACCATGAGTATTTCGCCGCCGGCATAACCGAGGATATCGCTGCCGCATTGTCGCGCTTCTCCGGGTTAAACGTGATCGTTCGCTTGCCTCGTTCAGAGCCGCAACAGAATGCTCCGGCCACGCATTACACTCTTGAGGGGAGCGTGAGGCGGCTCGGCAATCGCGTCCGGGTCAATGCCAATCTGACCAATGCGTTACACGAACACATCTGGGCGGAGAAATACGATTTCGACCTTGTCGATATGTTCTACATCCAAGACGAGCTGTCCCAATCCATTCCGGCCGCCCTTAACATCAAGATCGAGGAGGCCGAGCGCCACCGTGTTCTCGGCAAACCGCTAACCGCACTGAGGGCATATGACTTTTACCTGCGCGGCAGGCATCTTGAGATGAGCTTGAATCCGGATGACGTCAGACTTGCCAGAGAGATGTTCGTCGCCGCGATCAACGACGATCCGGGCTACGCGCGCGGATACCTGGGACTCGCCTGGCTCGAGATACACAGGCTGAAATGGAATGAGCGCGTCGATCTGGAAACCACGCTGGCAAGTGCATTCGCTTCGGCGAGCAAAGCCCTTGAACTCAGTCCCTACGACGCCAACGTCCACTGGGCGCTGGGCGTCGTTTACCTCTGGCGGGGGGAAGCTGAAAGAGCAATAGGCTGTTACGAACGCGGCCGCGAGCTTGCGCCCAACAATTGCGATCTCCTCGCCGAATATTGCGATGCCTTGGGCTATCTCGGGCGTCTCGAGGACGCGACCAGAATCGGAGAACTGGCTTTACGGCTCAATCCCAGCCGACCCGACTGGTACCTTTGGAACATTGCGGCCAGCAAATACCTTTCCGGAAACTACCTCGAAGCCCTGTCCCTTTTGGAAAAGATGGCGGACCTTGGTTCCGCCTACCGCTTGCTGGCGGCAACATATGCCCAACTTGGTCGCTTGGAGGACGCCCGTCGCGCCGCTAGCGAACTTCTCAAGCTCAATCCGGAATTCTCGATCGAGCGATACAGCTCCCGCGCGCCATATCGGGATAAGGCTCTCCTTGCCCGATACATCGAAGGGTTGCGGCTCGCTGGCCTCCCGGAATGAAACGCTGGGCATTCGTAGGTAAATCACCGATTTTAAGCAGTCGCCTTGTTCTTTCGGCGGCCATAAATCAGGCATGGCCGGCGCCTCCTTGTAGCGCAACGCCCGGCGCTCCGGGAACAAACCTGCATGGAAACGAGTTTCTGCTCATCGAGATGTGAGGGAAAGCCATGTCCAGACTTGTTTTGGCGGCCGCCGTGCTGCTTGTCGGCGGATCGGCCTTTGGCGCGGACGAAAATCCGGTGCCGCCGCAGAATGCCAAGAAGCTGTCGGAAATCATCGCCAAGGTCGAGCAGCGCGACGACTTCCGCTACATCAAGGAAATCGATTGGGACAACGATGGCTACACCGTCATTTATTACACGAGCGACAAGGCCAAAGTTGAAATCACCTATGATCCGGTGACAGCCGCGCCGAAATGAAGCTGGCCGCCAACGGTCCAGATTCTAACAATGGCGCGCCTCGAAGGCCCCCGGCCTTCGGCAGACGCTTGCGTAGATATGACTTTGATGGCTGACTGGGTGCTATCATTGCGCGCGGGGGTGGGCATGGCGACGGTAAAGCACGTATTGAAACGCTTTCTGATGATGCTCGCGGGTTATTTCATAGCGGTACTGGTTGGGCTGATCGCGGTGGCGGCGATCTATGGCGGGCTGAGTTCGCTGCCAAATGCGCCGAATTATTTCGACGTCATGGGTGTCACCCCCGTTGCGGTGCTTCTGTTGCCGCCGCTCGGTATGTTCATCTATTTTCTGACGATCGTGCTGACCGGCCTGCAGACGCTGATCTTCGCACTGATTGCCGAGTTTTTCTCGCTGCGCAGTTTTTGGCTACACATGGTCTTCGGCGCGGCGGCCGCGGTTGGCGGCTTCGCCTTGATCTGGCCCAGTGTACCGGATGACACGAACCCGGAGCGCTGGGCCGATATCGGCATCATTGCCGCCGCAGGCGTTGTCGCGGGCCTGGTCTATTGGCTCATCGCCGGACGCGATGCCGGTTTCCGGCGTCCACTGTTTCAGCGCTAGAACCGCATTCGTCAGCTTGCCGGCGAACGCACCGCTTCCGTGCTGTCGAGCGCCTGCTGCAGCCTTGTATCGCGGCCGTAGACGTCGTTGAAGTATTCGACCTTCCCGGACAGGTCCGGCCATGCGGTGAAATAGGCGACATAGACCGGGATCTTGCGTGTCACGTCCTCGGTCGAATGTCCGTGTTTCAGTTTGTCCTCGATGTAGTCGACCGAGGTGCCGAGCACGGCAGCGGCCATGCCGCGCGGATCCTGCAAGCGAACGCAGCCATGGCTGAGCGCACGCATGTCGCGCTGGAAAAACGACTTCTGCGGCGTATCGTGCATGTAGATTGCATGCTTGTTGGGGAACAGTATCTTCAGCTCGCCCAGCGCATTGGCCTCGCTTGGCAGCTGGCGCACGCCGTAGGGTATCTTTGCGCCGTAGGCGCCCCAATTGACCGAGGACGAGGGAATGCGCTTGCCGCGGGCATCGACCACCTCGTAGCCGGCGCGGTCGAGATAGCCAGGATCCCGGCGCAGCCGCGGCAGCATCTCGTTGACCAGGATCGATTGCGGCACGCCCCAATAGGGATGGAAGTCGACCTGCTCTATCTGGTCATAGAAGAAAGCAGTCTGGTTGGTGGGCCTGCCAACCACGGCGCGGGTCTTCAGCTTCTCCTCGCCATCATCGATATAGCTCGCGGTGAAAGCCGGCTGGTTGATGAAGACGCGCGGGCTGCCAAGGTCGGAAGGCAACCAGCGCAATTCTTCGAGCGCAACCCGAACCTTCTGAACTTTGTCGGCCTTGGACGTTCCGGCCAACGATGCAACGGTACGCGGGCCGATGACGCCGTCGCCTTTCATGCCGGCCCGTTTCTGCACCGCCTTGATCACCGGCACCAGCTCCGGATCGTAGACCTCGCTGGTAGCGAGCCTCGCCAGGACCTCGCCATAGGCGCCGCCCATCTCGTCATCGAGATTGCGCGCGATCTTTGTCAAAAGCTTCGGCAGCTCGGGGCTGGTCTGCCCCGGCTTCAACAGCAGATCGGGATCGATGGTGATTTCGTCTTCGGCGCTGGCCTGGAGCGCTTCCAGTTCGACGCGCAGCGCCTGATACTCGGAATTCTGTGGATGCCGTGACTCGAGATAAGTGCGCACTTGCTGGGTATGGGCCAGCGTCTTCAGCACCCCTTCCATGTCGAGCGGCTTCGGCGGAAAATCGTAGTAGCCGGTTATGCGGTTGGGATCGACGCGGCCGCTTTGTGCGTCACGGGCGTAGCGCAGGACACGCGCCGACAGCGCCATCTCGAAGCGGACCAGCTCTTTCAGGCGTTCATCGACATTGCCCGCCGATGTGCCTGCTGCCGGAACTTCGACGGTGTAGTCGGCGGGCGTCAGGCCGTAGCTCGCGGCCTCGCCCAGCACCCGCACGGCATCCTGGGCACGGCTGCTGGGACTGGTTCCCGCCACCCAGATGAAATCCGGATTGGCCGAGTAATAGGCGATCAGCGCCTTGGCGATGTCCTTCTCGGCGTAGAGGTCATAGCCGTCGAGGCCGGCAATGGCTTCGCGGAATGCAGCCCCGGTGGCCGCCGGCTCGAAAGCAGCGTCCTGAGGCGTTGCTGGTTCAGGCGCTGCCGACAGTGCCGAAAAATCGACGCGCACCAGCGGATCGCTCTTGTAGGTATAATAGGACGGGCTGCTGATTTGCGCACCACCACCGGAAGCGGCCGGCGCCTTGGGCTTCGGCTTGTATTTTGACGGTGGCGGCGGAAAGTTACCTTTCGGCGGTGCGTGTTTGACGCCGCCGCCGAAAAGCATGTCGAAGAACCCTTGCGCTTCAGCCTTCGGCGCCCCGAAGGCCAGCATTGCCGCGGCCACCGCAAACGGCAGCACGGTTGCTTTGTTTCCAAGGACTTTCATGGATCACCCGCTCCGGTTGAACCGGATCCCGTTCCGCACCGCTTTCACGGTCTCGCCCACCGCATGGCGGATGTAAGGCGTGACTACACTGATTCATACTGATTTCGTTAAGCTTTCATAAATTTCGGAACGTCTGTTGCAGAACGGTTTCACAAGATCGTGACGGGTCGAGTCAATCCGTCATCGCCCCCGTTAATGATAGCGCCCGTGAGCCAAGCCTCAAGCGTTGGCGCCGCCGTCGATGGTCAATGCCGTGCCTGTCACGAAGCGCCCTTCGGGACCGGCAAGCCAGGCGACCATGCCGGCGATCTCGTCGGCCGTGCCGAAGCGAGGCATCGCCATCTTCTGGCGCTGATGCTCGGCGTGCGGGCCGGCTGCCGGATTCATGTCGGTATCGGTCGACCCCGGATGGACGACATTGGCGGTGATGCCGCGCGGACCGAGATCGCGTGCAAAGGCCTTGGTCAGGCCAACCAAGGCAGCCTTGCTTGCCGAGTAGGCGCTCAGGCCGGCGTCCGTGGCACGCTCGGCCAGATTGCTGCCGATCGAGATGATCCGGCCACCCTCGCCCATATGCGCTGCTGCCGCCTTGGCGGCGACGAACGGGGCTCTGAGGTTGACCTCCATCGTCTCGTCGAAATCGGCAAGCGACAGGGCATCGATCGGCGCAGCGCGCCAGATGCCGGCGCTATTGACCAGGATGTCGAGCCGTCCGAAGGCTGTTGCTGCCTCATCGACTGCCGCCTCGATCGCCCCAGCATCGCGATTGTCGGCCTTGATGGCAAAGGCCCGGCCGCCGGCCGCCTCGATTTCCCTGACCACCGCACACGCCCCTTCCTCGCCATTCACATAGGTGATCGCCACGCCTGCCCCGTCGGCCGCGAGCCTTCTTGCGATCGCCGCACCAATGCCGCGGCTGCCGCCGGTGACGAGGGCGACCTTGCCGTTCAAGCTTCTGGATGACATCTGCTTCTCCATTTTGTAGTGATTGATACATAAATATCTGCCAGCCTTGCTGAACCACGTCAACGGAATTATGTATCGATCAATACAGAAAGAATGCCATGCCGGAACGAGGCCGCCCCCGCACCTTCGATCGAGCCGCCGCCTTGCGGCGCGCAATGGAAGTGTTTTGGGCCAAGGGTTATGAGGGCGCGTCGATAAGTGACCTGACCGCTGCAATGGGCATCAACTCACCCAGCCTCTATGCCGCCTTCGCCAGCAAGGAAGCGCTGTTTCTCGAGGCAACCGAGCTTTACACGCGGGTCGAGGGAACCGAGATCTGGTCCGCGCTGGAAAAGGCGCCGACCGCGCGCGAGGCCGTCGAACGGTTCCTGCGGCAGACTGCCAGGGCCTATTCACAGAGCGGTCGTCCGCAAGGCTGCCTTATCACGCTCGGCGCATTGCACCAGGATTCAAGCCGCGGCGCCATCTGCGATGATCTGCGCCGTCGCCGCGCCGAAAACCGCGAAGTCTTGCTGAGACGCCTCGAGCGTGGCGTCGCCGAGGGAGAGTTGCCGGCCGATTTCGACTGCGGTACGGCCGCGACCTTCTACGCGACCGTGCAGCACGGCATGTCGATCCAGGCGCGCGACGGCGCGTCGCGCTCGGCTCTTCTGGCGACGGTGGCCGGGGCAATGGCGGCTTGGATAGCGATGGCCAGCACCGGGGCAGCGTGACGTCGAACCCGGCTGACAAGAACGATATTCAGGTCACTGCAGAGACGGCTCGAGCCTGCCGGCAACGAAGCCAACGGCACGCTCCGCCACACCCCTGTCGGCGAGAATGCGGCGGTGGCCGAGCCCGTCGGCCCAGTAAAGCCGCACATGGTCGCCGGCGCGCGTGTAGAGCCTTGCATGCTCGGCGGACACTTCGCGGTCGTCCGGCGCGTGGATCACCAGCGTCGGCAGCGGCGTGCTTGCGAGCTGGCGGTCACCGGTGAACTCGTGCAACGGCCGGCCGGCGATGCGCTCGACCCGGTCGGCCATGGCGGCCTGCGAGCGCGAGCCGACATTCAGCATGCGGCTGAAATCAGCGAAGATCGCCGGCAGCGAGCTCGGCGCGGCGATAAGCACCAGCCGCCCGGCCGCCAATCGCGGGATGTTCCTGATCGAACCGGCGACGGCGTTGGCGGCAACGGCACCACCAAAGGAATGGCCGACAATGGCCGCGAACGGGCCGAACCATTCGCCGGCAACCCGTGCCGCATCGACCGCACTGACCAGGGTAAGCCGGCGGCCCTGCGACTGGCCGTGGCCCGGCAGGTCGAGCGAGACCACCTTGTAGCCGGCATCGCGATAGGCTTCGATCAGCGTGCGCATGTATTCGGTGCGCGAACGCCAACCATGGATGACGAGCACGGTGCCGGCAGCCGCCCTGCCCGGCTCGGGCCGGAACTCATGCACCATGACGCAGCCGGTTCTGGTCTTTAGCCGATGATGGCGTGCCTGGGTCATGAAATCGGCGGCGCGGTCGATTGCGCGGCGCTCGCCTTCGCTCAAGCTTTTCTCGTGCGGCGTGCGGCAGAACAGCTCGAATGCAGCACGCCCGGTGAGTCGCGGTGCCACATGCTCAGCCACGCCGAACGTGCCGCGGATGACCTTCAGTCCAAATGATGCCATAGTGGCGATCCATTCATTGGTTCAAGCATGAACATAATAGTTCAAACATGAACATTAAGCAAGACCTGCCCTGGGACAACCCGCGTTTTCGCAACTGGGTCGCGGTGGCGCGCGCCTGCCATGTGCTGGAACGCACCCTGGCGGTGAAGCTTGCGCCGCTCGACCTGAAGCCGGCGCAGCTCGACGTGCTGATGAACCTCTACCGTCATCCCGGCATGTCGCAGCACGACCTCGCTCGCCGGCTGCTGGTCGGCCGCTCCAACATCACCATGCTTTTGCCGCAGCTGGAGACCCGCGGTCTGCTGCGCCGCGAGGGCGACGAGAAGGACAAGCGCGTGCTGCGGCTTGCGTTGACCGAGGCCGGCGAGGCACTGCTGATGCAGGCGCTGAAGGTCCATATGGCGCTGATCGAGAAGGCGATGAGCCAGTCGACACCGGAACAATGCGACATGATCGGCGAACAGATGCGTAGGGTTGCCGAGGTTTTGAAGACCGCCTGACAGCCCAGTGCTCCACCACCAGATGCTTCACCACATCGATTTTTTCGCGCGCTCGGGCCATTCCTTGTCGTAGACCTCGCCGTCAATGTTCTTGCGGCTGGTGATTTCCAGGATTTGGCCGGGAGTCGGCAGCGATCTCGGGTCGACATGCCTTGCCGGGTTCCACAGTTCCGATCGGTGGATGGCGCGGGCGCACTGGAAATAAACCGCATCGATCTCGATGATCGTCACCGAGCGCGCCGGCTTGCCCTCGACGGCGAACGAGGCGCAGAGCCCGGTATTGGTGGTGATGTGGGCGCGGCCATTGACGCGCAGCGTCGTGCCGGAACCCGGCACGAGGAACAGGAGCGCGACGCGCGGATCGCGAAGGATGTTCCTTAGCGAATCGGCACGGTTGTTGCCGCGCCGGTCCGGCATCATCAGCGTTTTCGGATCGTGGATACGGACGAAGCCGGCGAGATCGCCGCGCGGCGAGCAGTCCAGCCCTTCTGGCCCGCAGGTTGCGAGCGCGGCAAACGGCGAAGCCTCGATGATAGCTGCGTATTCACGAATCAGCTGGTCGAGTTCCTTGACCACCGACGCCTCGCCGGGCAGGCCATAGAGCGCTTCAAGCTGTTCGATGCTGGTGATCATGGACATGTTTTCGTCTCCAAACCGTTGCCGGCGCTACTCCAGATGGATGACGTTTTCACGACAAGTGCCCGTTTGCCGGTCATCAGGAAACGGGTGTCGAGGCAACGCAAACAAGGGCAAACCGCTTTACCTGCATGATCGTGCCAACGGATACGGAGGTCAAAAATGGATAAACCGCTCGACCGGCGACGCACCGCCATGGAACTTATTGAAAACATGTTCGATGTTGAAATGCGTTTCCTGCAATCAGGGTCGGAGAGCCTCGATGTGCTTGCCGGCGCATTTCATGCCGAGATTGTCGTGCATGAGCCGCGCTCCCTGCCCTATGCCGGTGACTGGAACGGCCTCGACGGCGTTGGCGCCCTTTTCCGCAAAATGCGGGAAATCTGGAGCGACGTGGCGGTGGAGGACCTTCAGGTCGCCCAAAACGATGACACGGTGTTCATGAGCTGCTCGCTTTCGCTGACGTCGCGGGCCAATGGTGCAACCATCAAACAGCCGTTTGCCGAAGTCTTGCGCTTCAAGGATGACCGGCTGATCGAAGGCACGCCGTTTTATCACGACACCAGCGAAATACTGGCGATCCTGCGTTGACCTGAGAGTCCTGCGGGATCCATTTCAGCGGTCGCGGCTCAGCCCCTTCTCTTCCAGCTCGGCGAGATAGGCGGCCCAGCGTGCATCCTTCTCATGACCCAGCGTATGCAGGTAATTCCAGGTGAAGATGCCGGTATCATGGAAATCGTCGAAGGTGATGCGCACGGCATAATTGCCGACCGGCTCGATCTTCAGAATCGCTACATTGCGCTTGCCGGGAACGGTGACGCGCTGTTCGGGCGAATGGCCCTGCACCTCGGCCGATGGCGAGGCGACACGCAGCAGCTCGGCCGACAATTCGAACGGCTGATGGCCCGGAAAGGTGACGGAAAGCAGCTTGCGGTCCTTCGAGACCCTGAGTTCTTTTGGCGCTGTCATGCTGATGGATCCTGCGGAATGCCACCCTTCCCTACGCCGCTTCGCGTCGAGGGAACAGGCCGCATGGAAAGTTCCGACATGATCTGTCGGCGTCGGAATGTTACCGATGATCGCGAGCTTCTATCTTGAATGGCAAGTTGGCTCGTATCACATAGCCATATATAACGAAGCCGTTCGCGGCCACGGAAAGCGCATACGCATGGATATGATCGATCCTTTCGGTCGCACGATTACCTACCTGCGCGTGTCGGTCACCGACCGCTGCGATTTCCGCTGCACCTATTGCATGGCCGAGGACATGACGTTCCTGCCCAAGAAGGACCTGCTGTCGCTGGAAGAGCTCGACCGGCTCTGCACGGTCTTCATCGAAAAGGGTGTGCGCAAGCTCCGCCTCACCGGCGGTGAGCCGCTTGTGCGCAAGAACATCATGCACCTGGTGCGCCAGCTTTCGCGGCATCTCGAGAGTGGTGCACTGGAAGAGCTGACGCTGACCACCAACGGATCGCAGCTTTCCCGCTTTGCCGCCGAGCTCGCCGACTGCGGCGTCAAGCGCATTAACATCTCGCTCGATACCCTCGATGCCGACAAATTCCGCCAGATCACCCGCTGGGGCAATCTGGACAAGGTCATGGACGGCATCGACGCCGCGCAGGCGGCCGGGCTAAAGGTAAAGCTCAACGCCGTGGCGTTGAAGGACTTCAATGACGCCGAATTGCCGGAAATGCTACGCTGGGCGCATGGCCGCGGCATGGATCTGACGGTCATCGAAACCATGCCGATGGGCGAGATCGACGCCGACCGCACCGACCAGTATTTGCCGCTGTCGCTGCTGCGCGCGGCTCTCGAACGCCAGTTCACGCTAAGCGACATTCCCTACAAGACCGGTGGCCCGGCCCGCTATGTCCAAGTCGCCGAGACCGGCGGACGGCTGGGCTTCATCACGCCGATGACGCATAATTTCTGCGAAAGCTGCAACCGGGTCCGGCTGACCTGCACCGGCACCCTTTACATGTGCCTCGGCCAGGAAGATGCGGCCGACCTGCGCGCGCCGCTGCGTGCGTCGGAAGGCAACGAGCTGGTCGCCGGTGCCATCGACGAAGCAATCGGCCGCAAGCCCAAAGGCCACGACTTCATCATCGATCGCCGCACCAACCGTCCGTCGGTGTCGCGGCATATGAGCGTCACCGGCGGCTGATTTTTGGCCGATTTCGTGCAAGAATAATCGCCTTGGCACCGGCGCGAGGCAAGGCGTGCAGCGGTTTTTTGCAGTCCTGACGTTTTTCGGAGTGATGGCGGGGACCACGGCAGTTGCCGCGCCATTTACCTACACGAACGAGCGCTTCGGTACCATCTGCACCTTTCCGGACGAAATCTTCACTCTTCGCCAGCCTGAGCCGGACAATGGCGATGGACAACAATGGCTCACTGCCGATGGCGCCAGCCTGATCTGTTCGGGTATCCTCAACATCGATGATGACACCCCGACAGCCTTCGTCTCCGCCGAGAGGGCCGGCAAGGAACCTGGCTACAGGATCACCTACAGCAAGACCGGCAAGGACTGGGCGGTGCTGTCGGGCATCAAAGGCGGGAACATCTTCTATGAACGCTGCCTGTTCGGAAAAGACGGTGTCATCCGCACGGTCTGGATCGACTACCCGCCAGCCCTGAAATCGAAATACGACCCGCTCGTCGATGCGATCGCCGGCAGCCTCAGGGGACCGTGAGCATCCGGCGACGTCAGAACTTATTGGCAGCCTATTGTTTTTGCTAGCGAGTCACGGTTGTTGGCGCGTGTAGTCATATCGTACGGCAAGCCATTTTTTGCCGCTGCCATTGGCCTGGAGGAAATGTTGGTCGGCCACTTCGTGATTGTCGCCGTCCCTGGAAATGACGAAATCGGAGGCCGTGAACCGCCCTTCGACCTCGGGGCCGAAGCCGACGAAACCAAGCGGCTGGAACAGGAGTGAAATCTTGCCGTCCTCCTCACCACCAAAACTCCAGGCGGGCATGATCCCTGCCGGGAAACGGGTGTCCATGGAGACATACTTCCAGCGGCCCTCCACCCGGTCATAGCTCAAATAGGCTATCCGCTGGAAGTCCGGCATTTTCGACCCGGGCGCCGGGCGCATCACCTCCTGCATGAAGGGACCGATCATCGTGCGCTCGGCCACCAGCCCGGTCATGACGATCGGCTGCGCACCGGGCGTTGGCCAGATCGTGTTGACGACGGACCATTTCCCGACGCGGCGAGCGAGCTCATCCGCTTCGTGACCCGGCGTGGACATCCGTTCGACTGCCGACGCCGAAGCGCCGTTCTCGGCGAACGCAGGCGCTATCGCCATGAGGATGACCGCCAGGGCAGAAGAGAACCGGAAAGCCGACGAAACATGCCGCCTGCTGCCTGTGCCAAGCCAGTCCGCATTGCCTCGTGCATTCATCATGGACCATCTCCCCAACACGATCAGAAGCTTACAATGACCAATTTGGTGAATCTTGCCGAGCAAATTTGATCTCGTCGAAAAATTTCCTCGCGCCGCAGTGTGATAAATTTGCCCTCCGGACCCATCCTTTAGAACGGCACCTTTTTGGGGTCACACCCAGAAAAGGTCTTGTCCGCAAACGGTCACCGGATTTACCGCAAGCCCATTCGGGCCTAGCCTCTGCTCTGGAGCGGTTCTTCGCCCAGTGGGGGAATACGATATGCGCAAACTCATTCTTTCTCTTGCATTGCTCAGCCTCGCGGCCCTGCCCGCGGCGGCCCAGTCGATCGGCGGCACCTATGCCGTGGCCGGCACCAATTTCGATGGGTCGTCCTATGGTGGCGACGCGACGATCACGCTGACCAGCGAGACGACCTGCACGATCCATTGGGAGACAGGCGGCTCGTCCTCGGACGGTATCTGCATGCGCAACGATGATGCCTTCTCCGCCGGTTATGTCATGGGCAAGGCGGTCGGTCTTGTCGTCTACAAGGTGCAGGACGACGGCTCGCTGCGTGGCCTGTGGACGATCGCCGGCAAGGAAGGCAACGGCACCGAGGTACTGACGCCCAAATAAGCCCTGCCGCTCTTGCGCGACAGATGTTACGGGCCATAGAAAGGCTGTGGCCCAGCCCTTTGACGTTGCTGTTTTGCGGGTGCCTGCTAGACGCTTGCTGCAGGACTCACCGGTAATCGCCTTGCCTCTTTCGCCAAACCTGCGCGGCGCGTTGTTCATGATGGTGGCCATGGCTGGTTTCACCCTCAACGACGCTATCACCAAATTCTCGTCGGAATCGATGAACATGGCGCAGGTCATGCTGATCCGCGGCGCCTTTGCTTCGCTTTTCGTTGGCCTGCTTGCGTGGCAACGCGGCGCGCTTGCCCGGCCAGGTTCGATGCTGCAGCCGACCGTTGCGCTGCGCGTCGCCGGCGAGGCCGGCGCCACGGTGTCCTTCCTGGTTGCTCTGGCGCATCTTCCGATCGTCAATGTCTCCGCCGTGCTGCAGGCGCTGCCGCTGGCGGTGACGATGGGCGCAGCGCTTGTGTTCAACGAGGGCGTCGGCTGGCGGCGCTGGCTGGCTATTGCCGTCGGTTTTGCCGGCGTGCTGATCATCGTACGGCCGGGCTTCGAAGGGTTCAGCGTCTTTTCTCTGCTGGCGCTGGCCAGCGTGGCATGCTGTGCAGTGCGCGATCTCGCCACGAAGCGGATACCGCAGGCAATTCCGACATTGCTGGTGTCGAGCGCCACCGCCCTTGCCATGACGTTTCTGGGCGCGGCATTGCTTTCACCGATGGGCGGTTGGACACCGATGACAGGACAAAGCACGGCGTTCCTGGCGCTGGCGGCGGTGCTCGTGCTCATCGGCTACCACTTCATCATCACGGCGATGCGGGTGGGCGATATCTCCTTCATCGCGCCGTTCCGCTACACCGCCCTGCTCTGGTCGATCCTGCTTGGCTTCACGATCTTCGGCGATGTCCCGGATCTGCCGATGATCCTCGGTGCCACGATCATCATCGGCTCAGGCCTCTATGCACTCTACCGCGAACGGATCGTCGGCCGGCGAAAAACAGCCGCCGAAAGCACTGGACCGGACATGGCGCCGGACGGCATATAGAGTGACTGTCGACGACTGTCTGATTTGAAAACTGGATTTTGGGTCTGGGCAGCAAACGATGGGGCGACATATCGCAGGGATCATTCTGGCCGGCGGCCGGTCGAGCCGGATGGGCGGCGGCGACAAGACGCTGCTTGCGCTTGGCGACGGTACCCTGCTCGACCGTGTCGTTTCGCGCCTTGGCCCGCAGGTCGGTCCGCTTGCGCTAAACGCCAATGGCGATCCGACACGGTTTGCCGCGACGGGGCTTCCGGTGCTTGCCGACACCGTCAAAGGTTATGCCGGGCCGCTTGCCGGGATACTGACCGGCCTCGAATGGGCTTCCGACACGACTTGTCAGGCGCTGGTCACGGCTGCCGGCGATACGCCTTTCCTGCCCAAGGATATGGTCGAGCGGCTGCTCGCGGCAACCTATGCGCGCCCGGGCTCTATCGCGGTCTCCTGTTCCGGCGGCAAACGGCATCCTACCTTTGCACTCTGGCCGCCAGGGTTAGATCAGGCCTTGCGACAATTTCTCGTCGAGGAAGACAACCGGCGCGTTGCGGCGTTCATCGACCGGCACGGTTTTGTCGAGGTAGAATTTCCCATCCTGAAATCCGGCGGGGCCGAGATCGATCCGTTCTTCAACATCAACACCCCCGACGACCTTGCCCAGGCCGCGCATCTGTTGCGGAGCATCGAGCCATGAAAAGACGTGTCTTCGGCATCACCGGCTGGAAGAACTCCGGCAAGACGACATTGACCGAAAAGCTGGTGGCCGAGTTCGTCCGGCGCGGCTGGAAAGTGTCGACGGTAAAACACGCCCATCATGATTTCGACATCGACAAACCCGGAGCGGACAGCTTTCGCCACCGGCAGGCGGGAGCAGTGGAGGTCGCGGTCGTGTCGGGCAGGCGCTGGGCGCTGATGCACGAATTGCGCGGCGAGGACGAGCCGACGCTGGACGCGATCCTGTCACGGCTGGCACCCTCCGATATCGTGCTGGTCGAGGGTTACAAGCGCGAGGCGCACAAGAAAATCGAGACGCGACGGCTCGAGGCCAAGGACCGGACACCGCTCTCGGCAGGCGATCCACACATTGTCGCCATCGCGTCCGACTTCCACATTGTCGGCGAAGACCTGCCGGCCTTCGATCTCGACGACACGAATTCGATAGCTGACTTCATCGAGCGCGCCACCGGCCTGACGCGCTGAGATCGCGGCCGCAGGGGGCTTCCGGCCACTTTCTCTCCATTCAGGCGTTTGACCCAGCGTCACCGTTTTCTGAACATGACCTTCCCTCAAGCGACGGTTTTGCAGTTGCTTTTTCTTGGGAAAGAATGGGAGTATCGCGCCAGCGGGCGGTCAAAAGCACCGCCCACAGAGCCGTTCGGGAACGACGGCCGGGACCAACAGAGAGGACCATTATGCGTATTGCACTGCGTATCGCGCTCGCCGCTTCGGCTGCGCTGCTGACGCTTGGCGTTGCCCAGGCGCAGGAAAAAACCTTGAGGATCGGCACCGAGGGAGCGTATCCGCCATTCAACAACCTCACCGCCGACGGCCAACTCGTGGGCTTCGATATCGACATCGCCAAGGCGCTTTGCGACGAGATGAAGGTGAAGTGCACCTTCGTCGCGCAGGACTGGGACGGCATCATTCCAGCCCTTCAGGCAGGCAAGTTCGACGCTATCGTCGCGTCGATGTCGATCACGCCGGAACGCGCCGAGAAGGTCGACTTCACCCACAAATATTACAATACGCCGCCGGCGATCGCCGCGCCCAAGGACACCGACATCAAGGGTGTCACCAAGGAAGATTTGGCCGGCAAGACGATCGGCGTGCAGGCGTCCACCACGCATTTCAACTATTCGACCAAGACTTATACCGACAGCACCGTCAAGCCGTACCCGACCGCACAGGAATACCAGCTCGATCTGGCCAATGGCCGGCTCGATGCCGCCAACGACGACGTCGTCGTGCTGCAGCAATGGCTGGATTCGCCGGACGGCGCCTGCTGCAAGCTGGTCGGCACAATCAAGCCGGTTATCGAAATCCACGGTCCGGGCGCCGGCATTGCCGTGCGCAAGGGCGAGACCGACCTGGTCAACCAGTTCAATGCGGCGATCGACGCCATCCGCGCAAACGGAAAGTACAAGGAAATCAACGACAAATACTTCAAATATGACGTTTATGGCGGCGAGTCCTGATCGACCGACATAGGAGGACGTGAACGGCGGGAGATTCCCGCCGTTCTTATAAGGACGCCGCGCACGAGGGGTGATGCGGTACGGGTCTCGAAGAGCCTCAAGGAGAACAGGCAGGCGGATGCAGAGCGCACTGACGCTTCTCAGTTGGGGACCCGAAGGCTGGCTCGACGACATCGCCGCGGGTGTATTTGTCACGGTATGTCTTGCGCTGGCCACTCTGCCCTTCGGGCTGACGCTCGGCTTTTTCGTGGCGCTGGCCAAACAATCGGAAGAGCCGTCGCTGAGACTGGCCGGGAACATCTACACCACGATTTTTCGCGGAATACCCGAGCTGCTCACCCTATTTCTCATCTTCTTCGGCATCCCATTGATCCTGCAGTACATTGTCCGGCTGGTGAGCCCTGGAACGTCCGCCGACGTCAACAGCTTCGTCGCGGGCATGATCGCGCTGTGCTTCATTTTCTCCTCTTATTCCAGCGAGGTGTTTTTATCCGCGTTCCGCGCGATTCCAAAAGGGCAATATGAGGGAGGCTATTCGGTTGGCCTGTCCAGCGGCCAGACGATGCGGCTGATCGTGTTGCCGCAGTTGATCCGCATCGCGTTGCCCGGACTTGCCAATCTCTGGCTTATCCTGCTCAAGGACACCGCGCTCGTCTCGGCCGTCGGGCTCAACGAGATCCTCCGGCAGAGCGGGGTTGCCGCTCGCGTCACCAAGCATGCCTTCCTGTTTTACGGCTTTGCCGGCCTGATCTATCTCCTGCTGGCGATCGTCTCCTCCTTCGGCATCAATGCGATCGAACGAGCGGTCGGCGGCAGCGAGGTCAAGAGATGAGCCTGGCCACCGACACGCTGAAGGTCGACCGGCCGCCGCCGCCCGCACGCGGCTGGTCGCGCCAACGCATCCTCGGCCATGTCCTGGTCGGCCTGTGGATCGCTCTCGGCATCGGCATGGTCGTCTACCTGGTCGCTGCGTGGAACCCGGAGTTCTTCCAGAAATATGCACCCGGCTACATTTCCGGCCTCGGCATCACCCTGTTGCTGGTTGCCATCTCGATTGTGCTTGGCGCAATCCTGTCGGTGCCCATCGCCTATGCACGCATGTCGAAGAACCCGATCCTCTCGGGGTTTGCCTATGCCTATGTCTATTTTTTTCGCGGCACGCCGCTGTTGGCGCAGACCTTCCTGGTTTACTACGGGGTCGGCTCCTTCCGGCCGGAACTCGAGATGGTCGGCCTGTGGGGTTTCTTCCGCGAGGCGTTCAACTGCGCGATCTTCGCCTTTTCGCTGAATACGGCCGCGTACCAGGCCGAGATTTTGCGTGGCGCGATCGAGAGCGTGCCGAGAGGCCAGTGGGAAGGTGCCGCCTCGCTCGGCCTGCATAAACTACAGACGATGTGGAAAATCATCCTGCCGCAGGCGCTGATTGTGGCGCTACGCCCCTATGGCAACGAGATCATCCTGATGATCAAGGGCTCGGCAATCGTCGCCATTATCACGGTCTACGATTTGATGGGCATCACCCGGCTCACCTATGCGCGCACCTTCGACTTTCAGTCGTATATCTGGGCGGCGATCATCTATCTGATCATCGTGGAAACATTGCGCCACGGCGTCGAGTGGATCGAACGGCGCATCACCATCCACCTGCACCGCTGACTCCCATCGCCTTGCCTGATCCGGTAAGAAGACCGCAAAGCAGGCTTCTAAGGGATTCGAAAACATGGCTTCGGTGGCATTTCTTGGTCTTGGCGTCATGGGTTATCCGATGGCCGGACATCTCAAGAACAAGGGCGGTTACGATGTCACCGTCTACAATCGTACCAGCGCCAAGGCCGAGCAGTGGGTTGCCCAGCATGGCGGCAGCCTCGCTGCAACGCCGGCAGAGGCGTCCGAGGGAAAGGACTTTGTCTTTTCCTGCGTCGGCAATGACGACGATCTGCGTTCGGTGACGACCGGCGCCGCAGGCGCGTTCAGCTCCATGAGGAAAGGCGCCATCTTCATCGACAATACGACCGCATCGGCCGAAGTCGCGCGCGAACTGGCGCAGCACGCGCAAGCGCTCGGCTTTTCGTTTCTGGATGCCCCGGTCTCCGGCGGCCAGGCAGGCGCCGAGAACGGCGTGCTGACCGTGATGGTCGGCGGCGAGCCGGACGCCTTCGACAGGGCCAAGCCAGTCATAGATGCTTATGCCCGCATGGTCGGATTGATGGGACCGGCCGGGGCTGGCCAGCTCACCAAGATGATCAACCAGATCTGCATCGCCGGCCTCGTTCAGGGCCTGGCCGAGGGCATCCATTTCGGCAAGAAGGCAGGGCTCGACATCGAAAAGGTCATCGAGGTGATTTCCAAGGGTGCGGCCGGTTCCTGGCAGATGGAGAACCGGCACAAGACGATGAATGCCGGCAAATATGATTTCGGCTTCGCCGTCGACTGGATGCGCAAGGATCTTGGCATCTGCCTCGCCGAGGCCGACCGCAATGGCGCCAAACTGCCGGTGACGGCACTTGTCGACCAGTTCTACAAGGACGTGCAGGCGATGGGCGGCAAGCGCTGGGACACGTCCTCGCTGCTGGCGCGGCTGGAGAAATAGGACTTCACCGTGGCCGAGCTTTCGCCTCAATCCAGCGCCGATGAAATCGTTGCTCATCTGCGCTCGATCGCCTCGGAGGAAAATCGGCTTGGCATGCTGCGCTACGGCATCAAGATCGAACGTGCGCTCGGTATCTCGCATGGCGTGCAGCGGCAGATTGCCAAGAAAATCAAGCGCAACCATGAGCGTGCCTTTGAGCTTTGGCAGACAGGCATCATGGAGGCGCAGTTCATCGCTTCCGTGACAGCCGATCCGGAGCGGTTCTCCTCCGCGGATGCAAGACGATGGGCGGCGACTTTCGACTCGTGGGATATCGTCGACGGGGTCTCCGATCTCTTTGTCGACACGGATTGCTGGAAGGAATTGATCGCCGAATTCGCGGTCGACGAACGGGAATTCGTTCGACGCACGGCTTTTGCGATGATGGCCTGGTCGGTAGTCCACCGGAAGAAGGAACCCGAGACGACCTTCCTCGAATTCTTGCCGATCATCGAAGCGCATGCGACCGACGCCCGCAATTTTGTGAAGAAGGCCGTGAGCTGGGCGCTTCGTTCGATCGGCAAGCGATCGATGAATTTGCACGGCCCTGCCCTTGCCGTGGCGCTAAAACTGGCGGCCTCGACAGACAGGACCGCACGCTGGATCGGCAAGGACGCCGTGAAGGAACTTTCCGATGCCAAGACGCTCGAGCGGCTCGCCGCCAGAAAAGCTTGACCTGAGCGAAGTGCGCTTCACCGAGGTGAAGCAATCGACGCGCGCCGATTTCGAAAACCTGTTCGAGCAACCCGGCGGGCCGAAATACTGCTGGTGTATGGCTTGGCGCAATCTCGACCGCCGCGAGCATGTCGAGAACGACGAGACGAAACGCGCGATGATGACGCTGATAGACGCCGGCACGCCGGTCGGCATTGTCGCCCAGATCGATGGCCGGACCGTCGGCTGGTGCTCGATTGCGCCGCGCGAGACCTACCGCAAGCTGTCACGGCAGCAGGACGATAGCGAGATGGGCATCTGGTCGATCGTCTGCTTCTTTGTGCCGAGAGCGTTGCGCGGCGGCGGGCTGGCAAGCGCATTGCTCGACGCGGCCATCGATCACGCCTTTGCCAAAGGCGCCAGGACGATCGAAGCCTATCCCGTCGACCAGGCTTCGCCGAGCTACAGCTTCATGGGTTTTCGCGACATGTTCGTCGCCCGCGGCTTTCGCGAGATCGGCATGACCGGCTCACGCCGGCATGTGATGCGGCTTGAGCGTTGACCTGTGAGGCAGCGGCAGCTTTACTTGATGTCCGCAGATCAAGGCTCAACGGCGGAGCAGCGATGAGCAACCGTTTTAAATCAGGCACGATCATGGCAACTGCCTTGTTGGCGTCCGCGATCGCGGCAAGCGCTTCCACTGGGACCACGCACATTTTCTGGAAGGATCTGCGCCCGGCTACCCAGGCAGCCGCCGAAAGCGTCGGACTGCCGATGATCGCGGCCAAAATGCCGGATCGTGGCGAGACGCTCTCACTCGACTTGCAGGACAAGACCGTGCAACTCGCAGGCTATGCGCTGCCGGTCGACCGCGATGGTGATCTCGTCTACCAATTCCTGCTGGTGCCGTGGACGGGAGCCTGCAGCCACATGCCGACGCCGCCGCCCAACCAGATCGTCCTCGTCACGCCTGCACAGCCTTACAGGATGTCCGAGGCCTACCAGCCGGTTTCGGTGACCGGCGCATTACGGCCGGGCATGGAGAAGAGCCAGCTTTTCATCCTCGACGGCGTCAGTGTCATCCAGTCGGGCTACACCGTGCGCAAGGCCGAGGTGGTTAACGTCGGCGCCGTGCCGGACACGATCACGCTGCCGGTCAACTCGCCCTGGAGTTTCCTCAACAAAAAGAAGAACTAAACAGAAAAATCTCAGGCGGCGTTGGCGCCGGACTCCTTGTCGAGCATCATGTAATCCAGCGGCATCTCGGTCGTGTATTTGATCTGCTCCATGGCGAAGGAAGACGACACGTCGCGGATCTCGATCTTGGCGATCAGCCGCTTGTAGAAGGCGTCGTAGGCGGCGATATCGGGCACCACGACGCGCAAGAGATAGTCGACGTCGCCGCTCATGCGATAGAATTCGACCACTTCCGGGAATTCCTGGATGACCTCCGAAAAGCGCCGCAGCCATTCATGGCTGTGCGAATTGGTGCGGATCGAGACGAACACCGTTACCCGCACGTTGACCTTTTCATGATCGAGGATGGCGACGCGCCGCTTGATGACGCCCTCTTCCTCGAGCTTCTGGATGCGCCGCCAGCACGGCGTCGTCGACAGGCCGACCTTCTTGGCGACGTCGGCGACTGCAAGCGTCGCATCCTCCTGCAGGAGGCGGAGAATTTTTCTATCAAGGCGGTCCATTGGGTGCTCCCCTGATGCAAGTCGTCCAAGTGCGCAGCGGCCTTGGCACAACGACATGCATAAAAACAAGAATTTAACGCGCGTCCCCTCATGCGCGGCGCGCTTCGAGGAATGGATTACCATAATCCCTCTTGCTCGAGCCTATTACAAGAAAGAAATTCTGCCGCATAGTGCGAAAGCGAGTGATTTCTTGCTGAATGCCTAGCCGAGGCGATAGCGGATTTCCGATCTCAGAAAGGGCAGCAAATCCATTTCAAACCATGGATTGCGCTTCAGCCAGCCGGTGTTGCGCCAGGACGGGTGCGGCAGCGGCAGGACTTTCGGGTCGGTTGCCGCCGCCCAGATGGCACGCCAATCCATGACCGTTTCCGTCAGCGAGGGACGGCGCGCCGCGCCCATATGCCAGCTTTGCGCGTAGATGCCGATCGTCAGCACCATATCGACTTGCGGCATCAGCGCCATCAGCGATGTGCGCCAGGCCGGCGCACATTCGCGGCGCGGCGGCAGGTCGGCGCCCCTGGCGTCCTGACCGGGAAAGCAAAAGCCCATCGGCACGATGGCGAATTTGTCCGTGTCGTAAAATTCCTCGCTGCCGACGCCCAGCCAGCTTCGCAGCCGGTCGCCGGAGGCGTCGGTGAACGGCATCCCTGTAATGTGAACCTTGGTACCCGGCGCCTGGCTGGCGATCAGGATACGCGCACTCGACGATGGCCTGAGCACCGGACGCGGCTGGTGCGGCAACGGCCTGCCGGCCGGGTTATCGACGCAGGTGCGGCAGGCGCGTACCCTCGCCGCCAAGGCTTCCAGCTCTTCGCTCATTCGGAACTCGTTGTCAGGCGGCGGCACTCGGCCGGCTGGAGATTTCCCGATGCCAGCGCAGCACGTTCGTGCACTCTTCGGGTACCTTGATGCGAGCCGGCTTCATGAAGTCGATGGCGACCAGCCCGGTGATGTCGGCGATCGAATAGGCATCGCCGGCGACGAATTCCCTGCCGGCGAGCTCAGTGTCCAGAAATCTCAGGAATTCGATCGCCTTCGGCTTGTTGGCCTCGCCCCATTCGGGGATTTGCGGGATCTCCCATTCCCTCATTGCGGGGTGGATGTGCCGGAACGCCGCAGCGACGCAGCCGAACAGATTGAACTCCACACGTCTTTGCCACATCTCGACGATCGCCTTGCCGAGCGCGCCACGCCCGAACAAAGCCGGCTCGGGGTGCAGTTCCTCGAAGTAACGACAGATTGCGACGGATTCGGTGATGACAGTGCCGTCGTCGAGCTCGAGCACCGGTAGACGCTTCAGCGGATTGCGCGAGCTGACCGGCTGCTCTTTGTGCTCCAGCGCGCCCATGTCGACGGGCACCAGCGGAACCTGAAGTCCCTTTTCGGCCAGAAAAATCCGAACCCGGCGTGGGTTGGGCGCGCGCCCGCCGTCGAACAGCTTCATCTCTATCCTCCTCGTCCGCCTCGACGAACTATAGGCACAGCTCACCAGAAGCGAAAAATTTTGCGCAAGGCGTCGCCGATCGACGCCAAGGTACCGTGCTTTCTTTCAACCAGCTCGTGGCCGTGGCTCTCGCGCCAGTTCTTCGGCTCGTCGAAAGTTCCGCCCCAGATGCCGGCTTTGCCCGCGCGCGCAGCAGCTTCCTCGGTCTCGAAATCGCCAAAGGCGACCGCCCAGCCGGCCTCGACCTGTGCGCGGTTGAGATCCTTGCCGCCGGCCTTGCAGTCGCCGAGCAGCCTGCCGTAGCGGTCCCGCTGCCAGCCGCTGCAGGAGACGGCTTTGCCGGCGATCAACCGCACCAGGGACTGCCGCGCGAGCTTGCCGCAAGGATAGTCGGCACCGTCCTTGCGGCAGATCTGCGAATATTCCGGCGCGTCGATGCCACGCATGCGGATGCGCTCGCCGCCGAGCGTGATGCTATCGCCGTCATTGACAGTGGCCGCGCCCTCCGTCTTGCGCGTCTCGATCCGGTCGAGTCGCGCCGCCAGGAGGATCGCCAGGCCGAGCACGATGAGTGTCAGCCCATAGTCCATCAGTCGGCGCCACAGGCTTCGCGGACGCGGCGCATAGTATCGCTGGCGCGGCCATCGCGACCACGAACGGCTCATATGGCAAACCGTTGGTTAATCATTCGAACGTAGCTTAACGATTTGAAATTGCTGCCCGCGTAAATTGAAGACTTCATGCCCGTGCAACGCTCGACCATGGCAGACAAGTTTATTGTGGACCGCAGAAAACGCCATCGCAACAGCGATGTCGCGCGCGCGGTGCGCAAGACGCGCGACCGTCTTTCGCAGCAAGCCGGAAATCCCGACTTCGACCGCGAGCTGTTGAAGCTCCACGCGCTTTCGATGACCGGCGGCGTGATCGTCATTCCGCTGCTCATCCTGGCAACGGCCGCGGCAGGCTTGTTCGCGGGCGTCGGCAAGGAGATCGGCGTCTGGGCGCTGTTCACATTCATCTGCTATACCATCGTTGCATTCATGGCCAGACGCGTCACTCAAGCGTCCGAGCTCAACCCGCTGGAAACGCATAGGGATTTCCTGATCGGCCATTTTCTGTGCGGGCTTGGCTGGGCCTGGTTCGCATGGCTCGGCTGCGAAGCTTGCCAAATGGATCAGTTCCAGGTCGCCAAGGCGGTGGTGCTGCTGCTCGCCATGTCGGCAACTGCGATCCTGGCCTCGTCCCTGCGCGGTGCGCTGTTGGCGACCTTCGCGCTCCCGGTCGCCATCTATGCTTATGCCAGTGCGAAATTATGGATGCCGGTCGAGGCGATCATGGCAGGCTTGCTGATCGCCTCGTTGCCTTTCTTCGCCTATGTAGCGCGCCAGCTCAACCGTTCCTCGCTGATGCTGCTGTCGTTCCGCTCCGAAAAGGATGCGCTGATTGCCGAACTGGAGACGGCGAAATCGATGTCGGACGAGGCACGGCGGCGGGCGGAAGACGCCAATCTGGCGAAATCGCGTTTCCTGGCCTCGATGAGCCACGAACTGCGCACACCGCTCAACGCCATTCTCGGCTTTTCTGAAGTGATGGCCAACGAGGTGCTCGGCCCGATGAGCAACCCGACCTATCGCGACTATGCCCGTGACGTGCACGACTCCGGACAGCATCTGCTCGACCTGATCAACGAAATTCTCGATTTGTCGCGCATCGAAGCGGGCCGCTACCAGCTCAACGAGGAGCCGATGATGCTGCTCTCAGTCGTTGAGGATTGCTGCCACATGATGGAGCTGAAGGCGCGCAACAAGGACATCCGCATCGTCCAGGATTTCGAAAACGCCTTGCCGCGCCTGTTTGCCGACGAACGCGCGGTGCGGCAGATTGCGCTCAACCTGTTGTCCAATGCCATCAAGTTCACCGCCACCGGCGGCGAAATCCGCGTGCGCGTCGGCTGGACGGCGGGCGGCGGGCAATATCTCTCCGTCAAGGACAATGGGCCGGGCATACCGGAAGACGAGATTCCGATCGTGCTCTCGGCCTTCGGCCAGGGCTCGATCGCCATCAAGAGCGCCGAACAGGGCACCGGGCTTGGCCTGCCGATCGTGCAAGGCTTGCTGGCCATGCATGGCGGCGAATTCCAGCTCCATTCCAGGCTGCGCGAAGGCACCGAGGCGATCGCCATCTTCCCGCTGAGCCGGGTAATGGAGGAACTGCCGGCGCTGCCGACCAAGGCCGTTGCCTCGCGCCGGCGCTGAATGCTCAACCGCGGACCGCCGCTGCCATGCCGGAGCTGGTCAGCGCGGCCGCCTTGATCAGGCCGGCGGCAAGAGCCGCCCCTACTGCCTCGCCTTGACTGACGCCCAGATCGAGCAGCGGGCGAAGGCCGAGGCGCTCGGCGGCCTTGGCATGACCAGGCTCCGGCGACAGGCTTGCGAGGAGACAATGATCGAGCGCGGCGGGGTTGGCGGCATGTAGGACACCAGCGGCGGCAGTCACCGCAAACCCATCGAGCAGCACCGGGATCTTCTGCATCCGCGCCGCCAGAATGGCGCCGCAGATCGCGGCGAATTCCCGCCCGCCGACCCGGCGCAGCGCTTCCAGCGGGTCCTTGAGGCTCGCGCCGTGAAACGCGACCGCGGCATCGACCACCTCCGCCTTGCGCCTCTGCATCGCCGCGTCTGCCCCTGATCCAGGTCCGACCCAGTCGGCGCCGGTGCCGCCGAACAGTGCCGTGCAAAGGGCCGCAGCGACAGTCGAATTGCCGACGCCGAGGTCGCCAAGGCAAAGCAGGTCGGTACCGCCGGCAATCGCTTCCATGCCGAAGGCCATGGTAGCGGCACAACCGCGCTCGTCCAGTGCCGCATCCTCGGTAATGTCGGTTGTCGGGATGTGCAGAGCCAGATCGAACACCTTCAAGCCGAGATCGTTGGCGATGCAGATCTGGTTGATTGCTGCACCGCCGGCGGCGCAGAGCTCGACTGCATTTGCGGTGGCGGCGGCCGGGCGCGGCGAAATGCCGTGGCGGGTGACGCCATGATTGCCGGCAAAGATCGCCACCAATGGCCGCGTCACCGCCGGCGGCGCGCGGCCGCTCCACCCGGCAAGCCAGGCGGCGATGTCCTCGATGCGGCCAAGCGACCCTTTGGGCTTGTCTGCCTTGGCAAACAACTGGCGCACGCGGGCCTTGGCCGCCATATCTCCCGGCGGCAGGCTCACCAGGAGGTCGCGAAAATCGTCGAAAGGCAGCGTGCTGGTCATGTCGATGGCGATCGTCCGTGTGAATTGGTGAGCGGCATAGCCGCCTTGGCCAGCCGGCACAACCTCAAGCCGGCACAAGCTCCAGGCCTGGTACAACTTCGAGGTATTGACGCGAAAGCACCCGTTGGCGGCGCTTCCCGGAGGGCTTGTATTGACTTTGTCGTTGCACCATGTGGAGGCTAGCCAAGGAAATCCTTATGACGGCCATTGAATCCCCGTGCATCCTGGTCTGCTCGATCGATATGAAAACCGGCTTCTGTTTCGGTTGCGGGCGCACGCGCGCGGAAATCGCTGCCTGGATCGACATGACCCCGCAAACCCGCCGCAGCGTCATGGCCGAGCTGCCGGCAAGGCTGGAAACGGTCGAGCGACGCCCCCGCCGGGAAACCCGTCGCAGCCGCATGGCACGCGAACGCGACGCCCTCTCGTGAACCGGCCGCAGAGATGAACCGACTGCTGTGGATTCTGATCGTCGCGATCGGGGCAGGTGTACTCCTGCTCATGCTCAACGATTCCGCCGGCAGTACATTCGGCATTGAGAATTACGATTTCAGCCAGCTGATCTGGCTTAGCGCTTTAGCGGCGCTCGTCGGCGCCGGCCTGCTCAGATCGGGCAGACCGTTAGGCACCATGGCCCGCAGCCTCGGCGCCTGGGGTGCCATCGTGCTGGCGCTGATCGCCGGCTATCAGTACCGCTATGAGTTGCAGGATTTCGCCAGCCGCGTCACCGCCGGCCTTGTTCCCGGCAGTCCGCTGGCGCTGGGCGTGGAAGAAGGCCATGCCACCGTCACCCTGGACAAGGCCGGCAGCGGCCATTTCGAAGCGCGCGTCACGATCAACGGCACGCCGATCCTGACGGTTGTCGATACCGGCGCGACCAGCACCGTTCTGACCGCCGAGGACGCGCTGGCGGTCGGGTTCAATTCGGCGGCTCTCCGCTTCACCATACCGATCTCTACCGCCAACGGCATGACACGCGCGGCGGCGGTGCGAACCGACGAACTGTCGATCGGCGGCATCGTGCGCAAGGACATGCCCATCATGATCGCCGCACCCGGCACGCTCGGCCAGAGCCTGCTCGGCATGAATTTCATCGGCTCGCTATCGGGCTTCGACGTACGTGGCGATCGCATGATTTTGCGGGATTGAGTTTTTCCTCAGGCCGCCTCTGCGGTCCGGCCGAAATCGACCTCTGCAAAAGCCGCCTTGAGCACCTGCGGTCCGGCACCCGGCCTTGTCGCATCGGTGGACAGGATTTGCCGATAGCGGCGTGCACCGGGCAGGCCGTGAAACAGCCCGACCATGTGCCGGGTGACATGCCCGAGGCGTCCGCCCTGCTCGATATGGCGTGACGCGTAATCCGCCATGGCATCGATCAGTGCGACAAAATCGAACGACTCAGCTGTGCTGCCGTAAAACGCGGCATCGATGCCGGTGAGTATCCCTGGCGTGTGATAGGCGGCGCGGCCGAGCATGGCGCCATCGACATGGTCGAGATGCGTCAGCGCCTCTGCGAGAGATTGAATACCGCCATTGATGCCGATGAATTTGTTTTGTTTTCTGGCTTTCAGCCGATAGACGCGGCCATAGTCGAGCGGCGGGATGTCGCGATTTTCCTTTGGGCTCAGTCCTTCCAGCCAGGCCTTGCGGGCGTGCACCCACAGCGCGTCGGCGCCGGCCGCGAAAACACCATCGGCCAACGCATCGAGTGCCGGTTCCGGATCCTGCTCATCGACGCCGATACGGCACTTGACGGTGACCGGTATTTTCACCGCCGCCTTCATTGCCGCGACGCAATCCGCGACGAGCACGGGCGTCTTCATCAGGCACGCGCCGAAGGTGCCCGACTGGACGCGGTCGGACGGGCAGCCGACATTGAGGTTGATTTCATCATAGCCGAAGGCTTCGCCGATGCGCGCCGCCTCGGCCAGCTTTCCCGGATCGGCGCCGCCGAGTTGCAGCGCCAACGGATGTTCGTTGTCGTCGAAGCCAAGCAGCCGCTCGCGTGCGCCGTGGATGACCGCATCGGCCACCACCATCTCGGTATAGAGCAGCGCCTCGCGCGTCAGCTGGCGATGGAAGAACCGGCAGTGCCGGTCCGTCCAATCCATCATCGGCGCCACGGCAACTTTGTGGCGTAACATGTTCATTTTACTACTTTTCTGTCTCAGTCCGTTCGAATGACAGAGCAATTTGGCAAAAGATGCACACCTAACTGACCCGATATACGATTTTGCCGCCGCAACTGAAAGCAAATTGGCATGTCACACATGTCACTGTACGCACCAGTTAGATGCCTGCCGTGGGACGATGGACCGCCGGCGGCATACCAGTCAGCCAAGGCGAAGCGTGTTGCGGGCGATCTGCCACGCGGATTCGACATGCCGCCGCGCCGCCTCCTCCGCCTCGTCCGGCTTGCGCGAGCGGATTGCATCCATGATTTCGGTCATTTCGGCGATCGCCGGCTCGCGGCGGTTCTCCGACGCGATCGTCATTGAGCGGAGCTGGTTGATGCGGACATTCAGCCCCGTCACGATTTCCCAGGCAATGCGCTTGTCCGCCGCCTCGAACAGCGTTTCGTAGAACTTGGTCGTTGCCCGCATCACCTCGACAGGCGCACCGGACGCCCACGCCTCAAGCAGGTTAGTCAAGGCGGCATCGAGCGAGGCGATCTGCGCGTCCGTGGCTGTCAGGGCGCAAGCCCGCGCCGCGATGCCCTCGAGCAGCGCCCGCAATTCATAGATTTCGTCGGTGCGGCCGAGATCCGGCTTGGCCACGGCGGGTCCGTGGCCCGGTATCATCTGCACCAGGCCTTCCGCCTCCAGCTGCCGCAGCACCTCGCGCACGACGGAACGGCTTACCCCGAGCTGATCGCATAGCGGCCGCTCGACCAGCCTTTCGCCAGGCTGGAAATGGAAGCCCATGATCGCCTCACGCATGCGCTCCAGCGCCAGCGTCCTCAGCGTCTTGGCAGAGCGGTCGATCCGCAGCGTATCGCCTGACATTTTCTCTCCCTACCCCGATCCGGCCACAAAACAGATTCCATAGCCGATTGACAAGGCTTCTGGTGCTCCGTAGTATGGTATACCATAAGATAATGTAAAGATTTCGGCGTTGCACAGCGCCGCGGCGACCGAGGACTTTCATGAAACCAGCCATTCGAAAGATCGTCACCTACATCGAGAACACGCTAATCGAGGGCGGCAAGGAAGCCCCAAAACCGCTGCGTCTGATCGGTGTCGCCGCTGTGCTGACAAATCCTTGGGCCGGCCGCGGTTTCACCGACGACCTGTCGCCGGAGATCCGCGCCATTGCTCCCGTCCTCGGTGAACTGCTGACCCACGAGATTATCGCCGTTGCCGGTTCCGGCGAGGCGATAGAGGGCTACGGCAAGGCCGCGGTCTGCGGCACGGCGGGCGAGATCGAGCATGCATCGGCGCTGATCCATACGCTGCATTTCGGCAACCATTACCGTCGCGCGGTCGGCGCCAAGACCTATCTCGCCTTCACCAATCTGCGCGGAGGGCCGAACACCCCGATCATGATCCCGCTGATGGACAAGAACGACGAAGGCCGACGCTCCCACTATCTGACCGTACATTTCCAGATCGGCGACGCGCCCGCGCCCGACGAGCTGGTGGTGGCGCTTGGCGCTTCGATTGGCGGCCGCCCGCACCATCGTATCGGCGACCGCTATCAGGACCTCAAGGAGGTCGGAGACCTGCATGGCTGACGTCGCTGCCACCGCATGGGTCCGGGACACGGCTCCGGACGGCACCGGCTTCATCCGCGCCGGCTCCGGCGCGCCGGTTCTGCTCATTCACGGTGTCGGCATGAACGCCGCGATCTGGCACGATCAGATCGCGGCGATGAAACACCATCATGACCTGATCGCCATCGACATGCTCGGCCACGGCGTTTCACCGCTGCCGCCGGAAGAAGCCAGCCTGTCGGATTTCGCCGATCAGGCGGTTCGCCTTCTCGACCATCTCGGCGTGGCGTCGGTATCGATCGTTGGCCATTCGATGGGCGCGCTGGTCGCTCTGGAGATCGCCCTTCGCACCCCATCGCGCGTTCGCTCAATCGTCTGTCTCAATGCGGTATTCCGCCGCCCCGCGGCCTTGGCGCAGGCCGTACGCGAGCGTGCGGCCGCGCTCGGCACCCATGGCAACCCTTCCGCCATTGCGGCTACGCTTGCCCGCTGGTTCGGCGACCCGCTGCCGGCGAATCTTATCGGGGCGGCCTCTACCGCGCGCGCCGCCCTTGAAAGGGTCTACCCCGAAGGCTACGCGCGCACCTATCGCCTTTTTGCCCATGCCGATGCCGAGCACGCCGATGCTCTCCCCGGTCTTGCCGCGCCGGCCCTGTTCATGACCGGGTCGCAGGACAGCAATTCGACCCCGGCCATGTCGGCGGCGATGGCGAGGCTTGCGCCGCACGGCCAATGCCTCGTGCTCAATGGAGAAAGGCATATGATGGCAATGGCTTCACCTGAAAAAGTGACCAAACACATCATGGAATTTCTCGACACGGCAGGAGACGCTGGCGTGAAGCCGGAGACGGATGCAGTCTTTGACAGCGGCGAATTCCGGCGCGCGCTCGGCTCGTTCCTGACCGGTGTCACCATCGTCACAACGATCGGAGCGGAAGGCGAACCGCGCGGCTTCACCGCCAACTCCTTCACCTCGGTCTCGCTCGAGCCGCCGCTGGTGCTTGTCTGCATCGCCAAGAGGGCCCTGGGGCACAGTGCTTTTTCGACATCGAGAGGTTTCGCCATCAACATCCTGTCGGAGGACCAGAAGGCCCATTCCGGCATCTTCGCTTCCAAAGCAGCGGACAAGTTCGCGGCCGTGGCCTGGCAGCCGGGCCGAACCGGCAATCCGCTGATCGACGGCTCCGTTGCAGTGTTCGATTGCGGCATGGAGCAGCTGGTCGATGCTGGCGATCACTCGATCCTCATCGGCCGCGTCCACGACTTCAGCCACAACGGAGCCCAGCCCCTCGGTTATTGCAGAGGCACCTACGTCACGCCCGGCCTCAGCCAGGAGGCGCTGGCGGCGGCGCCCCCCGATACGGAGGTCGGCGCCATTCTCGAGAACGAGGGCCGTGTGCTGTTCTTCGCAACGGCCGACGGGTTTCATGAATTGCCTGCGGGGCGCGGACTGGGCACGCCCAACGATGCGCGCAGCCTCAAGGGGCGCCTTGCCGCCAGGGCCATAGACGCGCAGCTCGGCTTCCTTTTCGCGGTGTGGGACGATGCCGCCGAACCCTGGCGCACGCATGTTTATTATCGCGGAACGGCCGAGGGGTCCTATTCCGACGATCGCCAGATGCGGCTTGTCGACATCGAGCAGATCGCCGATCTGAAGATCGCCGATCCCGCGGTGCGTTCGATGCTTGCCCGCTATGCGCGCGAACGCACGGAAGATGCATTCGGCGTCTATGTCGGCAACGAGGTCGAAGGCGAAGTCCGGCCGCTCGCCAAGCCCTCGCCTTCTCAAATTCCTCTTTCCGGCCGCGGGTGAAACCGATGAAGTTTTCGCTTTTCGTGCACATGGAGCGATCGGATCTGGCAAAGCCGCATTCCGAGCTTGTCGGCGAGCTGGAGGAGCTGGTTCTGCAGGCGGAAGAGGCAGGATTCGAGACTGCCTGGATCGGCGAGCATCACGGGATGGAATTCACCATCTCGCCGAACCCGTTCATCAACATCGCCTGGCTCGCCGCCAAAACCAGGCGCATCCGGCTCGGAACAGGAACCATCGTCGCGCCGTTCTGGCACCCGATCAAGCTTGCCGGCGAAGCAGCGATGGCCGACGTCGTCACCGGCGGCCGTCTCGACATCGGCATTGCGCGCGGCGCCTACGCTTACGAATACCAGCGACTTTTCCCAGGCCTCGAGGCCTGGGTCGCCGGGCAGCGTATGCGCGAGATGGTGCCGGCGATCCGGGGCCTTTGGGATGGTGATTTCGAACTCGCCGGCGAGTTCTGGTCGTTTCCTTCAACCACCTCGTCGCCCAAGCCGCTGCAAAAGCCTTATCCGCCGATCTGGGTGGCCGCACGCGATCCGAACTCGCACGACTTTGCGGTTTCCAGCAAATGCAACGTCCAGGTGACGCCGCTTGCCTCCGGCGATGGCGAAGTGGCCAGCCTGATGGAGCGTTTCAACGCGGCGTGCAATGCCCACCCCGACGTACCAAGGCCGGAGATTATGCTGCTGATGCATACTTTCGTCGCCGAGGATGCAGCGGAGGCTGACCGGCTCGCGCAGGATCTGTCGCAGTTCTACTGCCAGTTCGGCGCCTGGTTCCAGAACAAGAAGCCGGTGCACCAGGGCATAATGGAAGCGCTGACCGAAGACGAGATCGCGGCCATGCCGCAATATGCGCCTGACAAGATCAGGCAGAACCTGGTCATTGGCGAAGCCGACGAGGTGATCGCCAGGCTGAAGGCCTACGAAGCGCTCGGCTACGATCAGTATTCGATCTGGATCGACAGCGGCCTTTCCCATCGGCGCAAGAAGAAATCGCTGCAGCTCTTCATCGACAGGGTGATGCCGGCCTTTTCCGAACCGAAAGCCGGATTGCGATGAGCACCACTCAATTCAGGAACTATATTGACGGCAGCTTCGTCGAAGTGGCGGCGACCTTCGACAGCATCGATCCCTCGACGGGCGCGCCATGGGCGAAGATGCCCGCTGCATCGTCTGATGACGTCGACCGCGCCGTCGAAGCTGCTCACCGGGCGCTTGGCTCCGGCACGTGGCCGGCAATGACGGCAACGGCACGCGGCAAGCTTCTGGTGCGGCTCGGCGATCTGGTGGTCGCCAATGCCGACCGGCTGGCGGAACTCGAGACGCGCGATACCGGCAAGATCATCCGCGAGACCCGCGCCCAGATCGCCTATGTCGGCGACTATTACCGCTATTATGGCGGGCTGGCCGACAAGCACGAGGGCTCGTTTGTTCCCATCGACAAGGCCGACATGGAAGTGACCATCCGGCCGGAGCCAATCGGCGTCGTAGCCGCCATTGTGCCGTGGAACTCGCAGCTCTTCCTGTCCGCCGTCAAGCTCGGGCCGGCGCTGGCGGCCGGCTGCACCATCGTTCTGAAAGCATCGGAAGACGGCCCTGCCCCGTTGCTGGCCTTCGCTGAACTCGTCCATGAGGCGGGATTTCCCGCCGGGACCGTGAACATCCTGACCGGCTTCGGCCACGATTGCGGTCACCGGCTGACCAGTCATCCGCTCGTCGCCCGCGTCGCCTTCACCGGCGGTCCCTCGACCGCTCGGCAGATCGTCAGGAATACGGCGGAAAACCTCGCCTTCACGACACTCGAGCTCGGCGGCAAAAGCCCGGTCGTGGTGTTTGCCGATGCCGATCTGGACAGCGCCGCCAACGCGGTCGTTGCCGGCATCTTCGCTGCCACCGGCCAGAGCTGCGTCGCCGGCTCGCGGCTGCTGGTCCAGCGCTCCGTGAAGGACGAATTCCTCGACCGGCTCAAGCGCAAGGCCGAGGCGATCAGGATTGGCGATCCGCAGGATCCCGCGATCGAAATGGGACCGCTCGCCACCTCGCGCCAGCGCGAATGGATAGAGAAGATCATTGCTGAAAGCCTGGCCGCGGGCGGGCAACTGGTCACCGGCGGCATCCGCCCCGCGGGCATGGCGGACGGCTTCTATTACGCGCCGACGATTATCGACGCGCCTGATCAGACGCTTGCCTGCGTGCGCGAAGAGCTCTTCGGCCCGGTGCTCTGTGTGCTAGCCTTCGACAGCGAAGCTGAAGCGCTTTCGCTCGCCAACGACACGAAGTTCGGCCTGGCGTCCGGCGTGTTCACCACCAATCTGGCAAAAGCCCACCGCATGGCGCGCGGCATCCATGCCGGCGTGGTCTGGATCAACACCTATCGGGCGGTCTCGCCGCTGGTTCCGTTTGGCGGCTACGGCCAATCCGGGCTCGGCCGCGAGGGCGGCCTCGATGCGATCCGCGACTACACGCGTTCGAAATCGGTGTGGATACGCACCTCCGACGACCCAATTCCCGATCCTTTTGTCATGCGGTAGCCGCCGCTGGCCGGAGATGCGCGATCAAGGCGAAAACGACCGATCGCGAACAGACACCAACGAAAACAACAGAGGAGAACGACATGAAACTGATCATCACCGGCTTCCTTGCCGGATTTATTGCAACGACAGTTCTGGCAACGACGGCCGCAAAGGCCGAGGACATGGTCTTCACCAGCTGGGGCGGGACGACCCAGGAAGCGCAGACCAAATCCTGGGCCGAGCCGTTCACCGCTGCATCCGGCATCAAGGTCATGCAGGACGGCCCGACCGACTACGGCAAGCTGAAGGCGATGGTCGACAGCGGCAGTGTCAACTGGGACGTCGTCGACGTCGAGATGGATTTCGCCATCAAGGCGGCCAAGGACGGTCTGCTCGAGCCGATCGACTTCAAGGCCGTGCCGAAGGCCGACCTCGATCCGCGCTTCACCACCGATCATGCCGTCGGCAGTTTCTACTATTCCTTCGTGCTCGCCTGGAACAAGGGCGCCGTTTCGGGTGAACCGGCCGGCTGGGCCGACATGTTCGACCTGACGAAGTTCCCGGGCAAGCGGACCTTCTACAAATGGTCGGCGCCCGGTGTCATCGAGATCGCGCTGCTGGCCGATGGTGTTCCGGCGGACAAGCTCTATCCGCTGGATCTCGATCGCGCCTTCAAGAAACTCGACACCATCAAGTCGGACATCGTCTGGTGGGGCGGCGGGGCGGAGTCGCAGCAATTGATCGCATCCGGCGAAGCAACGTTCGGCCAGCTGTGGAACGGCCGCGTCTTCGCACTGGACAAGGAAGGCGCCGATGTCGGCGTCTCCTGGAACCAGAACCTGACCGCAGCCGACGTTCTGGTGGTACCGAAGGGTGCGAAGAACAAGGATACGGCGATGAAATTCCTCGCCGCGGCGAGCAGCCCCGCCGGCCAGGCCAAATTTGCCGAAGCCAGCGGCTATGCGCCGATCAACACCAAGGCCAAGGCAGAGATGCCGGCCGATGCCGTGAAATCGCTGCCGGACGCTCATGTCGACGGACAGATCAATCTCGACATGAACTACTGGGCCGCCAATCGCGACACCATCGCCGCGCGCTGGTATGCTTGGCAGGCGAAATAAGCCCGCCCCTGAACCGCAATGGACGAGACGGTTCGCGCCGTCTCGTCCCGTAGCCGGGTCGCTGTCATTGTCGGTCGAAACACGCCGGAACTTTGGAACGGTGCGGGTGCCGGCAGGTCTCAATGGCCTGCTGCCGGCCCTGATTCTGATTATGCTGTTCTTCGTCGTCCCCGTGCTGGCGCTGCTTTTGCGCAGTGTCACGGAGCCCGAGCCAGGCTTGCAGAACTATGCTGCCCTGCTCGGTGACGGCACCTATGCGCGGGTGTTCTTCAACACATTCCTGGTCGCGGCGTTGGTCACCATCGTCACGGTCCTTGTCGCCTTTCCGGTCGCCTGGATGCTGGCGATCATGCCTTCGGGACCGGCCTCGATCATCTTCGGCATCATCATTCTGTCGATGTGGACGAACCTGCTCACCCGCACCTATGCCTGGATGGTGCTCCTGCAGCGTACCGGCGTCATCAACCGGACGCTGATGACCATCGGCGTCATCGACCACCCGCTGCCGCTCATCAACAATCTCACCGGCGTCACCATCGGCATGGTCTATATCATGCTGCCCTTCATGATCCTGCCGCTGGTCGGCACGTTACGGGCGATCGATCCGATGACGCTGCGTGCGGCGTCGCTGTGCGGCGCAAGCCCTTTCCAGGCGTTCCGCCGCATCCTCGTGCCGCTGTCGTTGCCCGGCGTCGCCGCCGGTGGCCTGATGGTCTTCGTCATGTCGCTCGGCTACTTCGTAACGCCGGCACTGCTCGGCGGCACGTCGAACATGATGCTTGCCGAAATGATCGCGCAGATGGTCCAGTCGCTGCTCAACTGGGGGCTCGGCAGCGCCGCGGCCTTCATCCTGCTTGTCGTCACCATGGCTCTCTACGCGCTGCAACTGCGCCTTGCCGGTGCCAGGCGCATGAGCGGAGGCATCTGAGATGCTGCTCGACTATGACCGCATGGGTGGACTGCGGGTTGCCCTGCTCGGCTTCACCGCGCTGGTCGCCGGCTTTCTTCTGTTGCCGGTGGTCTTCATTGTCCTGCTCTCCTTCGGCTCGTCGCGCTGGCTGGCCTTTCCGCCGCCCGGCTGGACGCTCAAATGGTACCAGGAGCTTTTTGCCGATCCGGCCTGGCTCGGCGCCGCACTGACCAGCGCCCGGATCGCCACCATGACGGCGATCCTGGCAGTGGCGATCGGCCTGCTCGCCTCCTTTGCCCTGGTTCGCGGACGGTTTGCCGGACGTGAGATCGTGCGTGGCCTGCTGCTGACGCCGATGGTGCTGCCCGTCGTTGTCTTCGCCATCGCCATCTACGCGTTCTTCCTTCGCCTTGGCCTCGGCGGCACCACCATCGGCTTCGTCATCGCCCACACCGTGCTGGCGCTGCCCTTCGCCATCATTCCGATCGCCACCGCGCTCGAAGGGTTCGACAAGTCGATCGAGGACGCGGCAATCGTCTGCGGGGCAAGCCCGCTCGAGGCCAGGCTCAGGATCACCTTGCCGTCGATCCGGATCGGCATCTTCTCCGCCGCGATCTTTTCCTTCCTCGCCTCGTGGGACGAAGTCGTGGTGGCGATCTTCATGGCCAGCCCCAGCTTGCAAACCTTGCCCGTCAAGATCTGGGGCAGTCTGCGGTCGGACCTCAGTCCGGTGATCGCCGCTGCCTCCAGCCTGCTGGTCGGGCTGACGCTTGCCCTGATGGTGATGACGGCGCTGCTGCAGCGAAAGTTCCGGACATGACCCACCCTTTCCTCTCCATCCGCAATCTGCGCAAGGCGTTCGGGGCGATCGTCGCCGTGCACGACGTCACGCTGGACATTCCCAGGGGCGAGTTCCTGACCTTCCTCGGGCCCTCCGGTTCGGGAAAATCGACGACGCTCTACGCAATCGCCGGCTTTCAGGACCCGACTTCCGGCGATGTCTTGCTGGAAGGAAAGTCGCTGCTTGCAGTGCCTTCGCACAAGCGCAACATCGGCATGGTCTTCCAGCGCTACACGCTGTTTCCGCATCTGACGGTGGCCGAAAACGTCGCTTTTCCGCTGCGGGTTCGCCGCCAGCCGGACGCCGAGGTGAAGAAAAAGGTCGCCGACATGCTGGCCCTGGTGCGGCTCGAAAGCTTTGCCGGACGCTTACCCGGTGCGCTGTCGGGCGGCCAGCAACAGCGCGTCGCGCTGGCCCGGGCGCTGGCCTACGATCCTCCGATCCTTTTGATGGACGAGCCATTGTCGGCGCTCGACAAGAAGCTGCGCGAGGAAATCCAGGGCGAAATCCGCCGCATCCATCGCCAGACCGGCGTCACCATTCTCTACGTCACCCACGATCAGGAAGAGGCGCTGCATCTGTCGGACCGAATCGCCCTGTTCAAGGATGGCCGCATCGAGCAGACCGGCACCGGCGAGGATCTCTATCTCAGGCCGGCGACCGATTTCGTCGCCGGCTTCATCGGCAATTCGAATTTCCTCGCCGCCGAACATCTCGGCACCACCAACGGCACGACAACGATCCGCATGACAGACGGTTCGGTCATATCCGGAGTCAGGGCCAACGGCACGTTCGGCAAAGGCCAGAAGACCAGGCTGATGATCCGGCCCGAAGCCTTTAGCATGGAGCGGAGCCCGGCGAGCGCGGAACTGAATGTCGAGATCGTCGACATCGCATTTTACGGCGAGCGCCGGCGGATCGTCGCGCGCATCGCCGCTGGACAGGAGGTTGACATCAGGCCGACCTCCGCCGCCATGCAATCGCAGGATGTGTGGCCCTGCAGCCGGCAGGTCTTTTTCGATCCCGCTGCTGCATTCCTGTTTCCGGCCTGACTAAGCCGCGGTGGATCGCCGCCCTTCAACGGTTCGCAGCTGATTGGATGGCGGGCGCAACTCCTGTACCCATTGACAGTCGTCATGCTCGGTTGGAAGATGAAGAAGGTCCGCGGCGATAGCCATACGGGAAGGCAATGGTCCAACCGCCAGATACCGGACACCATCCTGGCAGCGTCGTCGCGGTCATCGTCATTTGTTTGATCATCGTTGCTTTGTTCTTCATAGGCTTCAGATACTCAAGGCCAGGCCAGGGTACCCTCGTTATTCCCGGCGGTACGCTGCAGCAACCGTGAATCCGACCCCTTGGCGCTGACGCGAAGCCGTTCTCAGGCTGCCAAACGTGCCCCGGCGGGACTGGGGGACGCCGCAGAATGGGCCGACGGTTCGCAGCCGGTCTTTTGCCTCTCGCCGCGGCATTCCTTTCCCGCCTAAACTAAACAACCAAGCCTGACCGGTGTGAGGTCGACCATACCAGGAGACGACGAGCGCTCAGCCACCAGGCACTAGACGGCCCTGATCAGCCGGAGCAGAGAAAGCGCTTCGAAAAAGGTCCCCTTGCGAAAGGCAAGATAGGTCGGCTCTTCGACACCATGGAACCGGCGCTTGAAGGCCGCCTGCCCCTGCAGATTGAAGCGGGTGCGATTGACCCAGGGGGAGTCATAGGCACGCTGGAAGGCGTGCCGCCAGAAATCGCTTTCGGCAAACCCGCTAGGTCCGATTTCGACAAGCGGCGACAGGCCTAGGGTGACGACGGAAACACCTTCATCGCGAAAGCGGTCGACCGCGAATTTGGTCAGGCCGATCTCGGCATGCGCCGAGGCATCGATGTGCTTGCGCTTGAACGAGGTGGTGTAGCCGATGACCTTGCCGTCGCTGAACAGCGGATCGAAATCCAGCAAGGCCACGAGCTCCCCATCCGGACCGTGCAGGACGAAACGGCGCATATCGACGCCAAGGTGATCGGCAAACGGCCTGTTGAGAAATCTCATCTCCCAGCGCTTGACGATGCGGTCGCCCCGCCAATTCTGGGAGAGCCTGGCAATCTCGTCGAGGAAGACAGTCCCGTTGTCCTCCGCGAAGAAAAAACCCTTCTTCAAGAGCCAGCGTTCGGAATAGCGCACTGTCTCATTGCGCTTTCCGGAAAAGTCGTGTCTGGGCAGGACAAGCCTGGTGTCGACGCCGAGGCGGTTGACCTGATAGCCAAGCCCGGCAAGCACGCGCGCCGTCTGGTCGCCGATCTGCACGAACCACGGGCTGCCGGCAACCTCGATGAAACGTCTGATATAGTCGCGCCGATCGGCCGGGGCAGCCACTGGATCACCGAGCGCGAAATGATGTCGCGTTTTGCTGCCGTAAGCGATGTAGCCCTGGGCATCGCCGAAGTAGTGAAGCCCCTTCTGCACGGCGGTCGAATAGGCAAGGGAAAAATCACCATGGCGACGGACCAGCGCCAGGCGCTCGACATGGTTCAGCTGCAGCCGCGGTATTTTAGGCCCGCGGTTCTCCAGGAAACGATCGAGGCGTCTTCGCAGTGACGGCATGGTCGACTTTCGCGTGCCGGCTAGGCCGATGAAAGAGCTGACGGACCCAAAAAACCGATCATATTGCCGCGAGCTGATCCTTATCTCAGCGCGGCATGTTTACCCGGCCGGAGCCGCCAGATTCGTAGGCGCAATCTGCCCCGGTCCCGCCCCCAGGCGGCAACACGCATTGTTGTCGACGCCCCGCGCCTGACGGCTGGTTGCTGCGCCCTTGGCGACACGAAAATCAATGCCACTTTCGGAAGCGCCCAGGTCACCTGCCAAACACGATGTTCTTATCGAACGGCGCTCTGAGAAGATTCCGCTTGATCGGAAGCCAGGAACTCGTCGCGTTCTGCTATCCACAAATCGGCGTAGTCGACATTCTGCCATTCGGCAAACCACGGGCCGCCGCTGGTATAGTGGACCGCCTTAGGTGTGCCGACCGCAGGCTTTTCATTCCAACCTTCGAGCCAATTCCACTCTACCGGCAATGAGCCCAAATCTTTGTCGGCAACCCACTGCATTCGGTGAAGATAGGCGCCACTTTCCTGATTCACGACCTCTGGCGTGAGCGATCTGACCGAAGGATGCGCGCAATTGAACAGCATCAGCGACGACCAGTTTTTCCGAGGATAGGACGTCTGGACCACACCATCCATCTTGGTTGTGGCCTTCGGCGTATAGTCATGCTGGACGCAATAGACCGCCTTGTCCGAGTCCGTATATTTCAGCAGGCCTGCGACGTCACCAAGCCACAGGAAATCACAATCGCAAAACAGGGCCCAACCCGTGTAGTCGGCGAGAAAGGGCGTGAGGAAGCGCGTGTAGGTGAACTCCGTTGAGGCGAGCGGATCTTTTTCCCGCCAATAGAGCCCGCGGGCACGCATCTCGTCCTGTTTGATCGGAATGACGGAGACAGGCGCCGACGCATGTTTGAGCAGCGAGTGTCGCGCGACGTCGTACGCGATCGGCTCACGGCTGTCCCATCCGATAAATACCCTAAACGCATCAGTCATATTCACTACCCTGGCTTTCGATTTTTACGGTCGTACACTAACTAGTTGGCGATGGCTCGGCAACAATTGCGGTCAACCAAGCCGGTTTCTCACAGATTTGTCCTGGCCTCAGCCTTGCGTTTTTGGGTGGACCTGGCCTCGCATTCCCAATGCGACACGGGCCCATTTCTGATAGGTGTAGCTGGCCGAATACGCGGCCACCATCGCACCAATGGAACCGTCCAGAAACCCCAGCCGGAAAATATAGCTGCGCACATAGGCCCAGACCGAGCGCAAAACCGCCTTGCCTATCGAGCTTTTTTTGCCCTCGGCAAGCAGTTGCACGGCGGACGCTTCTGCGTACCGGCCGATCTTGTCGTGGGCATCTGCCAAGTCGGTAATGGAATCGTGCTCGATCGGCTGGGACAATCGGCTGACCTTCCCGTTCACCAATACCTTCTCGTGCACGGTGTCGTCGCTGAACCGCCCGGAGCGGCGACGGAAGAGCCTGAGCACCAGATCGGGCGACCAGCCGCTATGGCGGACAATGTGCCCGCAAAAGCGCGATCTTCTCGGTATTTCGAAGCCGTCATTGGCTTTTGGGTCGGCGATTGCGGCCCTTATTTCCGCGCCGAGCGGCGCCTCCACCCACTCATCGGCATCCAGCGAGAGGATCCAATCCCCCGTTGCCGCGGCCAGCGCACGGTTTTTTTGCGCGCCGAAACCGGGCCAATCAACGGTCATCAGGACCTTGGCCCCCAGAGCACCGGCAATCTCCCTGGTCCTGTCGCTGCTGTTGTTGTCGAGAACGACGATCTCATCGGCAAAATGGACCGACCGAAGGCATTGCGCGATGGATGCCTCCTCGTTGCGGGTGATGATAATGACCGAGAGCGCCGGCACGGTCAGAATGCTCCGGCATCAAAGCTGCCACTGTCATTCGAATGCATCTGCAGCATCGGCTCCCGGCCCGTTAGCACACTGAGGGTACTAACCTAATTCAACAAAGTCGAAAATCATTTCAGATCAAGGCTTTCATAAAGCGCCATCATTCGCTTGATCATGACATTGAAATCATAGTGTTCGGCCGCCGCTCTCACCCGGGCCGCGGTGTCAGGTCGTGACGACAACCGCAGCGCGTGCGCGAGCGCTGCAGCGAGATCGCTTTCGCTGGCCGCATCGCAAACGAGCGTCGGCTCGAACCGCTCGACAAGCTCGCGCGCTCCACAGCCGGTGCTTACCACGGCGGGCAAGCCGCTGGCCATCGCTTCGATGACCACTGTGCCGAAAGGATCATAGATGGAAGGCAGCACGGCAATATCGGCCGCGCCGTACCACGGCAGCATGTCTTTCTGCGGCCCTAGCATCTTGAGCCGTGCGCCGAGACCGAGCCTGTCACCGGCCTGCCTGAAAGCGTTGGCGCGCGAATCATGGCCGATGACCCACAATTCAGGCTCGCCATCGCGCCTGGCGGCCGCCTTCATCAGTGCAAGCAGTCCTTTTCGCGCAAAGCCCGAGCCGACAAACAGGACGACCGGCCTGTTTTCGTCGACGTCGAGCCGCGCGCGGATTGTCGCCCGATGCTGTTGGCGCAGCTGCAGGTTGAAACGGTCGAGATCCACCCCGTTGGGAATATGGTGCACATTTTCCGCCGGATAATCGTAGTGACGGACAATGTCCTCGGCGACCATCTTCGAAATCGCTATGACAGCTTTGAGCCGTGGGCTGGCATAGGTTGCGCGCTCGAGGCGCAGCGTCTGGCGGTGAAAGGGGCTCAGCGCCATTGCCGCCCTGCCAAGCCGCGTCTCGAAACGCCGCCGCTCGGCAAGATAGGCGGCATGAACGCCCTCCCCGGCCCGGAAGACATCGCAGCACGGGAGGCGATCGTTGCTCTGCACCAGCGCCGGCGGCATTTCGGCGATCTTGCGGCAGGCGGCTTGAGCAAAGGACGTCGCCCGCAGCGAACGCGGAAACCGGCGTCCGGCACAATGGATGAACTCGATGCCTTCATAACGCGGCCAGTCGCCGGACAGCACGGCCACCCGCCGCTGACGCGCGGCGAATGCGGCCATGATGTTTTCCAACATGATCTCGCCGCCACCGAAGGGCGCATAACGCTGGCGCACGAACAGGATCGGCCTGTCGAATTGAATTTCGGTGCCACGGATGCCGGCGTGCATGGGGTCTGGGCTCCGGCCTTGTTGCCATCTGACGATGTCTATAGAGGCCAGCTCGCATCGGCAACAGTTGGAAAGCTCCCCCGCCGGAACTCAGAACAGGCCTGTGTCCATTGTCCGCAACTGCTTGCGATTTGCCTAACGGTGCTGCATGTAGAAATTAACTGCAAACAGCGGATCAGCGCCAGCTCCAGCCGGTGACCGCCATGAGGGGAATCGATGGCTTGAGCAAAGCAACCTGGCCCGCCATTGTCCGCCGGACGATTACCGACACCGCCATATATCGGCTGAGACACACCTTCGGAAGACGGGCAGAAGTGTCATCGCTGCGGCCGATAACGCCCCTTAACGCGAATGACCTGCCTTTGATCCTCGTCATCCGCAACGAGGCGGACAGGCTACCCCCGTTCCTGAAGCACTATCGCGAACTCGGCGTCACCAGATTCGCCGTCCTCGATGATCGCTCGACAGACGGCACAGCTGAGCTTCTGGCCGAGCAGCCAGATGTCGATCTATTCAGCTCGCCGATCACCTATTCGCAGTCGGACCTGGGAAACCTTTGGCGGCAGCGGATTGTGCAGATCTATGGTCAGCCTCGCTGGTATCTGACCGTGGATGCGGACGAATATCTTGTCTATGACGGCATGGATCAGCATCCGCTCGGTGCGATGGCCGACTGGCTGAAGCGGCGCGGAATGACACGCCTGCTGGCGCCGATGATCGACATGTATCCGAGCGGAAGCATCTGGGACGTACCCTTCGATCCCATCGTGCCGCCATGGCAAGTTGCAGACCATTTCGACGGCAGCGGCTATGAGGTGACGAGGAGCCCCCGGCATCTCAAGATCACAGGCGGCCCGAGAACCCGGCTTTTCGCCAGGCAGCACAAGTTGACCAAGTTTCCTCTGATATATGTTGATCGCCAGACGATTTTTACGTCGATTCACTCACCGCTGCCCTACTGGCGAAACTATATAAAGGGATTGGCTGGCCTGCTTCATTTCAAGTTCTTCGCCGATTTCAACGACAAGGCGCAGGTCGCGGTGGCGGAAGGTCAGTATTGGAACGGCGCTTCCAAATATCGCCAGTATCATGAGGTATCGAGCGGTAAAGCCGCTCTCAGCGCGATGAGCGAACAGTCAATGCTGTACGAAGGAGCTCACAGCCTGTTCAAAACGGGTTTGATCGACAAAATTGATTGGTAGACGGCAGTTCAAGCAGATGCCGAGCCGAGATCATGCATAACCGAATGCTTTCATAAGCTGGGCACCTCGTCCCTGTACCAGGTCCTGTAGCTCGGCGTTTCCAAGTTCGGAGCGCCATCTTCCGCTCCCGTCATAGATCGGCTGATTGACCTGTTGGTTCCGGAGCACCGCATGTGGCGTCTCGCCGCTGGCGTCGGTCGGCTTGAACCACTGCTGCGGGTTCTTGTGATAGTCGAGGAGATCCGGCCTGAAGGTTACATCGAGAAAGCCGCATATCTGCTCGACGACTTTGGCCGGATTCTCGACCAGGTCCTCATAGCGATAGATCAGCACATCCGGCTTTCCCCGTTCCGCAAGAACCAGCGCATTGTCGTTGATCCAGCGGTCGAGAGCCTCCGTTGGGTCGCCAAGTCGTTTGATCAGGGACGCTACGACGTCGCGCCCATCTCGCACCGGCATGACGAAACGCGCGCCGGGGACGAGCCGGCGAATGCGGGCGACACGGCGGATATGCCGCGGTGTCTTTTCAAGCAGCACGTTCTTTCCAGCATCGAGCGCCGCCCGCTTCAGTTTCCAGAAGCGGAACATGGCCAGTGGCGTCCACTTGAAGAAAATGTTGGTTTCCTGGAGCGGCAGGTAGACGTCGGGATGCGACGCAAGGATCGTCGCAATCAACGTCGTCCCGCTATGGCCGCAGCCGCAAATGAATCCGGTCCGCATCACCATGTCGGCAATGCTCCCTAACCCAAGGCGACCCGGGCGCGGTTATCGACGCGAAAGTAGCACAAGCCGTTCGTGCTAAAGACCTTGTCCAGCTTCTCCCAATATTCGAACTTAGCCAACTGCTCGTCACAATAGGCCACGTCGTCCTCGGAAAGATATTCGCCGTAACCGCCTATCTTGCCCTTGCGCACCTTGAAGCTTTCGGGATCATTCGCATCGCGCGGCTGTAATATCTTGCCGTATCGATCGGACAGATCACCAGTCGATTCACTCACTTTCATCTTGTCGAACGTTCGGTTGTTCGCCACCTCGACAAGCGTCCGATCGTCAGCCTGCTGGTTCAGGAATCCAAGGATCGCGCGAAGGACACCAGCGGTATCCCGATGCATATCTTCATATTGAAGATACCGGATTTCGCGCATCCGGGGCATGGCCGCGAACCAATGCAGATTGAATCTGATGATCTTTTCAATCCCATGATTGTCGCTTCTGATAAAATCACTGAACGATCCCGCTGGAAGCATGTGGCGCTTCTGAACCTGAAAGTACCCTGAGACCACCGTATCTCTTGGATCGCGAACAAGCATTATTGTTCTTCTCTTTTTATACCGAGATTTATTCTCCTTGAGGCTCGATTTCGGTCGAAGTAACTTGTGGTCGGTTCCGTCGTGAATGTATTGAACTTCAACTCCGAGATCGTCCAGCATGACACGTAGCCACGTGCGCCCCGATTTTGGAAAGGATACGATAAGAGGAAGAGGCGGCGCTTTGGCCTGGAAAAATTTTAGAAAGGACATGGGAGAGACCTCCTTTAGATTATCAGAGCTGGCGCCCGAACCGCTGCCGGCCAGACCAACCCCATTACTGGGCGCCTAAGCCTACGGCTAATTCGAACACAAGGCAGAAATGCCAGCAAGAATTGCGATCCTCTGCGGGGCGAATTGGCCTTTACTATATCCCGGTTCGGAATGCCTTATGTTTTTTGGCCTGTTGCGACGACTGTTCGACACGGGCGCTCCATTCCGCGATCCGTCGGCCGACCCCTTAATGCGGATCGCGTCGAAGCGTCTTCAGTGACACCCTTTCGGACGACAGGCATTAGCCACTCACTTTTGTGAGCCATGGCGCCAGGATGGCCTCAGCCTCGCCCATCACCACGGACCAGGGGCGTTCCCGTTTCGAGACCAGCACGGCCGATGGATAGTAGGGCGTGCGGTCGCCCTCGACCGGCCAGGAGCGCTTGAAGCCGTCGCCCAGAATGAAAATCGAGGGGATGCCGAGCGCGCCCGCCAGATGCGCTCCGGTATTGCTGATGGTCACCACGGCGTCCATCGCGGCAACCTGCGCGGCGAAAAGGTCCATGTCGACGAGCTGATCGACCGATCTGTCATGAAGAATGCGCTCCGGCTCACCGTCGGTCAGGACCTTCAGATCGGTCTCGATCTGGCCGTACTGCAGCGAGACGAACCGGAGGTCCGGTCGGCCGATCAGGTTTCGCCAGGCGGCTAGCGGCGGCAGGTCTTTGCCGGGATTGGAGCTGCCCCATGCGATACCGACCAACGGCCGTCGTTCATGCCGGTAGCGGGCGCGAAGTTCAGCGACCCGGGCCGGATCCGGCTTAAGGGGCACGAAATGCTCGCGGATCGTCGCCTCGTCGGTCTCGAAAACGGCAGTCAGATGCTGGACGCCGGCGAAGGCCTGCGCCTCGCCATAGGCAGCCTTGCCGTCAGCGCCGACCGGCCGCACATCGGCGGTCGGAAAAGTGCGCTGAAAGAGCGGTACCAGGCGGCGCTCGACCAGGACGATCGAACGGGCGGCGCGCCCCAACGCACAGCCGACGGAACTCGCATGATGGATCGCGGTGGCCAGACCCTGCTTTTCGGTTTCCATCAGATCGACCAGCAGTGTCTGGCCCGAAATATCCTGGCCCAGCCACTCGCCATCGACGCGGCCGTTGACGATGTGGCGTCGGGCGATCCTGAGTTCGGCGGCTGCGCCATAGGCGCCCATCCGCATCAGCGCCTTGCTGAGCTCGTCGATCAGGTGGACCTCGCCCCTCGACTTCGCAATGGATCCAAGAGCCAGGGCTTTCGGCAGTGCCGCTGGCCAATCGCGGGACTCGACGCTTCGCCGATAATCCGCCATCTGATCGGCAATGTCGCCGTCGCGCCAGCGAAGGAAGAGCTGCCGCCGGTGACGTCGGAACCAGACCTTGTATCTGTAGCCTGCAAGCGCGACAGCGCGGCGCAACCGGCCGAGAAGTTGGCTACCCTCCATCGCCAGCTCCGCCGATGATTTGCATGACCCGTCCGCCTGCTTCCTGGACTGCCGACGCCCAGGCTCGGCCGCCTTTTCGGACCAGTCGAACGCTCGGATATGCGGCGACGGTCTCACCGAAAGCAGGCCAGGACAGCCGAAATCCATCGTCGAGCATGACAATCGTCGGCACGCCGAGCGCTCCGGCGAGGTTGGCGCCGGTATTGCTGATCGTGACCACCGCGTCGAGCGCCGCAATTTGGGCGGCAAAGCGGTCCATGTCCGTCAATTGGTCGACTGAAGCGTCATGGATGATGCGCCCCGGAGCGTGGCGCTCGAACTCGGAGAGGGCCGGCCCGACATCGCCATATTGCAAGCTGACCAGGCGCCCCGGCAGGCTGCTGAACAGCGTCCGCCAATCGTCCAGAGCCGGCAGATCCTTGCTCTTGTTCAGGCTTCCCCAGGCAAATCCGATCAGGGGACCTGGGCCGCCATCGAGATAGGTGCCGCGCAGCTCGGCAACCAGTCGGCGGTCCGGCTCCAGCGGAACGAAGGGCGCGCGTGCCGCCGGGTCGTCCGGCCAGAAATGCTTTGCGAGTGTCTCGAAACCGGCAACGACATCGGCGTCCACTGCCGCCATGTCCTCTTCCCCTTCAATCCTGACATCAAGCGCAGGATATGTTCTGCGATAAAGCGGTGCCAGTCGCGGCTCGACGAAGACAATGCATCGACCGGCAGCCGCGACCACTGGACCAAGCAGCGACGCGAACTGGAAAAAGATCGCCAGGTCGCCTTCGCGACGATCGACCAGAAGCGTGCGATCCGCAAGATCACTGCCATCCCAATCGGGTCTGCCGCGCTGCTTGCTCGCCGCCATCAACTGCCAGATGCGATTTCCTCCGTCGAGACGCCTCAGTCCGCGCCCCGCTTTCTTGATCAGGCCGAGATCGCCAAGCTGCTCACCAAGCGCGCCAAGCGCCAGTGCATGGTCGCGAGCAGTTTGCCAGTCACCACGCTGCACGCTTTCCTCCATCAGCCTCATATGCCTTTCGGCGCTTTCGTCGGCGTGGCGCGAGGGACGTCTAAGAAGTTCCTTTGCCCGCTCGAGAACCTTCTGCAGCCGCTTGCCGACAGCGCCTTGCGGGCGCAGATCGGCGGTTTTTGCCTTCTGAAGGATGGTTCGTCTGTTCTGCACGGCGATGTTCTATCGTCCTCGGGGGGCGTCGGAAAGCGTCGTCAGGATCGACGAGAGCCGCCGGCCGGCCTCGTCGAGCACCAGCGACCAAGGGCGTCCCTCCTTGCGAATGACAATGCCCTTCGGATACCAGGGTGTCCGGTCGCCGATCACCGGCCATGCCGTCTGAAAATTATCGTCGATGAGGAAAACACTCGGCACGCCAATGGCTCCGGCAAGATGGGCCGCCGTATTGCTGATCGTCACGACAGCATCGAGTGCGGCGACCTGTGCGGCGAAACGGTCCATGTCGACCATCTGGTCGACGCTGTCGTCAAAGATCAGACGCGCGTCGTTGCCGTTGCGAAGGCGCCGCAACGCCGGCTTGACCTGCCCGTACTGGAGCGAAACGAATGTCGCTGGCGTCTGGGCGATGAACCGTGCCCATTCAGGAAAATCAGGCACGTCCTTGGTATGGGACTTGCTGCCCCAGGAGAGACCGACCAGCGGCAGATCCGTCATCGAGCGATAGCGCTTGCGGAATGTCTCGACGAGTTCAGGATCTGCCCGCAGCGGCACGAAGTCGGCAGCAAGTTTTTCGGCATCGCGTCCGAACACCCAGGCGAGATCTTCGAAAGTCGCGTGTTTGTCGCCGACCACATCCCGCTGCGCCGGGACCACGGTCGCCTTCGGGAACGTTCGCTGCAGAATTGATACCAGGCGCGGCTCGACCCGGATTGTTGCGCTTTGCGCATAGGCAGCGGCAGCGCCGGCCAGTCGCGCGTGGCGGATAACCCGGCCAAGGCTGCGCGGGTCATCCTCCACAAGATCGATCAGCAGTGTATCCGATCCGAGATTCTCGCCGGTCCACTCGTTGGCGCCTTTCCCTTTCCGCAGCCGGCGAGCGGAAAGCCGAAGCTCAGCTGCCCGCGCAAAGTTGCCAAGGCGTTCGAACGCCTGGCCCGCCTTCTGCATCAGCTCGGGGTCGCGATTATGATCGGCCGTGACAGCCATCTCATTGGTACCGGCTTCAAGGCCTTTCCAGTCCCTGCGCACAATCAGGGCCGCAACCTTGGCCTGCAGCTCAAGAATGGAACGAGGCTGCTTGCGACCGGAAAACAACCCGCGCACCGCCTTTTTGTACCGGCGCACCTGAAGGCCCAGTCCACCAATCACATACCGGACATAGGAACCGTGATAAAAGCTGGTCATCGGCCTTCAGCGCAATACGCTCTGCCGCAGCTTTTTGCCGCTTTCGACCATCGGATCGGCCGTCTCCAGGTGGAATATCGAACGATATATCTCGCTGTGCTTGGAAAGCTGGTCATGCGTTCCAGCATCGACAAGCTGTCCGGCGTCAAACACGAGAATACGATCGGCCGCCTTGATTGTAGACAGCCTGTGCGCAATGCAGATCACTGTGCGCTGAAATGTGTTGTCGAAGGCTGCCTCCATGACTGCCCGTTCGTTTTCACCGTCAAGCGCCGATGTCGCTTCATCATAGACGATTACCGCAGCATTCTTGAGCAGGGCGCGTGCGATGGCAACGCGTTGTTTCTGCCCGCCGGACAGGTTGGTGCCGCTTGGCCCGACAAGCGTGTCGAGCCCGTTTTCGAGCGCCGAAGCAAAGCTGGTGACCCGGGCGAGGTTCGCAGCGGATTCGATTTCCTGATCCGTGGCATTCGGGCGGCCGTCGCGAATGTTGTCGCGGATCGAGCCTTCAAACAGGAAGACGTCCTGTGACACAAGTGCGATGTTATCGCGGACGTCGGCCAGGCTGATCTTCGAAATGTCCTTTCCGTCGATCAGGATCCTGCCCTTGTCCGGCTCCATCAGACGCAGGATTAGATTGACGATGGTGGTCTTGCCGGCGCCGGAGCGGCCGACGATCGCCAGCTTCTCACGAGGTCGGACATCGAAGGAAACACCCTCGAGCGCGGGGCTGTTGCCGTCATAGGAAAAGGCCACATCTTCAAAGCGGATACCACCATCGACGTCGGTCAGACGCTCGCCCGCGATCGCGAGTCGCCGCTGCTCGGGCGTGTCGATCAAATCATACATCTGCTCGACGGCGACCATTTGCTTCTGAATGTCGACATTGACCCGGGCCAACCGCTTGGCAGGCTCATAGGCAAGCAGGAACGCGGTAATGAAGGCCATGAATTCGCCGGGCGTCTTGCCGTTGCCGAGGGTCTGCCAGCTGGCGTACATAACGAAAAGCCCGATGATCACGCCGCCGCCGGTCTCCATCAATGGGCTCATCAATGCTGACGTCCGGTTGATCTGGATGCCACGTCTTTCCATCTTGCGGACGGCCTTTGCAAAGCTGGCGACGGCCTTGTCCTCGAGCTGGAAGGACTTGATGGTGCGGATGCCTTCGACGGCTTCCGTGCCGATCGACTGGACCTGCGCGGCCAATTCCGTCTCGCCCCTCGCCAGCGCCTTGAGCTTCCTGGTTATCGCGCCGACTGACAGGAACAGCATCGGCAGAACCGCCACGGATATCAGCGACATCACCGGGTCCTGCTTGACCATGACGCTGGCCAAGGCAATCAGGGTCAGCAGATCAGAGACGGCGCTGCTCGTGAGGGTGAGAATAACGGTCGCCCCGGCGCGCGCGTTGAACATGATTTTGGAGATGAATTTTGCCGGATGCTGGTTCGCGAAACGGCTGATGTCGAAACGCACCATTCGAGAAAATTGCCGGTTTTGCAGGTCCGAAACGATAGCCCGGCGAATCTTTCCCGTTGTGACGGTCTGGCAGTAGGCAGCTATGCCCTTGACCAGGAAAATGCCGATGATGACGACGCTGATACCCGATACAGCGGCAGCATCTCGCTCGACATAGATGGTGTTGATCATGACTTTCATGATCCAGGCCGTCGCGCCGACCGCGGCAGCAGCAGCGATCGAGCACAGCAAACCTGTCACATACAGCATCTTGTGCGGCGGCAGATTTTCGCCAATCAGACGCTTGATCAGCGGATATGCCGGGACCGTTGACACTCGTTTCTTTGCAATCATCTTGTCGCCGCCCGTTGCGATCCCGTCCGGTCTTCGTGTTGTCTTGAAGCACGAGACGGTTTCGATCACCTGTCTGTGGCTTCGTTCCCGACCGCAGTCAATGCCGAACCGGATCCTTGCACGTCATCGGCTTATGACTGTCGGTTCCTCGCATCCGAGCATAGCGGATCCCAGCCACGCGGCTCTTGCGCCATTCGCCGTCGGCCGCGCTATGCCCGGTCAGTGTTTCGCGAGGACCATGAGATGGCTTCCAAGAGGCGATGTGTGATTGCTTTTGATTGAAAAGCCCACATCCGAAAGCACCGCGATCATCTCCTTATCCTTGCCAGGAGGGACGCGGGCAACGATCGTTTGAGCACGCCCGGCGATATCGCACAGCACGCGTCGCGCCTTGTCCGCGCCGAGGCTCCACTGCATGTGATGGTAGACCGCCAGCAGCATGACGATGTCGTACTGCGGTTTGAGAACATTTTGCAGCTTCCGGCTGCCGAGATCGAGACAATCGAACTGGCTTTGGACCGGACAACCCAGGAAGATCATCCTGGCCGTCTCGATATGCGGCTTGAGAATGTCGATCCCATGGATCGAACTCGGTCCTAGCTTGGATATCTCATAGGCGACAATACCCATGTTGCAGCCAACATCGAGAATGGATTTCCCGGCGTAGTCGACCTCTGCTGAGAATAGGCCGTCCAGTCGGTCGTCCCACGTTCCCTTGAATCTCTTTTGCTTATTTGACCACCACAAATCATTGTTCTCCAAAAACGGCGCCGGATTGGTTTCCTTGACGGAGGGGGACTGTGCGCCCGGCCTAACTCGGTCCAGTTGCCGGCGCGCAAACGACACTGTCCTGAGCGTCCTGTAAACGCAACCGCGGGAGAAAGGAACTCCTGATCACAGCATCCTGCGAAGACGTTTCGGTAAGTTGACGAACACCCGGCCCGACAAATCGACATACTGGTTGGAAATGGCAACGTCGCTTGGCGCCCCCTACCCGTGCCTGCCCTCGAGTTCCTGAAACGCACGATAGCCCGGGCCGGCACACGCAGGGACATAAGTAATGCCCCGTAGGCAAGGCAAGCCATATTTGTTCTTGCTTTGTGCCGGCAGCTATGCTACTAATTTGGCTATGGTGCTGATTTGCACCCACGACCGTCTTGCCGCGACATGCGGTTTTTCAGCCAGGCTCGATCAAAGCTCGCCCGCATCGCGGGGCTTTTGGCCAATCACGGCCGAGTGCCGGCCTTTTCGGCAGCTTCCGAGAATGGAAATCGGAAAAGCAGCTTCCGGTTCTCGTCGCAGATTTCGAAGGAAAGACCTGTCAGGACCGGGCTGCCGCTGAGCAGGCCCTCGGCCAGGATTTCCTTGGCCGAGGCCATTGCGTTATCCTGAGCCGCGGACAAACCGTCCAACTCCTGACCCTCGAAATCTTCCGTCAAGCGGCCCTCATTGTTTCGGAAATGGAAAAAATATCTCGGCATGGCTGCTCCGGTCGGTCGGTTTCTCTAATGCATGTCGCGCAAAACTGTGCAGCGGTTTTGCGGCAACGACATGCACAAAAACAGGCACTTACAGCGCATCGCATGAGGCCGATCGACGCGATGCGCTTTAGTGGCGAGCGCCTCAGGAACAGCGTCGGATTTGTGCACGACAGCACCGTGCGATTTTGGCGTTGGGATTCATGGCGTTTAGGCCTTCATGCGTCAGGTCGATCGAACAGCACCCCCAGCCCGTGTTCGAACGCACATGCCGCAATCATGTCGTCCAGGACTTTTCCGGAGGCCGGGCAATTCGGCATGACAGCCCTGATCGCGATCTCAGCCGCTGCGGTGGAAACCGCATCGTGGCGCCTCTTCCTGGTCTCCATGTATTGCTCGAGCAGAATTTTCAGGCGCCGCGCGGCAATCTCGTCAACGACCATCGTTCTCCCTCGATTCGGCACAATCCGTCTTCCGGGTCTGTCCTCCGGATGAAGGTCCGCTGCCATTGGGTAGCAGCGGACCACTCGGCTGGGTGAGCCAATGACCCGAGGCGGGGGTGTCTCGGACCGACACCACAATAGCTTCGGCAGGCCACTCGTTCCACAGACCGCTGTCGTTGGTAATTTTCGTACACTGAGCATTGCCGCAGACAGTCTGCGACGGTGGGATTTTTGCGTTATGCCCGTAGCCTGATAACCGGATCAGCTTCGGCTTCGATCGACATAGCTGTAGATGCCCGCGCCGATCGCGACCGCTCCTACAGTGATCAGAATCGATGGCACACCCAACAACGTGGCGATGATCCCCCAGACAATGGCGACGGCAATTGCGCCGGCCGTTCCCAGCACCAGTCTAAGCCGTTTCGACATTTTCCGTTTCCCCCAAAGTGCATCTTCCTTTTTCTGGTCGAAATACCGCAATGCGGCAGCATTGTCTGCGCTTTGTTCAACTTTTTTCGCCGCCCTGAGCCCGACTGCTGAGGCGTAAGCGATCCGTATGCGGCCTTGTTGCAAATACCCACTCGACAATCAGGAAGCTTGGGCGCGAGCCCGAGAAGCGAGGCGTCAGAAAGCGAGGTATCTATGCAAAATTTTCGGAATTTACTCCGGTTCTCGATCGTGGCCATGGCGGCCACGACAACCGCAATAGTGATCACCGGCCTTACCCCCGAGACAACCGAAGCGAATTTGATTTGCCATAGGTTGGTCTGCAAGAAGGCGAGCAATGAACACAGTGCTTTCGGCACCAAATATCAGCGCAAATGCACCTGCGAAAATATACACGAGGGCGCGAACAACCATCGCTCCCCACACAACCTCAACAACAGGCCCATCGGCGGCTCAAGCAGCAGCAGTGGTTCGAGCGGCACCAGCAGTTCGAGCGGCAGCAGCGGATCCAGCGGCAGCAGCGGCTCGAGCGGCAGCAGCGGTTCCAGCGGCACCAGCGGTTCGAGCGGTAGCAGCGGTTCGAGTGGCACCAGCAGTTCAAGCGGCGGCAATGACGGAACAAGCAGCGGCGGCTCAAGCGGATCGAGCAGTAGCTGCGGATCCAGCGGCGGCAACGACGGGACAAGCAGCAGCGGATCCAACGGCAGCGGTGGAGTGTAGCAGCTGCTCAAGTGGCACCGCGGCGGCGGGTGGGCACACTACGTGACCCGTGGCGGCCGCCGACGACGATCAACCCTCATGACAACGGGAGTAGCAGCTTGACGCTCCAACCGAAATCCGCGACCGCGCCCCTAACCGGCCTTGCAGGACTGTTTGGTCTTGCGCTGGCCGTCGGAGTGCTCGTCAACAGAAGCTGGCCTGTGCATTTGCAGGCCATGACTGTCATTGCAGCTACCGCGGCAGCGATGATCGCGGTCGACACGGCCTATTTCCAGACGTTCCGGAGGCGTTCGACGGGATTGCAGGCGAAGCCGATGCGAGCGCTTGAAGTCGAGCGCGTCGTGCGCAAGCTCATCGGCTTCATCGTCACGCTCACGACCATTGCCGCAGTCTACTGGATAGTGCCGGAATACCGGCGTGGGTTTTACGCCCCCTACTGGGCAGCGCTTTACGACACCTTGCCGGCGCTGCTCGTCGCCGCGCCGTTTTATGTTGCCTATGTCGACCGCCGGCAGACCGATCCGGAAGATTCATATGCCGAAATCGGTGCATTCGTCCTCAGCGGCGCCGTGCCGCAAAGGACCGAGCAGATACGCCAGCACGTGCGGAGCTGGATCGTCAAAGGCTTCTTCCTGCCGCTGATGTTCGTCTATCTGTGCTCCACACTGGGTTCGATCCTTGCCGGGCTGGAACAACCGTATCGATTCGACATCATGCGCTGGCACGCTTTTGCAATCGATCTCCTGTTCATGGTGGATGTTCTTGTCGCGGTCGTCGGCTACGTCTTCACGCTGCGCGTCCTCGACAATCATATCCGCACCGTCGAGCCCACCGTATTCGGCTGGCTGGTCTGTCTTGCCTGTTATGAACCCATCAACGCCGCCACCCGTGCCTACCTGAACTACGAAACGGGCGCCAACTGGACGGCGGTGATGCCCTCACCGGCGCTCCAGGTTTTCTGGGGATCGGCGATCCTCTTCTGCATCTTGATTTTTGTCTGGTCCACCGTGAGCTTTGGCCTGAGATTTTCCAATCTCACCAATCGCGGAATCATCACCTGCGGACCGTATCGCTGGATCAAGCATCCGGCCTATGTTTCGAAAAACCTGTCGTGGTGGCTGGTCTCCCTACCTTTCCTCACCGCCGCAGGACCCGCTGAAGCGCTGCGGCACTCCGCCATCCTGCTCGCGCTCAATGCCATCTACGCACTCCGCGCCATCACCGAGGAATGCCATCTGTCACGCGACCCCGATTACGTCGCCTATCGCGATTACATCAGCGAAAACGGCGCCGTTGCTCAGCTCAAACGACTGTTCGCGAAAGCGAGTCGGTCGCCGATCAGGCGCTCAGGCTGAATGCCCTTGCTCGGACCATCTGCGGCAGCTTGCCTATCGCCTCAAGGCGTGATCGCGATGCCGATCCTCGCCGCTCATCGGCAACGGCCGATCGCCCTCGAGCAGGCGGGTGATCCGGGCGAAGCCGGCAAAAGCCTTTCTCGCTTCCTCGGCCGACATCCGGCCGGCCATGGCCGCAGCGCAGCAATTCACGGCGCACTGGTAAACCGGCCCGCGCCGCCCGGCCGGCCATTTTCGCAAGAATGCCATCGCTTCGGCAACGCTGTCGATCTCCTCCACGGGCTGTCCCTGTCCGCGCAAAATCCGCACGGGCGAAAAGAATTGCAAGCGGTCCATCATTTCCTCCCCGTCGACCGGATGCGTGCGATCGAACCCCACTAAACTCGCGAACCCGACTTTGGTTCCCGGCAAAACATGGCTTGGCCTGAAAAATGTTTGCTGGACGAGACGAGCAACGGTCGACGCGCCCGGCAGCTCCAATTGGGTGACATCTTGCCCCAATTGGGTGGCATCTTGCCATTGTACGGGAACGTTAGCGCGGCTGATGCATTTCGATGCCACGAACAGTCTTTTTGAGGGAAATGCCAAAACATGAGAATAGCCCATGTGGCGCCGCTCCATGAATCCGTGCCACCCCGGTTCTATGGAGGGACGGAGCGCATCGTCTCCTATCTGACCGAAGGATTGGTCGAGCTTGGCCATGACGTGACCCTGTTCGCCAGCGGCGATACCAAGACGTCGGCGAAATTGGTGGCGTGTCGCGAGCGCGCGCTCCGTCTCGATCCGCGCCCGCACAAATCCGAAACCGCGGCGCATCTCTCGATGCTCGCCGAGGTGAGGAGCCGTGCGCAACAGTTCGACATCATCCATTTCCATCTCAGCCACTTCCTGCATTTTCCTTTCTTCGAATACATGCCCGACCGGACGGTGACGACACCGCATGGCAGGCTCGACTATGTCGACCTGGCCCCGGCCTACGATCATTTTCCGCGCTTTCCGATGATCTCGATTTCGCGCAGCCAGAGAACCGGGCTACCCAGGGCAAATTGGCTGGCGACCATCCATCACGGGCTACCGATCAATATGTACGAGCCGACTTTCGAGACGGAGGTGGACGAGCCGTATCTGGCCTTTCTGGGCCGGCTGTCGCGCGACAAGCGCCCGGACCGTGCCATTGAGATCGCCTTGCGCTCCGGGCTGAAACTGAAGCTTGCGGCAAAGATCGGCGACGACGACCGCCCTTTTTTCCACGACACGATCGAGCCGCTGATCGACGGCGACCGTGTCGACTATATCGGCGAGATCGAAGAGGACAGAAAAGCGGAATTCCTCGGCAAGGCGGCCGGCCTGCTGTTTCCGATCGATTGGCCGGAGCCGTTCGGTCTTGCCGCGATAGAGGCTATGGCCTGTGGCACGCCGGTGATCGCCTGGAAATGCGGTGCCCTGCCGGAGATCATCGACCACGGCGTGACCGGTTTCCTTGTCGATACGGTCAATGCTGCGGTCGCCTCGATACCGGAATTGCTGCGCCTCGACAGGCGACAGGTGAGAGCCGTGTTCGAAAACCGTTTTTCTGCCACGAGAATGGCCCACGACTATGTGGCTGCCTATGTGCGCCTGATCGGTACTCCCGGTGAAGCGAGAGCGTCCTGATCGGCGTCATTGTGGACGTTGGAACGAAACGACAGAGCTTGTGACGTATGAATCAACTCGACGAGCGTAAGCTTGATCCCGCCGTAGCCCTTGCCTCCCTCGACGAGGTTGCGCCCCGGGAGCCGCACCGGCTGTTCGCCCTCAAGCAAGCCGACTGCTTCGCGGTGGCCGACGCCTATGGCGACATCCGCGGCGCCGGCGATGGCTTTTTCCGAGACGACACGCGTGTGCTTTCGGAATTCCGGCTGACGGTCGGTGGCCGGCAAATGTCGTTGCTCGGCGCCTCGCTCAGCCAGGACAATGTGCTTTTCACCTCGAACCTGACCAATCTGCCGATCCAGAGTGTCGGTGGTCGCGACATTCCGCAGGGCGCGATCCACATAGAACGCGTCAGGCTGCTTTGGCAGGACCGGCTGTTCGAGCGCATCACCCTTTCCAACTACAGCCAGGAATCGTCGGCCATTCGGGTTTCCTTGCATTTCGCAGCAGATTTCCGCGACATGTTCGAGGTGCGCGGTTCGACCCGGCTCAAGCGCGGAATAGCCCACGCCGCCGAGACCAGTCCGACATCCGTGGTGCTTCGATATGACGGGCTGGACCAACTCGTGCGCCTGTCGGCGATCTCGTTCTCGCAGGCGCCGGACAATTTGACCGCCAGCCGCGCGGATTTCCTGGTTGCGGTGACGAAGCGCAGCAGCGAGGTCCTCTATATCGAGGTCGGCCCGGAAGTGGCGGAGACACCCGACCGCGACCGTTTTCGGGCTGCAGCCGCCCGCGCTCGCTTCGGCATGCGCGCCAAACGCCGCCACGGCGCGACGGTGCACAGTTCTGGCCGCGTCTTCAACGACTGGATCGAACGCGCGCGCGCGGACGTGGCGCTGCTGACCACCGAGCTTGCAACCGGACCTTACCCCTATGCCGGCATACCCTGGTTCTCGACGGCATTTGGCCGTGACGGGGTGATTTCCGCATTGCAGATGCTGTGGTTGAATCCTGGGCTGGCGCGCGGCGTACTCGCCTTTCTCGCCCAGCATCAGGCGACCGAAACGTCGCCGTTCAGCGATTCGCAGCCCGGCAAGATCATGCACGAGACCCGCAAGGGCGAGATGGCGGCACTGCGGGAGCTCCCGTTCGGCCGCTATTACGGCGGCGTCGATACCACGCCGCTCTATATTCATCTCGCTTGCGCCTATGCGGATCGTACCGGCGACATGGCGTTCGTCGACAGCCTGTGGCCATCGCTCTGTGCAGCGGCCGAATGGACGGAGGAGACAAGCCGCGCGACCGGCTTCGTTACCTACCAGCGCGGCGCCGAGACCGGCCTTGCCAACCAGGGCTGGAAGGACAGTTTCGATTCCGTCTTCCATGCCGATGGCCGCATGCCCAAGGGGCCGATCGCCCTGGTCGAGGTGCAAGGCTACGTCTTTGCCGCGTTCCGTGGGCTGGCGGCGCTCGCCCGCCGCCGCGGCGAGGACGACAAGGCCGATCATTGGGAGGAACGCGCCGAAACCATGCGCGCCGCGGTGGAACGCCATTTCTGGATGGACGATCTCAATTTCTATGCACTGGCGATCGATGGTGCAGGCGAGCTCTGCAAGGTACGGACGTCGAATGCCGGCCATCTTCTCTTTGTCGGGCTGCCCGAGCCGGAACGGGCGCAGATGGTCGCCGATCAGCTGCTCTCCGCGTCGTTCCACTCTGGTTGGGGCGTGAGGACGCTGGCCGACGATGCGATATTCTTCAATCCGATGTCCTACCACAATGGTTCGATCTGGCCGCACGACACCGCCATGTGCGGTGCAGGCCTGGCACGTTATGGCGTGCGCGACAGCGTGGTTCGGCTGATGAGCGGCACGTTCGAATCGGCTGTCCATTTCAACATGCGGCTGCCGGAACTGTTCTGCGGCTTTACCCGGTCGCCGGGCGAAGCGCCCATCGCCTATCCCGTCGCGTGCCTGCCGCAAGCCTGGTCAGCGGGATCGGCCTTCATGCTGATGCAGGCCTGCCTTGGGCTCGAAATCGACGGCTGGAACAGCGAAATCCGGGTCACCCGCCCAAGGCTGCCGATCGGCATCGACACGCTGACATTGCGGCATCTGGGTGTCGGCTCGACAGTGGTCGACCTCACATTCCAGCGTGTCGGCGACCGGGTCGTCGCCTTTCTTGCCGACCGGTATGAGGGGATGGTGCCGCTCATCGTGCGCACTTGATGCCGCCGCGCTGCGGCGCATCGAAAATGACGCGCGCGTTGCAATCGTCCGGAACCGATAGCCTCTTTGTGCGTTGCAAAAATGGGCGGGGTGGGGACGCTGTCGTTGTCATACGGCGGCGAACCAGAAAACAAATAAAAAAAACGGCTATCGGCCGGCCGGAGGCGAGATCACATTCCATGTCAGATTATACTGTAAACCTGCTCTGGGTTTTGCTGATTGCAAGTTTTGGCTTTTCCGCTTTTGCCATTCTCCTGTCGATATCCCGCCAGCGCCGCGGTCGCGCAACGGCCGCCGCATACACGCCGAGCGAGGATGTCGCCTCGGAAGCGGCACGCAAGGTGCTGCGCGAGTTCGAAAAGAACGGCCAGTCCGCCGATGCGGCACTGGTCACGTGGTCGCCCGACACGTTGCGCAAGATCCTGGCCGACGACCTGCCGGACGCACAGGTCATCGTGGTGTCCAACCGCGAACCCTACATCCACAACATCAAGGACGACGGGGTCCAACTTTTGGTGCCGGCCAGCGGCCTGGTTTCGGCACTCGAGCCCATCACCCGCGCCTGTGCCGGCACCTGGATCGCCTATGGCGGCGGCACGGCAGACCGTCTCACCGTCGACAAGGACGACCGGGTGCAGGTGCCGCCAGGCAATCCGTCCTACACGCTGCGCAGGGTCTGGCTGACGGAGGAGGAATATCAGGGCTACTATCTGGGCTTCGCTAATGAGGGCCTATGGCCGCTTTGCCATATCGCCTTCACCCGCCCCGTGTTTCGCGCCTCGGACTGGGACGCCTACGAGGCCGTCAACCGCAAATTCGCCGATACGGTGGTTGCCGAAGCCCGCAACGAACGGCCGATCGTGCTGGTGCAGGACTATCATTTCGCGCTGCTGCCGCGCATGATCCGCCAGCGCCTGCCGGACGCGATAGTCATCACCTTCTGGCATATCCCGTGGCCTAATTCGGAAGTATTCAGCATCTGTCCGTGGCGTGAGCGGATCCTGGAAGGACTGCTCGGCAGTTCGATCATCGGCTTTCATACCCAATTCCATGCCAACAACTTCACCGAAAGTGTCGACCGCTTTCTGGAGAGCCGGATCGAACGGGCAGACGCGGCAATCTCCTATGGTGGGCAGACCACATTGGTCCACGCCTATCCCATTTCCATAGAATGGCCGGCCCAATTGCTGGCAAAACTGCCGTCTGTGGAGGAGTGCCGCGCCAGCGTGCGCGACAGATTCGGCCTGTCTGCGGATACCAAACTATGCGTTGGCGTCGAGCGCCTCGACTACACGAAAGGCATTCTCGATCGCTTCCATGCCTTGGACGAATTGTTCACGAGATATCCCGAATGGATAGGCAAGGTGGTTTTCCTGCAGATCGCCGCGCCGAGCCGGGGGACATTGCCCGCCTACCAGCAACTCCACGACGAATGCCGCCGCTGTGCCGAGGAGCTCAACCGGCGCTATGGCAGCGAGACATACAGCCCTATCCTGATGGTCGCCGAACATCATCGGCAGGAGCAGGTCTACGAGGTCTATCGTGCCGCCGACATCTGTATGGTCACCAGTCTGCATGACGGCATGAACCTTGTCGCCAAGGAATTCGTCGCAGCGCGCGACGACGAACAGGGCGTGCTTTTGCTCAGCACCTTCGCCGGTGCCTCGCGCGAATTGCTGGAAGCACTGATCGTCAACCCCTACGATGCGGCCATGATGAGCGAGGCGCTGTTGCAGGCGCTGACGATGACGCCGGAAGAGCAGCGCGAACGTTTGCGGCCGATGCGCGAGATGGTCCGCGACAACAATGTCTACCGCTGGGCCGGCAGCATGCTGCTGGACGCCGCGCGCCTGCGCAAACGCGGCGATCTCGACAGGGTGACCGGAACCGGCGAGCGCCCGCCATCGAACACCAACAACGTCATCTCGATGTTCGAGCGGGCTCGGAAGGCAGCGTCGTGAAAAGCTTTGAACAACCACCGGCGTTGAACCTGTCGGAAGGGCAATGGGCGCTCTTCCTCGACATCGACGGAACCCTGCTGGAACACGCTGCCCATCCCGACGCGGTGTTCGTCGGCGAGGAATTGCGCAATCTGCTCGAACGCATCGAGCGGCGGCTGGATGGTGCGGTCGCCTTCATCACCGGCCGATCGATTCCCGCCGTGGACAAGCTGTTCCACCCGCTGAAGCTGCGGATTGCCGGACTGTATGGGCTGGAGCACCGGCTGACGCCGAGCGGTCCGATCGATGCCGCCGACGCGCCGGCCGACATCGCCGCCCTTGCGGACGAGATCGAGGCCGAACTGGGCAGCGGCAAGGTCTATGTCGAGCGCAAGGGGCCGGTCCTTGCCGTTCATACAAGAGCAGCACCGCAACTGCTTGCACCCGCAATCCAGCTCGTCGAACAGGCATTGGCCCGGCTTCCGAAGGGTTATCGGGTGCTTCCGGGAAACGCCGGCGTCGAGCTCATGCCTTTGGAAGCCGTCAAAGGTGCTGCCATCCGGCGTTTCATGGACATTCCGCCCTTTGTTGGCCGGCGGCCGATATTCCTCGGAGACGATACATCGGACGAACACGGTTTCGAGGCGATCAATGAAATTGGCGGCATCTCCATCCGCGTGAAGCCGAACGGACCGACGGCCGCAACCTATGTCCTCGACGACGTGACGGGCGCAATAGCCTGGCTCGAGGCCAGTTTCGAGACGTCGGCGGTGGCCTGATCGCGCCGTGGCCCGGTTCAGCTGATCTTCCCGTCCACTATGTGAATGCGGCGATCCATGCGTGCGGCCATGTCGAGGTCATGCGTGACTGCCACGACCGTCTTGCCGCGTTCGCGCACCTGCAGGATTGTGAACACCTGCTCCGAGCTCTTGCTGTCGAGGCTCCCCGTCGGCTCGTCTGCCAGGATAGCCACCGACAGCGATGGAGGAGAGTTGATGAGTAGGAAATCGCGCGCTTCGACCGATGCCGTTCTCAAGGAACTACGCGCCTTCGGCCTCACCTATCCAGGCGCCGAGACAAAGAGTCCGTGGCCTGGTCACGACGATCTCGCGGTGAAAGGCAAGACCTTTGCTTATTTGAGCCTTGAAGGCGAACCGTTCAGCATCTCCCTCAAACTCCCCTACAGCGGCGACGAGGCGAGAAAGCTCCACTATGCGTCGCCGACGGAGTACGGCCTTGGCAAGAGCGGATGGGTGACGTTCGAACCAGCACCGGACGAACTGCCACCGATGGGACAACTGAAGTCATGGCTCGATGAGAGTTATCGCGCACAAGCGCCCAAAAAGCTTGCCGCCCTGATCACGCACAAGGTGGACTCTGGAGCTTAGGTCGAGCGATTGGTGTCACCCCACGAATCGCCGGCGCTAGAAGCTCAACGACGCCACGCCGATAAGCGCGTTTCTCATTGAATGACTTTAAGCCCAAAGCCGGCAAATCGTCTGCTTGCCGGTTCCCCTGCGTCAGGCTTAACCTGCGTGCCATGCGTGGAGGCGCGTGCGGTTGCAAGGGGAGGACATAGCAATGACAATACAAGGCGCATCACCGGACCTGTACAATGAGGATCTCGCTCCGGCGAAGGTTCGAAACTGGGGACCGTTCTCGATCTTCAACGTCTGGACGTCGGACGTCCACAGCCTGTGGGGCTACTATCTCGCTGCCAGCCTGTTCCTGTTCTGCGGCGGCTTCGTCAACTTCATCATCGCCATCGGTATCGGTTCGCTGATCATCTATGCGTTGATGAACATGGTCGGCTATGCCGGCGTGAAGACCGGGGTGCCCTACCCGGTCCTGGCGCGTGCCTCCTTCGGCATCTGGGGCGCCAACATACCGGCGCTGGTGCGCGCCATCGTCGCCTGCTTCTGGTACGGCGCGCAGACGGCGGCCGCCTCCGGGGCGATCGTAGCCCTGCTGATCCGCTCGCAATGGTTCGCCGACTTCAACCAGAGCACACATTTCCTCGGCCATTCCGGGCTCGAGGTGATCTGCTTCGCCGTCATCTGGGCGCTGCAACTCCTGATCATCCAGAAAGGCATGGAAACGGTGCGCCGCTTCCAGGATTGGGCCGGACCGGCGGTGTGGGTGATGATGCTGATCCTGGCGATCTATCTTTGCATCAAGGCAGGCACCTTCGCTTTCACCAGCGACATCCCGATGGATGTGCTGCTGGAAAAGACAAAGGACGCGGGCGTGCCGGGCACGCCGGGCTCCTGGACCTCGCTGTTTGCGGTGGCCGCGATCTGGGTGACCTATTTCTCCGCGCTCTATCTCAACTTCTGCGATTTCGCGCGCTACGCCCCCGACAAGGCATCGCTGCGCAAGGGCAACATCTGGGGCCTGCCGGTCAATCTTATCCTGTTCTCGCTGGTCGCCGGCGTTACGACGATCGCCGCCTTCGACGTCTATGGCGAGGTGCTGCTGCATCCCGACCAGATTTCGGCGAAATTCGACAGCTGGTTCCTGGCGGCGCTCGCAGCCCTGACCTTTGCGGTGGCGACGCTCGGCATCAATGTGGTGGCGAACTTCGTGTCGCCGGCCTTCGACTTCTCCAATGTCTTTCCACGCCAGATCGACTTCAAGAAGGGCGGCTACATCGCGGCGCTGATCGCGCTGGTGCTCTATCCATTCGCGCCCTGGGAAGGCAGTGCCGCCTCCTTCGTCAACATCATTGGCGCAACGATGGGGCCGATCTTCGGCGTGATGATGGTCGACTACTATCTGATCCGGAAGGGCGAGGTCGACGTCGAGGCGCTCTACAGGGAGAATGGCGAATTCCGCTTTCAGGGCGGCTGGCATGTCAATGCCTTCATCGCCGCCGGTATCGGCGCGGTCTTCTCCTCGATCCTGCCCAACTTCACCAGCCTGCTGCCGTCATGGTGGGGCGTCTATGGCTGGTTCTTCGGCGTGGCAATTGCCGGCGTCATCTACTACGTGCTGCGCACCATGGCACTCGGTGCCGGAGCCAGGATAGCCAAGGCCTGAGCGATTTGGGGCGGCGCGAGCCGCCCCGTTTATTCTGCGACCATCTCGGCCAGGCGGCGCACCGTATTCCAGTTGCGCGAGGTGCCGATGCCGAGACGTTTGTGACTGACCGCCGCAAGCAGCCGCGAACTCGGCGTCTCGCGGGAAAAGACGATCCAGATGTCGCCGCCGACAATCCGCAGCTTCTCGTCCTTGCCGGCATACGCCTCAAGCGCCGCGGCGGTCTCGGCGGGAACGGGCGCCCGCATCACGCGCACCGCCACCTGGTCCGCGGCCTCAGCCGATTCGGCTGGGAACGGATTGCTGGCCGCCATCCTCAGCCAGCCGTCGGCGCGGCGCACGATGATGTCGACGTGGCGGCCGAAAGTCTTTGCGAACGTCACCTCCAGCCGCTGCTCCAACGCCGCAAGTTCTGTTTCTTGCGCCTCGAAAACCAGATTGCCGGTCGCCACCAGCGTGCGCGGGTTATTCAGACCCAGGCCTTCGGCCATCGCCTTCAGATCGGACATGACGACCCGCCGCCCCTCGCCCAGGACAATGCTGTAGAGCAGCGCGACGTAAGTTTGCATGGGCGGCTAGTTAGACCAGCCGCGACTGCTCTACCGCCGCCTCGATGAAGCTGGCAAACAGCGGGTGCGGATCGAGCGGCCGGCTTTTCAACTCGGGATGGTACTGCACGCCGATGAACCAGGGGTGGTCGGGATATTCGACCGTTTCCGGTAGCACGCCGTCCGGCGACATGCCGGCAAACACCAGGCCGCAATCCTCGAGCCGCTCCTTATAGTCGACATTGACCTCGTAGCGGTGGCGATGGCGTTCGGAAATCTGGGTATCGCCATAGATCTCGGCGATCTTCGATCCCTTGGCGAGGTCGGCCTGGTAGGCACCGAGCCGCATGGTACCACCAAGGTCGCCGGTTTCCCTGCGCTTTTCCAGCATGTTGCCCTTCAGCCATTCGGTCATCAAGCCGACAACCGGCTCCTCGGTTGGACCAAACTCGGTCGATGATGCGTGCTCGACGCCGGCCAGCGAACGCGCCGCCTCGATGCAGGCCATCTGCATGCCGAAGCAGATGCCGAAATACGGCACCTTGCGTTCGCGCGCGAACTTCGCCGCCAGGATCTTGCCCTCCGAGCCGCGCTCGCCAAAACCGCCGGGGACGAGAATGCCATGGACCTTCTCCAGCCACGGCGCCGGGTCTTCCTTCTCGAATATCTCGCTTTCGATCCAGTCGAGCTTGACCTTGACCCGGTTGGCGAGGCCGCCATGCGACAGCGCCTCGATCAGCGATTTGTAGGCGTCCTTGAGGCCGGTATATTTGCCGACGACGGCAATGGTCACTTCGCCTTCCGGATTGTGGATGCGGTTGGACACCGCTTGCCACCGTTCCATGCGCGGCTTCGGCGCCGGATCGATGCCGAAGGCCGCCAGCACTTCCGAATCCAGCCCTTCATTGTGATAGGCCATCGGCACGTCGTAGATATGCGGGACGTCGAGCGCCTGGATGACGGCGCTTTCGCGGACATTGCAGAACAGCGACAGCTTTCTGCGCTCTTCCTTGGGGATCGGCCGGTCGGCGCGGACCAGCAGTATGTCGGGTGCGATGCCGATGCCGCGCAACTCCTTGACCGAATGCTGCGTCGGCTTGGTCTTCAGTTCGCCTGCCGTCGGAATGTAAGGCATCAAGGTCAGGTGGACGTAGACGGCGTTGTTGCGCGGCAGGTCGTTGCCGAGCTGGCGGATCGCCTCCAGGAACGGCATCGCTTCGATGTCGCCGACGGTGCCGCCGATCTCGCACAGCACGAAATCGTAGTCGTCATTGCCGTTGAGGACGAAATTCTTGATCTCGTCGGTGACGTGCGGAATGACCTGCACGGTAGCGCCGAGATAGTCGCCGCGCCGCTCGCGCTCGATGATGTTCTTATAGATGCGGCCGGTGGTGATGTTGTCCTGCTGGTTGGCCGAGCGGCCGGTGAAGCGCTCATAATGGCCAAGATCGAGATCGGTCTCGGCCCCGTCATCGGTCACGAAGACTTCGCCGTGCTGATAGGGCGACATCGTGCCGGGATCGACATTGAGATAGGGATCGAGCTTTTTGATGCGTGCGCGATAGCCCCGCGCCTGCAAGAGAGCCCCAAGGGCCGCTGCAGCAATGCCTTTTCCAAGTGAGGAAACCACGCCGCCTGTGATGAATACATATCGCGCCATGGGAGTCATCGCTTAACGCGGCCGAATTGATTCCGCCAGAGAAAAAACCGCCGCGAAGGCTTTTTCCCAAGAAGGCGCTCTGGTCGTTGGCGTATCAAAACAAAAGGGCCGGCGAGGCCGGCCCTTTTGGCACGATCTGTCAAAGCGTCAGATGATGACGACTTTGGTGCCTACTTTCACCCGGCGGTAAAGGTCCATGACGTGCTCGTTGATCATACGGAAGCAGCCATTGGAGGCGCTGGTTCCGATTGACTGCGGCGCGATGGTGCCGTGAATGCGCAGGTGGGTATCTTTCTTGCCGTCGTAAAGATAGATGGCGCGCGCACCGAGCGGATTGTCGCCGCCGCCGGGCATGCCGTCCTTGTACTGGCCATAGTGCTTGGGTTCGCGCTTTTGCATATCCAGCGTCGGAATCCAGCGCGGCCATTCCTGCTTGTCGCCGACGGCAACCGTACCCTTGAACTGCAGGCCTTCCCGGCCGACCGCGATGGCATAACGGCGGGCGGTTGACGATGATTCGACGAGGTAGAGACGACGGGCGCTGGTATCGATGACGATGGTGCCGGGGTTGTAGCCGGTGAATTCGACCTCCTGCGGCACGAATTCCGGCTTGACCTTGAACTGCCGCTTGGCCTGCTTCCTTTCGAGCGCGGCGTCGAGCGCGCGTGTTTCCGGAAGCAGCGACATCGACGAAGAGGATGTGCCGCCGAACAGTCCCGCGAACAGCCCGACGCTCTGCGGCTTCTGCCCGACCGGTTCGCTGCGCAACTCGCCATTGTTGCCGGTCAGCGCAACGTTCATGGCCTCGGCCGGGATCGGCTCGGCCGACTGGATCGGCGCAATGGGCGTAATCGGTTCGATGATGTTGACGGTCTTCTTCTTGGCCGGCGTGGCGTCAGCCACCTTGGCCGTTGCGAGCGGCTGGCTCTTCTTGGCAAGGAACGCCTGCCGTTCCGCATCGGCTTTGGCTTTCGCCGCCTCGCGCATCGCCAGCTTCCTGGCTTCGAGTGCCTTGGCGCGAGCGGCGTCCTTGTCGGCTGCGATCTTGGCTTCGATCTTGCGGATCTGCGCAAGGTCGTCCGGCGTCGGATCTTTCTTCTTCTTGAGAAGCTTCAATTGCGCTGCATCGCTTTTGGCAGCGACCTTGACGACGTCGGTTGTTGTTGCGGCTTTGTGGGCCGAGTTTGCCGTCGGCATGGCCGCGTAAGCGGGCGCACCTAGGCTGAGCACGGCACAAAGGCCGGCAAAAATGAAGCTGCGAAGCTGCATGGGGAAGATCCGATCGTTCAATGCTTGTTGCCCACGGCGTCGCCCGGCGCCCCCCAAGGACGCCGAGAATGCCGCGTGCAACGTATAATCGATTAGCCGGAAGCGCCTCAAGCGTGAGGCGCAGTCGAATCTTCATGATCGTGCGGCATTTGCCGCGACTGTGTTCAAACGACAACAGATCGCGGCATAAGTTGCCCTATTACTGGTTGGGGACCTGCGGCGTAGCCGGCGCGGTGGCGCCGTTTGTCGCTGGCGGCGTCGCCGGAGCGGTTGCCGGCGGCGTTGCTGCCGCGCCATTGCCGGACGGCGGGGTCGGCGCCGTGGTGCCTGAAGGCGGCGTCGGCGTCGTGGTTCCAGGCAATTGGTTGAGTACGCCCTTGCCTGCTCCGTCCGAGGTCGCCGGCACGCGATCGAGAATGTCGATCGGCTTCTCGCCATAGCGCGCAACGATCGACAGTGTCAGCGAGGTGACGAAGAAAGCGGCAGCCAGGATCGCCGTCGCCCGCGTCAGCGCATTGGCGGCGCCACGCGCGGTCATGAAGCCCGATCCGCCGCCGATGCCGAGGCCGCCGCCTTCGGAGCGCTGCAGCAGCACCACGCCGACAAGCGCGAGCACGACCATGAGGTGGACGACGATCAGTACGGTTTCCATAATTTACCCTGGCAAGGCCTTGTGCGGCCGCTGATTTGGAGGCGGCTCAATACAATGCTTTGACGGCATTTCCAAGCCCGTGGCCGGAATATGGGAAGCAATGCGTCCTTTGCAACGATTTCGACGTCGGCCGTCCGCTCAAATGCAGCAACCAGCCCTTGTATCAAGCGATGTTTCGATAGGCTTCCGCGATGCCGAGGAAGTCCGCCGCCTTTAGGCTGGCGCCGCCGACCAGCGCGCCATCGACATTCCTGACGCCGAGCAACTCGATGGCGTTGGACGGCTTGACCGAGCCGCCGTAGAGAATGCGCATCTTGGCCGCCGTATTGCCGAGCTTCCGTGCCAGTTCTTCGCGGATATGCGCATGTGCCTCGGCGACGTCGGCGGCGGTCGGGGTCAAGCCGGTCCCAATCGCCCATATTGGCTCATAGGCAATGACGGTGTTGGAAGCCGTGGCGTTTGGCGGGACCGAGCCAGCGACCTGGCGCGACAGCACGTCGAGCGTGGCTCCTGCTTCTCGTTCGGCTCTTGTCTCACCAATGCAGATGATGGCCACCAGCCCGGCGCGCCATGCGGCGGAGGCCTTGGCCTGGACCAAGGCATCGTCCTCCTTGCGATCGGCGCGGCATTCGGAATGGCCGACGATGACATGGCTGGCACCTGCATCTTTCAGCATCTCGGCCGAAATGCAGCCGGTATAGGCGCCGCTTTCCTTGGTGTGGCAATCCTCTCCGCCGGCCCGCACCGGCGTGCGCGACAGAATCTCGGCGGCGTGCGCAAGCAAGGTCGCCGGCACGCAGACCACCGCTTCGGTCTCGGCGTCGAGCCCACTCATGAAGCCGTTGCCGATCATCCTGAGCTCGTTGAGCGAGGCGCTGGTGCCGTTCATTTTCCAGTTGCCGGCGACGAGCGGGCGGATTCCAGTGGTCATGGGATTTGTTTCTCCGGGCAATTTCCAGCTGGCCCTCACTATCAAAATCAGGCCACAAAGCAATCGACAGTGGGCAGGAAGGGCGCTATTGCGCTTGTTTCAGACTCGGCGCATGCGAAATGCGCAAAAATCGGAAGTACTCATGCTTGGTATGTTGAGAAGCGCGGCGGGGACCTGGGTCGCGAAACTGCTGCTGTCATTGTTGGTGTTGAGCTTCGCCATCTGGGGCATCTCGGGGCGGCTGATGGGCGGTCTTGCCGGCCATGACGCCGTGATTACGGCCGGAGGCACCAAGGTCTCGATCAACGAATACCGCCTCGCCTACGATCGCCAGCTCAGCGTCATGTCGCAGCAATTCGGCCAGCGCATCAGCCGTGAGCAAGCGACGGCGCTCGGCATCGACAACCAGGTGCTGGCGCAACTCGTGTCGGGTGCCGTCCTCGACGAGCAGGCCCGCAAGCTCGGCCTCGGCCTGTCCAAGGACCGGCTCGCCGAACTGACGCGTGAAGACCCGGCGTTCAAAGGGCCTGCCGGAACCTTCGACAGGAGAACCTTCGAGTACCTGCTTCGGCAGGTCGGCATGCGGCCGGAAGACTATTTGAAGAACCGCGCCCAGGTCGCGGTCCGCCAGCAGATCGTCGAGGCGGTTTCGGACGGCCTCAAGGCCCCGGATACATTCTTCAAGGCGGTCGCGCTCTATCGCGGCGAAGATCGCACCATCGACTACCTGACCTTGCCGAAATCGCTGGTCGAACCGATAGAAGCGCCGTCCGACAGCGCGCTTTCGGCCTATTTCGAGGAAAACAAGAAAACCTACGCCGCTCCCGAATACCGTAAGTTCTCCTATGTCAGGCTCGAACCGGAAGACATCATGGATTTGAGCGCGGTGACCGACCAACAGGTCAGCGACGACTACAATAAGAACAAGGCGCGCTACACCACGCCGGAGATGCGCACCATCGAGCAGCTTGTGTTCAAGACACCTGATGCCGCAAAGGCGGCGCTCGATTCGCTCAGGACCGGCGCGACCTTCGACAAGATCGTCGCTGCCGAAGGCAAGACGCCGGCAGACACGCTGCTCGGCACGCTGGCCAAGGACAAGATCGCCGACAAGGCGGTCGCCGATGCTGCCTTCAAACTAAACGTCAATGAGGTCAGCCCGGTCGTACAGGGCGCCTTTGGTCCCGTTCTGCTGCGCGTCACCGAGATCAAGCCCGAAGTGGTGAAGCCGCTGGCCGAAGTGTCCGAGCAGATCCGCAAGGACCTGGCACTGGGCGAGGCAAGCCGCATCTTGCTGGACGTGCACGACAATTACGAGGATACGCGCGCCTCGGGCAGTTCGCTCGCCGAGGCTGCCGCCAAATTGAAGCTGAAGGTCGTCACCATCGATGCCATCGACCGCACCGGCCAACGGCCGGATGGAAGCATCGTCAAAGACCTGCCGGAATCGCCGGCACTGATCAAGGCGGTGTTCGAATCCGAACCCGGAACCGACAATGAAGGCCTCACCACCGCCGATAACGGCTTCGTCTTCTACGACGTGAGCGCGATCACGCCTGCCCGCGACCGCACATTGGACGAAGTCCGCCAGAAGGTCGTGGCCGACTGGACCGCGGCGGAGACCACCAAACGGCTCACCGCAAAAGCACAGGAGCTCGAGAAGCGTCTCAAGGCTGGCGTCACGCTCGAGGTGATCGCCGGTGAGCTCAAGCTCGAAAAGCAGACCAAGCGCGGCGTCAAGCGCGATGCGGACGACGTCGATTTCGGCAAGGAAGGCGCCGCCGCGATGTTCGGCGTCGGCGAAGGCGGCACCGGGCTGATCCCCTCGCCCGCGGGCGACGGACAGATCCTGTTCAAGGTTGCCGAGGTGTTCGAGCCTGCCGGGGCCGATGCCAGCTCAGTGCCCCAGGACGCACAGAAGTCCTTCACCTCCGGCATGTCCGACGACCTGCTCGACCAGTTGGTGGCGCAGTTGCAGACGCAATATGACGTCCGCATCGATCAGGCGGCCGTAACCCAAGCCCTGGCCAGATGAGCGCGCTGAAGATCCACATCGCCAAGGTCGCCGCCGGCAGCGCTCTTTCCTTCGAGGAGGCACGCGAGGCCTTCGACATCATCATGTCCGGCGATGCTACCCCCGGCCAGATCGGCGGCTTCCTGATGGCATTGCGCGTGCGCGGTGAGACCGTCAGCGAGATCGCCGGCGCCGTCGCCACCATGCGCGCCAAGATGCTGCGTGTCGAAGCTCCCGAGGGTGCCATCGACATTGTCGGCACCGGCGGCGACAATTCGCACAGCGTCAACATTTCGACCGCATCCGCTTTCGTCATCGCCGGCAGCGGCGTGCCCGTCGCCAAGCACGGCAATCGCGGACTGTCCTCGCTGACCGGCGCCGCCGATGTGCTAATCGCATTGGGCGTCAAGATCGACATCCCTCCGGAGACGATCGGCCGCTGCATCCACGAGGCCGGCGTTGGCTTCATGTTCGCGCCGGCGCATCACCCGGCGATGAAGCATGTCGGCCCGACCCGGGTCGAGCTCGGAACCCGCACCATCTTCAACCTGCTGGGCCCGCTTTCCAATCCGGCGAGTGTCAGACGGCAGATGGTCGGCGTGTTCCTGCCCGAATGGATCATGCCGGTGGCAGAAACGTTGAAGGAACTTGGTGCCGACCATGCCTGGATCGTCCATGGCGACGGCTATGACGAGATCACCACCACCGGCGAGACACTTGTCGCCGAACTGGCCGGCGGCGAGATCCGCAGCTTTACGCTGACCCCGGAAGCCGTCGGACTGAAGCGGCACACCAAGGACGAGTTGCGCGGCGGCGACGCCGCCCACAACGCCCAGGCACTGCGCGACATGCTGGGCGGCGCCGCCGGCGCCTTTCGCGATACGGTGCTGATGAATGCCGGCGCCGGGCTGGTGGTGGCCGGCAAAGCGACGACCCTCGCCGACGGCATGGTAACGGCGGCGCAGGCCATCGACAGCGGCCGCGCGCTGAAAGTGCTCGACAGGCTGATCGAGATTTCGAACGGTTAAACCATGTCCGACATCCTGCGCAAGATCGAGGCTTACAAGCGCGACGAGATCACGGCGGCCAAGGCACGCGTGTCATTGGCCGAGATCAAGGCACGGGCGACGGATGCCGACGCGCCGCGCGGCTTTCTTTCCGCCCTTGAAGCAAAGCGCAAATCCGACAGGTTCGCGCTGATTGCCGAAATCAAGAAGGCTAGCCCATCCAAAGGCCTGATCCGCGCCGATTTTGATCCGCCGGCGCTGGCCAGGGCCTATGCGAAGGGCGGTGCCGCCTGCCTTTCGGTGCTGACCGACGCACCCTCCTTCCAAGGCGCGCCCGAATTCCTCACCACTGCGCGCGCTGCCGTCGAACTGCCTGCCTTGCGCAAGGATTTCCTGTTCGACCCCTACCAGGTCTACGAGGCCCGGGCATGGGGCGCCGATGCCATCCTGATCATCATGGCCAGCGTCGACGACGCGTTGGCAAGAGAACTCGAAGCGACAGCGTTCGGGCTCGGCATGGACGCGCTGGTCGAAGTGCATGACGAGGCTGAAATGGAACGCGCGCTGCAGCTGTCGTCGCGGCTGATCGGAATCAACAACCGCAATCTCCGGACCTTCGAAACCAGCCTGCAGACCTCGGAGCGGCTGGCAGCGATGGTGCCGGCCGACCGCCATCTGGTCAGCGAGAGCGGTATCTTTTCGCACGACGATTGCCGCCGGCTGGAGCAGAGCGGCATTGCGACTTTCCTGGTCGGCGAGAGCCTGATGCGCCAGCAGGACGTGGCCGCGGCAACGCGCCTGCTGTTGACGGGCAAGGCGCCGGCAGAGGCCGTTTGAGGATGGCGGCCACCCTCACCCATCTTGGCGCGCAGGGCGAAGCCAACATGGTCGATGTCGGCGACAAGGCTGTGACGGTGCGCACGGCAGTCGCAGAAGGCTTTGTCGCGATGCGGCCCGAGACGCTGGACATGATCCTCGCCGGCGACGCCAAGAAGGGCGACGTGCTGGGCACCGCGCGCATTGCCGGCATCATGGCGGCCAAGAAGACGCATGAACTGATCCCGCTTTGCCATCCGCTGCTGCTGACCAGGATATCTGTCGATATCGAGGCGGACGCCGCGCTGCCCGGCCTGAAGGTGACAGCATTGACCCGCGTCACCGGCAAGACCGGCGTTGAGATGGAGGCTCTGAGTGCCGTCTCGGTCGCTTGCCTGACCATCTACGACATGGCCAAGGCGGTCGACCGCGCCATGGTCATCTCCGGCATAAGGCTGGTTGAAAAGACCGGCGGCAAATCCGGCGACTACAAGATCACCGGAGACGGGGCCACCGAGGCAGGCCGATAATGGTGCTGGTCCCAGTTGCCGAGGCGCTCGAGCGCCTGCTGGACGGCGCAGCAGCGCTGCCGGGCGAACGCGTCGCACTGCTGGATGCCGCCGACCGCGTGCTGGCGGAGCCGGTTGTGGCGCTCCGCACCCAGCCGCCGTTCAACGCCTCCGCCATGGACGGCTATGCCGTGCGGGCGGCCGATATCGCGTCCGTACCGGCAAGGCTTTCGGTGGTCGGCATGGCGCCGGCCGGACGCGGCTTTGCCGGAACGGTGCAGCAGCGGCAGGCCGTGCGCATCTTTACCGGCGCGCCGCTTCCCGAAGGCGCCGACACTATCGTCATCCAGGAGAACGTCCGCGATCTCGGTGGCGGCAGCGTCGAAGTGACGGAACGGACGGTGCAGGGGCGCAACATCCGCCGCCTCGGGCTCGATTTCGCCAAGGGCGATGTCCTGCTGCCCAAAGGCCGCCTGCTCGACCCGGCGGCCTTGTCGCTGGCGGCATCGGCCAATCACCCCGAGGTGCGCGTGGTCAAACGGCCGCTGGTCGCCATCATCGCCACCGGCGACGAATTACTGCCGCCGGGCAGCGATCTTGGCCCCGACCAGATCATCTCCTCCAACGCCTATGGTGTCGCCGCTGCCGCACAGTCGGTCGGTGCGCGCGCGCTCGACCTTGGCATCGCGCCGGACCGCAGGGAGGCGATCGCTGCGCTGGTTGAAAAGGCCGTGAAGGCTGGCGCGAACGTCATCGTCACGCTGGGCGGTGCCTCGGTCGGTGACCACGACTTCGTCCATGACGTGCTGACCGGGCAAGGCATGACGCTCGATTTCTGGAAGATCGCCATGCGGCCGGGCAAGCCACTGATGTTCGGGCGGCTGGGAGACATTCGCTGCATCGGCCTGCCCGGCAATCCGGTGGCAAGCCTGGTCTGCACTCAGCTCTTCCTGAAGCCGCTGCTGGCGCGGCTCGGCGGCCGCGCCTTTCAGCAGGATATACGTCGGGCACGGCTCGGTGCCGCCATGCCGGCCAACGATCTCAGGCAAGATTATCTGCGGGCTGTTGTCATAGATGACGCCGGTACGCTCGTGGCGACGCCGTTCGGCATCCAGGACTCCTCGATGCTGAAAATGCTGGCCGATGCCGACGGGCTGATCGTTCGCGCGCCGTTCGCGCCTGCCGCGGCGGCGGGCTCCCCCTGCGACGTACTGATGCTACGCTGAACCTGCCTCACTCCGAAATCAAGGTCCGGGTCAGCGGATGGTCTGGATCGGCCAAACCGTCGATGATGTTGAAATGATGCCGGTCAGGCTCGACCACCGAGCTGGTCGCGGTACCCAGGCCGATCCAGATGTTGGCCAGCAACGCGCTCTGACGCAGGAATTCGGCGCGCTCGCCGCCGCCGGCCCAGCAGGTCAGGCGGGCCTTGTCCATCGGGCGCAGCAGCACCGGACTTTCGGCCTGCGCCTCGGCCTCATCGATCGCCAGCGTCTCGTTCATGCCGGTGCGCATGATCGGGCGCAAATCGTGCACCCCCGAGATCGACACCACATGACGAACGCGCCGGACCACTTCGGTCGCCAGCGGCGTCGTCGCCGTAACCATCCGGCTAACAAGATGGCCGCCGGCCGAGTGCCCGGTCAGCATCAGCGGCCCTGCAACCATCGCCGCCGCCTTGCCGATCGCCGCGCCGACTTCCTTGACGATGCCGCCAATGCGTATCTGCGGACAGAGCGTGTAGGACGGCATCGCCACCGCATAGCCGCGATCAACAGGGCCAGCGGCAAGATGCGACCAGAAATTCTTGTCGAATTCCATCCAGTAGCCGCCATGAACGAACACCACGAGTCCCTTGGGCTTGATGGCCGGCAGGAAAAGATCGAGCCGGTTGCGTGGGTTGTCGCCATAGGCCATGTCGAGCCGCGCCCTGCCCTCGGTCGAAAGCACGTCGCGGAAAACCCGCGCGGGCTCGATCCAGGCCGCCGGCCAGCGATCGCTGCCGGCTATGTTGGCGCCGTTGGCATAGGCGTTGTCCCAATCGGCAATGTGACGTTCGAACACCCTGCGCCCTCCCTGGCATATGGCCTTGCAACGTAGCCGTAAGCATCGCGCGGCGCGTCGTCGCCAGCCTCACGATTCCAGCTCTCGCATCAATCTCAAGTGACAGCTGCTTTGATGGCGAAGCGCGCATCCTTCCACGCACCGGTGTGCAGGATGTCCTCAAGCACTTTGACGGCCTGCCAGACATCGGCATAGCCGATATAGAGCGGGGTGAAGCCGAAGCGCATGGTCGATGGCGCGCGAAAATCGCCGATCACGCCACGTTCGATCAGCGCGCGCATGACCTGGTAGCCATGCTCATGCATGAATGAAATCTGGCTGCCGCGTTTTTCCCCATCGCGCGTGCTTTCGAGCGTGAGCCCGTACGTGCCGCACTTTGCCTCGACAAGCTCGATGAACAGATCCGCCAGCGCGATGCTCTTCTTGCGCACCGCCGTCATGTCGACATCGTTCCAGATGTCGAGCGCGCCCTTCAGCGTGCGCATCGACAAGACCGGCTGCGTGCCGCACAGAAACCGGCGGATGCCGGTGCCGGCCGCATAGCCTGGCTCGAATGCGAAGGGCCGTGCATGGCCCCACCAGCCGGTGAGCGGCTGCTGGATGTCGGAAAGATGCCGCTCAGCCGCATAGATGAAGGCAGGCGCGCCCGGGCCGCCATTCAGATATTTGTAGGTGCAGCCAACGGCAAAATCGGCGTTTGCCTTGTCGAGTTCGACTGGCATCGCGCCGGCGGTGTGGCAGAGATCCCAGACGATCATCGCCCCGGCTTCCTGAGCCCTGCGCGTCAGCGCCGGCATGTCGCGCAGTTCGCCCGACTTATAGTTGACGTGGTTGACCAGCACCACAGCGGTGCGTTCGTCGATCAGCTCTTCGATGGTCGGCGCGTCGACTCCCGAGAGGCGCAGCAGCGTATCTTTTCGCGTCGAAACCACACCCTCGGCCATGTAGAGGTCCGTCGGAAAACTATCGCCCTCGGCGACGATGACCTGCCGCTCCGGTCGCATGGCCATGGCGGCGTGCAGCAGCTTGTAGATATTGACCGATGTCGTGTCGCAGACCACTGTCTGGCCGGCCGCGGCCCCGATCAGGCGCCCGAGCTGGTCGCCAAGTTCAAGCGGCATGTTGAACCAGCCGGCCGTGTTCCATGCGCGGATGAGATCATGCGACCATTCTTCGGTCGCGGCTTTGTGCAGTTCATCGAAAGCGGCACGTGAAGCAGCTCCTAGCGAATTGCCGTCGAGATAGATCACTCCTTGCGGCAACACAAAGCGGTCGCGCATCGCGCGCAGCGGATCCGCGGCATCCATCGCCTTTATGGCCACGAGATCGGGAATTCCTGTCATGATTTGTCTGCTCCCCCAAGATCCAACGCAACGCCGGACACGCATCGACTGTTCTTCCATTACCTGGTTGCGCGCAGCAAGGCTCCACCGGCGAGAAGCAGCCTGACCAGGCGGTGGAAACCGGGACTTAACCCGAGGTTGGCGTTTTGAGTTCGTTTCGTTCACGGTGCATTGACCAAACCGCACAGTCGATACGGGTTCAATTCCGTGCCTTTTGCCGACCGACGGCCGATGCCAGTGCCGCCTTCTAGGAGGCCAGAAGGGCGCAAACGAAAGCAGAATCAAGGCGATGAGGCTCGCGGCGGTGAAAATGCGGTACGCCGGTAGGGGACGTCGTTTGTTTCCCGAGCCTTAACGCATTCATTAAACTTTAAACAGTTGCGGAACACAACTGGAACAGATAGTGTTTGTTCTGGGTTTGTTTTTCTGATTCTGTTGGGGGTCGCTATGCTGACACGCAAACAACACGAACTGCTTATGTTCATCCACGAAAGGTTGAAGGAAAGCGGTATCCCGCCTTCATTCGACGAGATGAAGGAAGCGCTCGACCTGGCTTCCAAATCCGGAATCCACCGGCTGATTACGGCGCTGGAGGAGCGCGGCTTCATTCGCCGTTTGCCCAACCGGGCCCGTGCGCTGGAGGTGCTACGCCTGCCTGACTCGATCGCCCCCGGCCTCAATGCGGCACGCAAGTTCTCGCCGAGTGTCATCCAGGGCAGTCTTGGGCAAGGCGCCCCTCGGCAAGGCAAGCCGACATCGTCGCGCGTGCCCGCAGCCGGAAATGACGACGATGTCGTCGCCGCCGTTTCGATCCCGGTGATGGGCCGCATCGCTGCCGGTGTGCCGATCGACGCCATCCAGCACCAGACGCATTCGATTTCGGTGCCGCCGGATATGATCATGGGCGGCGAGCATTATGCGCTTGAGGTCAAAGGCGATTCGATGATCGAGGCCGGCATTTTCGACGGCGACACGGTGATCATCCGCAATGCCGATACGGCGAGCCCCGGTGAGATCGTGGTGGCACTGGTCGACGAGGAGGAAGCGACGCTGAAGCGGTTCCGCCGCAAGGGCGCCTCGATCGCCCTGGAAGCCGCCAATCCGGCCTACGAGACGCGCATCTTCGGACCAGACAGGGTCAAGGTGCAGGGCAAGCTCGTCGGACTGATCCGCCGCTACTGAGCTCCGCCCTTGGCGCCGGCTTTGGGGTTGTCGGCCCGGCGGTATGGCGGCAGGCCCCGTGCCGCGCGTGAAAATTTCCGCTGCACGTGCCAGGGCCGGTATGATTTTTCGACGGCGAAGCGGATCTCGGCGCGTGTTGCCGCTTGTGGATCGAAATAGACGGCGGCACTTCCCGCGCGCGCCAGTTGCCGTTTGGTGACGACGAGGACCAGCCGGTCGTAGTAGCAGGGGTTATGGGCGGTGGCGTCGTCGATGACGATCAAGCTGGCAAAGGCGCAGGCTGGCCGCGCAGTATCGCGGTCCTTGGCTTGCGCGATGATCGCGCCGGATGGATGCCTGGCAAGGCAGAGGCCGTCCGTGCAAATGAACGGCATGCCCGGCGGTAGGTCGGCCGGATCGGCAATGTCGAATTGCGGGTCGTTCTTTCCAGGTGTTTCCGGCGCGACGATAGCCTCTGATGTGAGCGCGCGTTTCCAGTTGTCGATGGTGAACTCATTCGGGCGTGCCCGGTTGACCGCGAGTTCACCGCTGCCGATCGGCAGCGCGACCAGCCGTGCGTCCTCCGAGACCAATACGTCGGGTATGCGTGTCTGCGTTGTCGTCAGCAAGCCGGCGAGCGCAAAAGGAAGTGCCGCCAGCCGCAACCACGTCGTCGCCATGCTGGCAATGACGAGGGCGATCGTCACCAGAAGGACGGATCTCAGCGAAATCAGCCCGACCGCATCGATCGGCGAGCGCTCCGAGATCCACCCGGACAGGGCGATCATCGCCGTCAGCCCCTTGCCCATGACATAGAGAAAAGGGCCATCCGCACCGAACGGCATCGCCAGCGCGCTGAGAACGGCGAAGGGCATGACGACCAGTGACACGATGGGCATGATGGCCAGATTGGCGAACAGGCTGAGCGGCGCCACGCGCTGGAAATGCCATATGGCGAAAAGCGCCGTGGCGCTCCCTGCAATGATCGAGGTCATCGCCAGACCGCACATGCCCAGCAGGACCTTTCGAGTGGCAAAGCGTAGCGGCGACTGCCGCGGCGGCGGCGTGGTGGCCCTGCCGGCGCGGTAATCGGACCAGCCTGCGTAGGCGCCGACAAGGGCCGCCGTCGCGGCGAAGGACATCTGGAAACTCGGACCGACCACCTCGTGCGGCGACACCAGGATGACCGCGATGGCCGAGATCGCCAGGTTGCGCATGGTGAGCGCGGCCCGGTCGAACAGCACGGCGATAAGCATCACCGCCAGCATGATGCGTTCGGCCGCCACGACAATGCCGGAAAAGACGAGGTAGGCCGTAATCGAGAAAAGCGCAGCGGCCGCGGCATACTTCTTGACCGGCCGTCGCGATGAGAAATCGGGAAACAGCGCAAAGGCACCCCGCAGCAGCGCCATGATGGTGCCGGCGACCAACGCCATATGCAGCCCCGAGATAGAGATGATGTGGTAGATGCCGGTGCGCCGCATCGCTTCGTTGATCTCCTCGGGAATGCCGGCGCGCACGCCGACGATCAGCGCAGCAGCAATCTCGCCCTCGGCACCGCCGATGCGGCTGCGGATATGGTCGGCGATGGATTCGCGCGCGTCTTCGATCGCGGAAGAAAGCTGCGCGGCAAGCGGCATGCTGCCCGACGACACGACTTTCGGATTGCCGAGAAAAAAGCCGCTGCCGCCGATACCGGCGAAATAGCTGTCGAACGAGAAATCATAGCTGTCGGGCCGCACCGGGCCGGTCGGCGGCAGCAGCCGCACATAGCCGGTGATCTCGGAACCGGCGGTCAGCTCAGCCGGTATCTTCATCGCCGAAACGCGGACCCGTTCCGGCATGTAGCGCAGTGTCGGCCTGGCCGTTGAGATCACATCGATTGTCAGCCTGATGCGGCCGCTCGCCATGGGCTCGTACGATACGACGCGACCCGTCAGCCGCGTCGAGATTTCGGAGCCGAGCATATGCGTTCCGACACGCCATGTTTCGAACTTGGCGGCAAGTACGCCAAGCGCGCAGAGCAGCGCCACCATGAAGCACAGGCGCGCCCTGGGCCATGACCGCGAGACGACGGCACAAAGGGTCGCGAGGAGCGCGATTGCGATCGGCTGTGGAAAGGCCGGCTCCACCGACAGCCCGAAATAAACGACCACCCCGCATGCGAGGAACACCGGCACCAGCAGGAAGGCGATGCCGCGGTCGAGTTCCAGACCGGCCGCTGTGGTTACGCTGTTGCGGATACGGGACGGTGACGGGAGGCGGAAACGCCTGCGCAGGCGTACGATAGGCTCGCCCGCGGGCACGAGAACCGTTGCTGGGTCGCTGGCCGGCAGCGACGGAGCATCGAAGCGCGGAGCAGGTAGCAATGCCGGTGCCGGCAGGACAGGCGGGGGAGCGGCAAACAGCAAGCGTTCGCTGACGTCGCTGCCAACGTCCTCGCCCTCGCCCGCACCACGGCCTCGCACAGCCGTCGGGTCTGCCCCTTGCGCCCTCGACCTCCTATGCTACATGAACGCGCAACGCGCGAAAGTCCGCAAACCCACTTCCTTCGCCCGCCTGAGAGTTCCATGCCCGATAAGGTCGTCACCCGTTTTGCCCCCTCGCCCACCGGCTATCTGCACATTGGCGGCGCGCGCACGGCGCTGTTCAACTGGCTGTACGCCAAGCACACGGGCGGCACGATGCTGCTGCGTATAGAGGATACCGACCGTGAGCGGTCGACGGATGCGGCGACGGCAGCCATTCTCGACGGGCTTTCCTGGCTCGGACTCACCTGGGACGGCGCGCCTGTCTCGCAGTTCGAGCGCGCGCCGCGCCATCGCGAGGTGGCCGAGGAGCTGGTGCGCGTGGGCAAGGCCTATTACTGCTACGCGACGCCGGCGGAGCTGGAGGCGATGCGCGAGGCAGCGCGAGCCAAGGGGCTTCCGCCCCGCTATGATGGGCGCTGGCGCGACCGCGACCCGTCGGAGGCGCCGCCCGGCGCCAAGGGGGCGATCCGCATCAAGGCGCCGACAGACGGCGAGACGGTGGTGCATGACCGCGTCCAGGGCGACGTGCGCTTTCCCAACAAGGATCTCGACGATTTCATTATTCTGCGCTCGGACGGCAATCCCACCTACATGCATGCCGTCGTCGTCGACGATCACGACATGGGCATCACCCACATCATCCGCGGCGACGATCATTTGACCAACGCCGCACGCCAGACCGTAATCTATCACGCCATGGGCTGGGAGGTGCCGTCGATGTCGCATATCCCGTTGATCCACGGTGCCGACGGCGCCAAGCTGTCGAAGCGGCACGGTGCGCTTGGCGTCGAAGCCTATCGCGCCATGGGCTACCTGCCGGAGGCGCTGCTCAACTATCTGGCGAGGCTTGGCTGGAGCCACGGCGACGATGAGATCATGTCGATCGCCGACATGATTACATGGTTCGACATTGGCGACGTCAACAAGGGCGCCGCCCGTTTCGACTTCGCCAAGCTCGAGGCGCTTAACGGCGTGCATATGCGCCGGATGAACGACGCGGCGCTGCTCGACATCTTCATCGCCACTCTGCCCTATCTAGAAGGCGGCCCGGCAATCGCCGCTCGCCTCGACGACAGACGCAGGGCGCAACTGCTTGCCGCGTTGCCGGGCCTGAAGGAGCGCGCCAAAACGCTGGTCGAACTTGTCGAAGGGGCTGCATTCCTTTTCGTCGAACGGCCGCTGCCGGTCGACGAGAAGGCGGCGGCGCTGCTCAGCGGTGAGGCACGCGCGATCCTGCGGGGCGCTCATGCGGCACTAGCCACGGTTTCGGGGTGGTCTGCCGCCTCAGCCGAAGCCGCGATCCGCGACTATGCGCAGGCCGCCGGCTACAAACTCGGCGCCGTGGCCCAACCTTTGCGCGCCGCGCTCACCGGCAAAAGTACCTCGCCAGGTGTCTTTGATGTGCTTGCCGTGCTTGGCCGCGAGGAAAGCCTGGCGCGGATCGCTGATCAAATCGATTAGCAAACTGGCCCAAGAAGATTGGCATTGAAAGGTGTGTTTCGCAGTGCAACATTGGGTCTTGGCCTAATCTGCCGCGCAGATTCAATTGCGGGCGCAAATGTGCGTATTCCGATGCTTTTGACGTGTTGGGTTCAGATATTTTGCCTTTGCCGGCCTGAGGAAACAAAAAGGAGTTTGCTATGACCGAACCTGCGACAAAAATGGAATTTGGCGGCAAAACCCAGGCATCGACGGCCAAGCTGGAATTCGGCGGCAAAACCCATGAATTCAAGATACGAAGTGGTTCGGTAGGACCTGACGTCATCGACATCGGTTCGCTCTACAACACCGCCGGCGTCTTTACCTACGATCCCGGTTTTACGTCGACGGCGAGCTGCGAATCGGAAATCACCTTCATCGATGGCGATGCCGGCATTCTTTTGCACCGCGGCTACCCGATCGACCAATTGGCCGAGCACGGCGACTTCCTCGAAGTCTGCTATCTCTTGCTCTATGGTGAACTCCCGACCAAGGCGCAGAAGGACGATTTCGACTACCGGGTGACGCGCCACACCATGGTGCATGAGCAGATGTCGCGCTTTTTCACCGGCTTCCGCCGTGATGCGCATCCGATGGCGGTGATGTGCGGCGTGGTCGGCGCGCTGTCGGCCTTCTATCACGATTCCACCGATATCTCGGACCCCTATCAACGCATGGTCGCGTCAATGCGGCTGATCGCCAAGATGCCGACGATCGCGGCGATGGCCTATAAATACCACATCGGCCAGCCATTCATTTACCCGAAGAACGAGCTGAATTTCGCAGCCAATTTCCTGCATATGTGCTTCGCCGTGCCTTGCGAGGAATACAAGATCAATCCGGTGCTGGCCCGCGCGATGGAGCGCATCTTCATCCTGCACGCCGATCACGAACAGAACGCCTCGACTTCGACCGTCCGCCTGGCCGGCTCGTCGGGCGCCAATCCTTTTGCCTGTATCGCTGCCGGCATCGCCTGCCTGTGGGGTCCCGCACATGGCGGCGCCAACGAGGCAGCCCTGAACATGCTGGGCGAGATCGGGCATGTCGATCACATCCCGGAATTCATTGCGCGCGCCAAGGATAAGAACGATCCGTTCCGATTGATGGGATTTGGCCACCGCGTTTACAAGAATTACGACCCGCGCGCCAAGATCATGCAGAAGACCGCGCACGAGGTCCTGGGCGAGCTCGGCATCAAGGACGATCCACTGCTCGACATCGCCATGGAGCTGGAAAGGATCGCACTGACCGATTCCTATTTCATCGAGAAGAAGCTCTATCCGAACGTCGATTTCTATTCCGGCATCACGCTGAAGGCGCTGGGCTTTCCCACCACCATGTTCACCGTGCTGTTCGCGGTCGCCCGCACCGTCGGCTGGATCGCGCAGTGGAAGGAGATGATCGAGGACCCGCACCAGAAGATCGGTCGCCCGCGCCAGCTCTATACCGGCGCGCCGGAACGGGACTACGTGCCAATCGCGAAGCGGTGAAGGTGGTGAATGGTGAATGGTGAATGGTGAATGGTGAATGGGAGTAGCGAAGCGTCGCTCCCTGTCCACAGAAACCACTATTCACAATTCACTATTCACAATTCACTCACTTCCTCACCATCCCCATCACCACACCCGCGGCAATCTCGCCTGACGGCTTGGCGGTTGCCATACGCCCGGCAATGTCGGCAAAACCGTGCTTCTGCCAGGTGCGGTAGGCGGTATCGGAGAACAGCGCTTCCAACTGCCGCGCCAGATAATGCGGCCGCACATATTGATTGTAGTGTTCCGGCACAACCGGCCGGTCGGCAATGAGATTGGGCAAGGCTGCGCTCCATACTTTGATCAGCGGCTGCGCCATGCGCATGACCGGATCGAGCCGGTAGCAGGAGATCATCGGCACACTCGCCAGTGCCAGTTCCAGCGATACTGTCCCCGATGCGATCAGCGCCGCATCGGCCTTGCCGAAGGCCTGCCATTTGCGTTCGGCATCAAGTATGATCTCCGGCTTCTCGTCCCAGCTCGCGACCGAGGTCCTGACCAGGTCGGCGACGTGCGGCACCGTCGGCAACAGCAGGCGCAAGCGGTGCCCGCGCGCCCGCAGGATCGACACCGTCTCGCCGAACGGCCCGACCATGCGTCGCACCTCACCACGACGCGAACCAGGCAGTACAAGCAACGTTTTGACGTGATCTGCGGACAGGTCACGCGGCTGCGCCTGCGCCCTGGCGGCACTGATTATGCCCGGATCGTGTGCAAGGCGATGCCCGACATAGGTGCCGGGCGGCCCGCCCAGGCGAGCGAGTTCCTTCACCTCGAACGGCAGGATGCAAAGAATGTGATCGACATATGGCTTCATCGCCGCCGCCCTGCCCGGCCGCCAAGCCCACACGCTCGGGCAGACATAGTGGACGATCGGGATAGTCGGATCGGCGGCACGCACCTTCTTGGCGACGCGCAGCGAGAAATCCGGACTGTCGATGGTGATAAGGCAATCGGGCTTTTCACCGGCAATCGCGTTTTCCGTCTGGCCGATCCGCCGCATCAGGCGCGGCAGGTCGCGCAGGATGGCGCTAAGCCCCATCAGTGCGATCTCGCTGCCGTCGAACAATGGCGCCAGGTCGAGCGCCTGCAAATGGCGGCCGCCGATGCCGACAAGCCGAACTTCGCGCCCGGTCATGCGCTTGAGCGCCTGCACAAGGTCGGCGCCAAGCAGGTCGCCGGACTCCTCGCCGGCGACGACGGCTATCTTCAACGGCCGCTCATTCGCCATGCGCCGGCTCCGCAGCAGGCAGGCCGATTACGAACAGGCCGAGCGCATTGGCACGTCCGATGGTGGCGGGACCTTCGAGCACTAGCGAGCGACCGGCTTCGACGGCAATGCCGGCCAGTCCGGCGGCATGCGCCGCCTCGACGGTCAGCGGGCCGATGGAGGGCAGATCGGCACGCAGTTCCTGACCGGGCTTGGCGCATTTGACCAGAACACCGCGGCTCCCGCCGGCCAGCCTGCCGTGCCCGCGCAACTCCCTTGTCCGCTCGAGCAGCCCGTCGGTGCCTTCGACGCCTTCCAACGCAATGGCGCGGCCGCCGACCGCAACAGCCGCTTGGCCGATATCCAGCGCGCCGATGGCTTTTGCCGCCGCGTGCGCCGCCTCGATGTCGCGCCAGTCGGATTTGCGTGGCGCCGCCTTGGTCAGCAGGCCTTCGGCGGCGACCAGCTCCGGCACGATCTCGTGAGCGCCGACGACCTTGATGCCGCTGCTCTCGATCCTGCGCACGAACAGTTTCAGCACCGTATCGTCCCCCCGGGTTACACCGACGAAGAGGCTGGGTAGCCACGCGAGCAGGCCCAAATTGAGGCGCATGGCGCTCAACCTGGGGCGGCGCGTGATATGACCCGCGGTTACGAGATGCGTAACGTGATGCCGCTTAAGGATCGGCAGCAGCGAGCCGACGTCTTCCAGCCTCAAGGTTGTCTGCTCATAGGGCTCGAAATCGGCTATGCGATCGACCTCGCCGGCCGCCATCACGACGAAGGGCAATTTGCCTTGCCGGGCGAGCGCTCGGGCAATTTCGACCGGGAGACTGCCGCCGCCGGCGATGATGCCGACCTTGGCATCTGGCGCGAGATCAAGGCCCTTTCCGGCAGCCTCAATCTTCGTCATCTGCCCTCAGTCTTCATCATCGGTATCGTCGCCGTCGCTACCCTTGAGCGACGGCACGGCGTAGTGCCGCTTGCCGCGACCAGCGATGAAGTCGACGATTTTCATGGCAGTCGGCGACGAGGCGAATTCCGCCTTGGCGAATTCGATGTTCTCGCCGACGGTCCGGGAGCGATCGAAGATCGTCTTGTAGGCTTTGCGCAGCAAGTGGATCTCCGAACGCGGCAGGCCGGCGCGCTTCAGGCCAATGATGTTGAGGCCGCGAAGGCTGGCACGGTTGCCAACGGCGATGGCGTAAGGAATGACGTCGCCGACGATCGCCGAGCAACCGCCGAGAAAGGCGTTATCGCCGATGCGGACAAACTGATGAACCGCGGTAAGGCCGCCGATGTAGACATTGTCACCGACTTCGCAATGCCCGCCTAACGTCGCTTGATTGGCGAAGGTGGCGTTCTTGCCGACCACGCAGTCATGGGCAATATGGGCATAGGCAAGGAAATTGCCGTTGTCGCCGATCGTCGTCTCGCCGCGGCTGGAATCGGTGCCGACATGCATGGTGACACCTTCGCGGATCGTGCAGTTCTCGCCGATCACCAGCGTGGTACGGCCGCCCTTGTGCTTGGTGTTCTGCGGCGGCCCGCCCAGTATCGCCATCGGATAGACCTTGGTCGATGCACCGATGGTGGTCGCGCCAATCACCGAGACATGGCTGACCAGTTCGACGCGGTCGCCGATCACGGCGTCGGGGCCGACGTGACAGAAGGGCCCGATGCGGGCGCCTTCGCCGATTTGGGCGCCTGCCTCGATGACCGACGATGGATGGATGACTGTCTGGATTTTCATTAGCATTCGTTTGTCAGCCGCTTGCGACCATCATCGCCGAGATCTCGGCTTCCGCCGCCTTGGCGCCATCGACGAGGGCCTCGCAAGCGAATTTGAGAAGATTGCCGCGTTTCTTGATTTTCTTCACATGAATTTTCAGCTGGTCGCCTGGAACGACCGGCTTGCGGAACTTGGCATTGTCGATGGTCAGGAAATAAACCAGCGACGGCTTTTCCGTACCAAGGCTGCGGATGCAGATGGCGCCGGCCGTCTGCGCCATCGCCTCGATGATCAGCACGCCGGGCATGACCGGCTGGTCGGGGAAATGACCTTGGAAATGCGGCTCGTTTATGGTGACGTTCTTGATGCCGATGGCGGATTCGTCGCCATCTATGTCGACAATACGGTCGATCATCAAGAACGGATAGCGGTGCGGCAGGAGCTTCATCAGCCGCATTATGTCAACCGCTTCGAGCGTCGCCGCTGCGATGTCAGCCATTTCCCCCCTCACCCTGTTTGCGCGTCCGTGCAAGTCTGCGCAAGGCCGCTATCTCGCGCATGGCTTCCGCCATCGGCTGCGCCGGATATCCTCCCCAAATCTCACCGGCAGGCACATTGCTCATAAACCCGCTTCTTGCCGCAAGCTTGGCCCCGGACCCGATGGTCAAATGATCCGCAAGGCCGACACCGCCACCCATGGTGACGTTGTCGCCTACCGTCACGGAACCGGAAATACCCGAAAGCCCGGCTATAATGCAATTGCGGCCGATGCGAACGTTGTGCGCGATCTGCACCAGATTGTCGATCTTGGTGCCCTGGCCGATGATCGTGTCGGACATGGCGCCGCGATCGACGGTCGTATTCGACCCGATCTCGACGTCGTCCTGGATGATGACGCGGCCGATCTGCGGAACCCGCTCCGGACCCTTGGCGCCGGCCACGAAACCGAAGCCATCCTGGCCGATCCTGGCACCGCCATGGATGATGACGCGATTGCCAATCAACGCATATTGCACGCTGGCACCTGGACCGACATAGCCGTCACGGCCAATCTGCGAGGACGGACCGATGACCGCATGCGGGGCAATGACGGTCCCGCTGCCGATGGCAGCGCGAGGTCCGATGATCGCACCCGCTTCGATGATCGCACCGGCCTCGACATGGGCGGTCGCATCGATATGGGCGTGCGGCGAGATACCGGTTTCGCCGGTCATCGGTCCAGGCGTTGCAGCGGCCGGAAAAAGCAGACGCCCGACCATTGCGAAGGCCTGCTGCGGGCGCGGATGCACCAGCACCGCGATGCCCGCCGGCGCCTTGCCGGCAAATTCGGCAGGGCAGAGAACCGCCGCCGCCCGCAGTGACTGCATCAGGGCGAAATTGCGCCTGCCATCGACGAAGACAAGGGCGTTCTCGCCGCCTTCGTTGGCGGGCGCCAGAGCCTCGATCGATACATCGAAGAGACCGGAATCAACAAGCGTCGAGCCGGTCAGATTCGCGACTTCGCCGGCCGTATACCGGCGTGAGGGCGCGAAGAACACCGGATCGGTCATTCCAGAAGCAATATCCAGCTAGCGCATGACCCCGAAATCGGAAATCGACCCTCGGAAAGGATCATGCGCAAATCAAAATGCTACAACGTCCTTTGCGCGTCCGATAGGACGCGCTGCGCTGTAGTGTCGGATCACTGCCATCCGGATCCAAACGAGCCGGAAGCATCATTGCCCGCACATCAGAAGCGGGTCGATATGCCGAAGTTGAATTCCTGCACGTCGTCGGTCTTTTCCTTCTTGACCGGGATCGCATAGTCGATGCGGATCGGGCCGAAAGGCGATGCCCACATCAAACCGACACCGACGGAAGCGCGCCATTCCATGCCGGTTGTCGAAGAATTGACAAGGCCACTTGCGATTTTGCTGCCGTAGAGCGTTGCCGCATCGGCGAACACAGCGCCACGCAAACCGAAGCTTTCGGGGATGACCGGCAGCGGGAACTGAGCTTCCGCCGAGGCATTGAAGTAGGTGGTGCCGCCGAGATGGTCATTGCTGTTGTCCGAAGCAACCGGGCCGATGCCGCCGTATTCGAAACCGCGGATCATACGGTCGCTGCTCTGGAAATGGTCGAAGACGCGCAGATCGCCGTTGCCATAGCCTTGGACATGGCCGGCGCCGCCCGAAATGAGGCCCACCAGGTCCAATTGTTCGGACAGCGTCTGATAAATGCTGCCGCGCGCCGTGACCTTGATGAACTTGGCATCGCCGCCGACGCCAGCCACTTCGGTGCCGACATTGGCATAAATACCGTCATGCGGGTTCTTCATGTCGTCGATGGTATTGTAGATCAGGCCGAGGCTGACCGAGGACTTGAGCCATGGGCTCTCTTCAACGCCGTTTACGATCGCCTGGGAGACGTCGCAGGTGCCACCATTGATAACGGGAACGCAGCCCTCGTCGAACTCGTACTTCTCTTGCGCAATATTATAAGCCAGCTGCGTTGAGATATTGTCGGTGATCGGCAGACCGAAGCGGACGGTCGCGCCTGTCGTGTCGCTGTCGTAATGGTCGTAGTTTCGGCTCTGCTTGTAGATGTCGAAGCCGGCCGCGATCCGGCGGCCGAGGAAATAGGGTTCGGTGAAAGAGAAGCTGTAGTCGCGCGAGTTCTTGCCACCGCCCGCCGCCACCTTGATGAATTGGCCGCGACCGAGGAAGTTGCGCTCACTGACGGAACCTTCGACGGACGGACCTGACGTTTCACCGCCGCTCGAATAACCGGCGCCGACCGTGAACTCACCGGTCGATTTCTCGACCACATCTACCACCAGCACAACCTGGTCCGGCTCAGAACCCGGAACGGTGGAAATTTCGACTTTTTCAAAATAATCGAGCGCTTCCAGCCGCCTCTTCGCGCGCTGGATGAGCACCTGATTGAAAGCATCGCCTTCGCTGACATCGAACTCGCGGCGAATGACGTAGTCGCGCGTCCGATCGTTGCCGCGAATCTCGATGCGCTCGATATAGGCCTTGGTCCCCTGATCGACCGTATAGACGACCGAGATCGTGTGGTTCTCGAAGTTGCGGTCGCCGCGCGGCGTCACCTGGGCGAAGGCATAGCCGGATCCAGCGACCTTTTCGGTCAAGGCGATGATCGTGTCCTCGACGTTCTTGGCGTTGTAGACATCGCCCTTGTGGGTCTCGACCACCGATTCAAGTGACTTGGCGTCGACCTCGGGGATCGTGCTTTCGACGCTGACATCCCCGAACGTATAACGCTCGCCCTCCTGTACCGTGATGGTGACGGTGTATTTGTTGGTGGTGTCGTCGAGTTCGCCGACAGCCGAGACGACCTGGAAGTCGGCATAGCCGTGATTATAATAGAAGCGGCGCAGCAGCTCCTGGTCGGCGCGCAGCTTGTCCTCGTCATAAACGTCGTCGCGCAGCACGAACGACAGGAAGGACGAACGCTTGGTGGAGATGATGTCCGACAGCCGGCGGCTCGAATAGGCGCTGTTGCCGACGAAATTGATCGCTGCGATCTGGGTGCGGCCGCCTTCGTTGATGTTGAAGACCACGTTTACCCGGTTGTCGCCGAGATCCATGATCTGGGTGGTCACGGCGGCATCGTCGCGGCCGATACGCCGGTATGCGGCCTTGACCGCCTCGACATCGGCATCGAGCTGCTGTTGCGAGAAGGTGCCGCGCGGCTTCAATTGCACCGCAGCCTCAAGCGCGTTGTCCTTGAGCTTCTTGTTGCCCTGGAACAGCACCTGGTTGACGACCTGGTATTCGGACACCTTGATGACCAGCGTCGATCCGACCTGGTTGATCTGCACATCCGAAAACAGCCCGGTGCCAAACAGCGCCTTGACCGCATCGTCGATATCCGAACTGGAAAACGCCTTGCCGGGCTTGATCGTCACGTAATTGCGGATGGTGTCCGCGTCGACACGCTGATTGCCGGTGACTTCGACTCTGGAGACGACAGCCGCCTCGGCGGCCGATGTGGCAACGAACTGCACTGCGAGCGCGCCTGGTACAACCAGAGCGGCGGACATAGCCACCGCGGACGCGGCGCTCAGAAACTTGGATGCTGCCTTCATCGGGCTTTTGTACCTTTTCTCGAAGTCCCCACGGCGAGAAAACCGGACGTGCGGTAATTTCCCCTACCGTATTAACCGGATTTTCCCTACACGCAAGGCTTCTGGTTAATTTGTATTTACTTAACCCTGCGGCGTGGCTTTCGCGTCACGCATATCCCCACGCATGGTAAACGGCGTCTCAACATTGCTCGTGCCGAAGCCAAATTCCTTCATGATTTCAGCACCCAAACAGATCGTTCCAGAAAACAAAGCCCATGAACCCGAGCACCAATATGAGGCCGCTTCGGTAAGCCATTTCCATCATGCGTTCGGACACCGGCCGCCGGATGACAGCCTCCACGCCGTAGAACAGAAGATGCCCTCCGTCGAGGGGGGGAATCGGCAAAAGGTTGAGAATCCCTATCCCGACTGACAGGAATGCAACAAGCTGCACGAGCCATTCAAAGCCGAGCTTTGCCGCCTGACCCGACATCTTGGCGATCTTGATGGGGCCGCCCAGCTGGCACTTGTCCTCGCGACCGACAACGAAACGTTGCAGGAACTGGCCGGTACGCTGGATGACGTGTCCGGTTTCCTGGACCGCTGCCCCGACCGCCCCGGCCGGACTATAGGTGATCAGCCGCGGCTGGCCGAGTTCCTTGTTGTTGACGACGCCGATCACGGCCACCTGGACCTTGTTGCCCAGTGCGTCTTGTTGTTCCATCAAGCGCGGCGTCGCCGTGACGGTAATTTCCTTGCCGGCGCGTAGCATGACGAAGGTGATGCTGTCGCCGGCGCGGCCAGAGACCAGACGCTGGACGTCGGCGAAGGTCTCGACCTTGCTGCCGTCGACGCTGACGAATCGGTCGCCGGGCATGATGCCGGCCGCGGCGGCCGGACTGCCGACAGTGACCTCAGCCACCATCGGCTCCAGCACGGGCCGGCCATGGACGGAAAACAGCACGGCAAAGACGGCGATCGTCAGCAGGAAGTTGAACAGCGGCCCCGCCACGACGGTCGCCGCCCGCTTCCAGATCGGCTGCGTGTGGAAGGCGACCTTGCGTTCCTCGTCGCTCAGCGCCTCGATCTCCTCGGAGCTGGGCTGGCTCGACGTCGCGTTCATGTCGCCGACGAACTTGACGTAGCCCCCGAGCGGTATGGCGCAAAGCTTCCAGCGCGTGCCGCGGCTATCGTTGAAGCCGATGATCTCTGGGCCGAAACCGATCGAAAAGGCTTTTGCGCCGATACCGCACCAGCGCCCGACGAGGTAATGGCCCATTTCGTGGACAAAAACGACCACGGTCAGCACGAACAGGAAAGGCACCAGCGTGCCGAGGACAAAGCCCTCTGTGCTGAAAACCGCGTGAAAAATCTCGTTCAATTCATGCCCTCAAATTCATCCACGGCACAGATCACGCCGCGACTGTGACATCAATCCAGGCGAATCCATGACGCAGCCCCGCGCCGGCCCACCGACGATGCCGTTCAAACCGGAAACAGACCCTGTGCCGGATGGTCGGCGGTCGCGGAAATCCAGCCGATGACGTATAGGGCGAAAGCCGCCGCGACAAGCCCATCTACCCGATCCATGATGCCGCCATGGCCGGGTATCAGCGTGCCGGAATCTTTACGGCCGTGGCGTCGCTTGACCCATGATTCGAACAGGTCGCCGGCCTGCGCGACAATCGAAAGCACCAGTGCGACCACGCCAAGCACGACGAGGTTGCCCGTTCCGGCCACGGCGGCCAGAAGCAGCCCGGCCACTACGCCGCCGACCACCCCACCGAGCGCCCCGCTCCGCGTCTTGCCCGGCGAGATCGACGGCGCCAGCCTTGGACCACCGATGGAGCGGCCGACGAAATAGGCAAAGATATCGGTCGCCCAAACCACGGCGAATAGGAACAGAATGGCCAGCAGCCCTGAATGGTCGCCGTCACGCAGGAAGGCCAGCGACAAGCCGGACACGGCCGCATAGGCAAGGCCGGATGCTTCCCACGGTCCTGCCCTGCGCATGGAAGAAGCGACCGCAGTGACAGTAATCAGGGCCGCGACGAGCGGCAGCAGCAAAGACGCAGGCAGGCCGGCGACGAGGGCACCAATAAAGACCCCGATCAGCGCCTCGGGCAGAAAGCCGAGACCTGCCGTAGCACCAGCACCTGCCGGGGCAACGGGGCGGCTCATCCGCGTCCATTCGTAGAAGATCACCGCCGCCATGGCAGCGCAAAGCAACCGGAAGGACAGTCCGCCGAGCCAGGTCAGGGCAAGCGTGACGATGGCAAGCACGACGGCCGAAATGACCCGGAGTTGGAGGTTGCTCATTCCTCAGCCTGAGGCGACATCTTGGGCGGCAAGTCCGCCGAAGCGGCGCTCGCGGCCGGCGAAATCGCGCAGTGCATCGGACAGGTGCTCGCGACTGAAGTCGGGCCAGTAGCAAGGCAGGAAAACGAGTTCGCTATAGGCGGCCTGCCATAACAGGAAGTTGGACAGCCGAAGCTCGCCGCTGGTGCGGATGACCAGTTCCGGGTCCGGAATGCCCTCTGTATCGAGCGAGCTGGCAAAGGAATCGGCCGTGATCGCCTCGCTCTCGATCTCACCGCGCGCCACCGCCGCTGCGAGCTTGCGCGCGGTGCGCACGATCTCGTCGCGCCCGCCGTAATTGAAGGCAATGACCAGTGTCAGCGCCTCGTTGCCGAGAGTGAGCGTTTCGGCTTCCTCGAGCAGCCCCCTTATGTCGGGCTGCAGCCCTGCCCTGTCACCGATGACCCTGATCCGCACCCCACTCTGGTGCAGCTCGGCGAGGTCACGTCGGATGAAAAGCTTAAGCAGGCCCATGAGGTCGCTGACTTCGGATTTCGGCCGTGACCAGTTTTCCGACGAAAAAGCGTAGACGGTCAGGAAGGAGATGCCGAGGCCGGGGGCGGCGCGCACTGTCTTGCGCAGCGCCTCGACGCCGGCGCGGTGACCAGCCAGCCGCGGCAAGCCGCGCGCCTTGGCCCAGCGTCCGTTTCCGTCCATGATGATCGCGACATGCGCGGGCGTTGCCATATTCTCGCTTCCGGGCCAGGCGTGGCCAGACCCTAGACCTGCATGATTTCCGCTTCCTTGTCGGAAAGCAGGTGGTCGATGGTGCTGATTGTCTCGTCGGTCAGTTTCTGAACCTGGTCGGCCCGTTTGCGGTGGTCGTCCTCACTGATGTCGCCGTCCTTTTCCGCCTTTTTCAGAAAGTCCATGCCGTCCCGGCGAACGTGGCGTGCGGCGACGCGGGCATTCTCGGCATAACCGTGCGAGATCTTGACCAGCTCCTTGCGGCGCTGTTCGTTGAGCTCGGGCAGCGGAATCCTGAGATTGGTACCGTCGACGATAGGATTGAAGCCGAGATTGGCTTCACGGATGGCGCGGTCCACTGCGCTGACCATCGACTTGTCCCAGACCGAAACCGAAATCATGCGCGGTTCCGGCACCGACACTGTTGCCACCTGGTTGATCGGCATGGTGGTGCCATAGGCCTGCACCTGGACGGCATCGAGCAGGTTGCTCGACGCGCGGCCGGTGCGCAGCGAAGCCAGATCATGCTTGAACGCGGCGATCGCCCCGTCCATGCGCCGTTTGAGATCGTCGTACTCGCCACTCATCATCGTCTCCTCGACCCGTTAACCCGGGTTCACTGCTTAGGCCCCTGTTCGAGCCTCATCCGCAACCGGTCCCTTTCGGGTTCATGGTCCGGTCAATCGTCTGCGACAACCGTGCAACGGCCGCCGCCCCTCAGGATATCGCCGAAGCCACCCTTCTCGTGGATCGAATAGACGATTATCGGAATGTTGTTTTCGCGCGCAAGTGCAATCGCCGCCGTATCCATGATCGAAAGCCCGCGTTTGATGACTTCGTCATGGCTGATCCGCTCGAAACGTGTCGCATGCGGGTCCTTCTTGGGATCAGCCGAATAGACACCATCGACCTGGGTGCCCTTGAACAGAGCATCGGCGCCGATCTCGGCGGCGCGAAGGGCTGCAGCCGAATCGGTGGTGAAGAACGGATTGCCGGTGCCGCCGGCGAAGATGACGACCTTGCCCTGGTTCATGTAGGCGGTCGCCTGACGCTGCGAAAAACTTTCGCAAAGCTCGGGCATGGCGATCGCCGACAGCACCACGGCGTCGACGCCGATCTTGTTGAGCGAGGTGCGCAGCGCCAGCGAATTGATAACCGTGGCAAGCATGCCCATATGGTCGCCGGTGACGCGGTCTCCGCCTTTTGACGCAACCGCGACGCCACGGAAGATGTTGCCGCCGCCTATGACGACACCGACTTCGATGCCCAATGCGCGGGCCTCGGCGATGTCGGCGGCGATGCGGTCGACCACCGATACGTCGATGCCGAAATGCTGCTCGCCCATCAACGCTTCGCCCGACGCTTTCAGCAAGACACGTCGGTAGAGGGGCTTCACCGTCATCTGGTCCTCGTCATCGTGCGTGTGACGCGTTTCGGTGCGCCCCGAAACACTGGGCGTTCCGATACACGAAGGGCGCCCCGCTGTAACCCGGGGCCCGGGCCGGAAAATTGGGATCGGGGGCCGGGGTAGCCGGCAGCTCACGCCGGCAAAAGTTGCTCGCATGTGCCCATCCGGC
>NZ_JAMYLV010000021.1:0-106182 GCF_040318195.1 Mesorhizobium sp. M1273 | reverse complement strand
GACCCTGGGGTTCAGGCGCAGCGCGACGTCGCAACACGGCACCAGCTCGGCTGAGGTACGAGAATCGGCGCTGGCGAACAGCGTCACCTCGTGGCCCTGTCGGGCAAGTTCTTCGGTCAGATACGAAACAATTCGCTCGGTTCCACCGTAGGTTCGGGGCGGCACGGATTCGGTTAGCGGTGCGATCTGGGCTATTTTCATTTAGAAAATCTTTTCGGCGGCGATCGCCGTCTTTCAAACAAGCTTCGGCGGCAACCAAGACAAGCGAGAGCTTCCCGTTGCGAAGTATTCTCTGCAGAGCGTATTTATAGTTGTGCCGTCCGTGCTCCTCCCGTGCAATCAGGTTTCCCTTATTCAATTCCTCTGCATCCAGAACTGCGATCCCTGAGAAATGTTTCACCGGTCCCAGAAAAAGAATGGCGCTCCCGCCTCACATATGCCGCTACGGTTGACCAGGATCCGCGCAAGCTCCAACGTGAGAACTTCACGTTTTGTGCTCCGATTGGCACCGGGTCCTGACAGCATCGTGCTTTCGTTTGTTCTGTGGCTCCTCGACCGAGCAAGGACAGCGAGCCCGCGTCGCCGGAGGATAAGAACGACGCGGGCCGATCGGAGATATCCGATCTGGCAGCAAAAAAATGAGGGAAAGAGTTTGCTGCGTGGGCAGAACTTTTCCTGAGCGCCGGTGTTCCATCGCGTGAGGAAAAAAGCCCGCCGCACAGGTTGATGCGGCGGGTCGATCAAACGTGTTGCACCGAGCGGGGGGCTCGGGGTCGGGCATGCCCGGTGCGCGCGGACCACGCGAACTTTAGATGCACCAGCTGCGATGCGTCCACCAACCGACGGTTGGAGTTTCATTCCGAGAGCTGTCTCACAGTGCGAAGCGGGCAAGTAGTTTATCGGAACCCAGCCTTGGCACATCACGTTGCTCAGTCGCTGACCTTCGAAGGATGCATGCAATGGCGAAAGACATATCTCGCGAGGAAGAGCAACGCGGCACCGAAAAAGTCTTCTTCTGGGGCGCTGCAATCGCCCTTGTCCTTTTTGTGTCTCTGGTGACCATCGCCCTCATCGGAAGGTCCTGATCTGTTTCGACAGTAGGATTCGACCGGCGGGCGCGAGGTCTCGGTGGGTTCAGGGCGAATGCCGGGCTGTTGTACCCTATGAGCCGCTCCCATCCGCCGTTTGTCCTCTCGATCGCCAGTCGAGCCACGATGCACTGAATTCAGAAAATTTCATTGCGCGGGTCACAACCTGCAGCAAAACTGTCCCAATCCAACCCGATCGGCTGTCCTTCGCTGGAGACGAAAAGCCACGGGCGGACGCTACAGGCCTAACTTTCCCCGAGTGCATCAATGCGTTTAAAAGCTCCCGCCTTGCTAAGGCCGTCGGCATAGGCGTCAGGGTCGACGTTACTCCGGCCGATCCCACACACTGACCAGGTCGGTGACGAGCAGCCCCGCAAACGGTCTGAGAAAGCCTACCAAATGTAGCGGAACAAATCATGATCGTTTCTCATTGAGCTGATCAATCAAGGGGGATTGACCATGGGCGATCGGCACAACCCAAAAATCGAGGCATCGGCAAATTCGGAAAAGACCCGGAAGATTGGGTCAGCGGAGATGACCCCCGCACAAGCCTCATATCTGAAAACTCTGGCCGAACAGGCCGACGACCGCTGGCCGGGACCCGGACAACACGTCGACTGCGGCTGGATGGTAGTTCCCGCGCGGACTGGCAGCCATATCCTGCTCTGGTCGCCAACGGCGCTGACAGAGCCTCCAGTCTCAAGTATCAATCTTTGCGGAAGGGAGACACTTGGCGTGCCTCACTCCACGGAACCAGCACGGGTTGCCCTTCGCGGATCGAGACCCCCCGCCCAGCATTAGCGATGGCCTGCCGTTTTAGGCAGTTTGTCTCATCCCATCGGCGGACTTCGATATTGGCTTGGATCATGGAGATGCCTGCTCGCCGATCAGGCGGGCATATTCCGCCTCCGGCTGGCCATATGAGCTGTTTGCCAAGATGATGAGACCAGTTCGATCACGGACGATGACCTCGCCACGATTTGACCTGATCAGACCGCGGCCTTCCAGCATTTGAAGTGCCACGGTGACGCCCGGCCGTCGTACACCCAACATGACCGACAGGAATTCATGGGTAATCGGCAGCCGGTCGCCTATCTCGAGCATCTCACCTACGAAGCGAGCGAGCTTCGGGCCCTCCCCAGGGCTGTTTTCGACGAGGCCCATCATTTATTGGTGCAGCCAGCGTCGCGGCCGTGAATGTCTGAGTTACAAGTTGGCCGGCTGGATTGGCCCTCAACTTCCAAACCATCCAAGACGCGGCCCAGCAGCACCAGATCGGAAGGACGAAAGACGCCAGCTTGCTCTGCTTTTGCACCAATTGGCATGACGCCCCTCGATGCAGGCCCAGCCGACAGGGCCGAAACTAATTGGGCGCTACTACAGGTTCAAGCTGGAGACAGCCGATGATCTTACAATCTCGTGCTCATGCCGGTTCGATATCCGTTTGGCAGAAGTCTTTGCCGATGAAAAGCAGCGGTTCGTCTGCACGCTTTGCCAAAGCATAGGAAATTCAGCGCCGCCGGGTGGTGGCCCTTGCCGTAGGTCAGCCAACCCTGGGTCGCCAGATCAACCAATTCGGAGTCGACAGGAATGATGTCGGCCTCGACTTTGCGCAGCCAAAGATCGATCTCAGCCAACGCGTGTTCGCCGCGCCTGCTGACCAGCACCATGCGTGCCTCGAGCACGCAGCTTGCCGGGATCAGACGGATTGGGTCGGAGACCAGCGCTCGTTCCAGCCTTGCTGCCTCAGGCTCGCTCCGAAGGATCGCTACAACAGCTGAGGTATCGATCACCATCAGTTAGGGATTCCATGCTCGTCAAACCCGATGATCTCCTCGTCGCTGCGACAATCCAGTTCAGGCAATCGTGCCACTCTTTCTCGGATGGCGCGCAATTCTGCCAGCAGACGCTCCTGAGCGGTCTCTCCAAAGCCCAAGCGGTGCAAGCGCTCGCTAAGGGCCTGATGAATGGCTGCTGTCTTACTGATACCCTGGCGGCGTGCGAGTTCATCGGCGAGAGCAACGGTGGCTGGATTTTTGATGTTCAGGGACACGAGAAACTCCAAAAATCTACCTTTCTGGCAATTTCTACCACAATTCTCTAGCTCTTCAACATACCTGCTAGCCTTCGCCCACACCCGCGCCGGATTGACCACCACAATCGCCAGGCGGTCGCGGCACCGCATTTCGCAAGTCTCTGCACGTCATGCCACGATCGCCGGTTTTGCTTGTTGCAAGGCCGGCGCTCCTGCCTTTTCTAATGATCCCCGACCGCGGCAAGAGCCAGTTCGTGGCGAGAAACGGGGACCCGCATGGCGACCAACTATCATGCCAGTAAGGGAGCGGTATCGCGCGGCGCGCGCATGCTGCGCACCGCCCTCGGCCCGGCGATCGCAGGCTTCCTTGACGATCCAGCCATTGTCGAGGTGATGCTCAATCCCGACGGTCGCCTGTGGGTTGACCGTCTCAGCGAAGGACTGGCTGCAAGCAATGAAATGCTGATCGCGGCAGACGGCGAACGGATCGTCAGGCTGGTCGCGCACCATGTCGGTGCGGAGGTGCATTCGGGCTCGCCGCGCGTTTCGGCTGAACTGCCTGGGACCGGTGAACGATTCGAGGGCCTTTTGCCGCCTGTCGTCACGGCACCAACATTCGCCATCCGCAAGCCGGCGGTCGCGGTGTTTACGCTTCAAGACTATGTCGCTGCCGGCATCATGACCGAAGGCCAGGCTGACGTCCTGCAGCTTGCCGTGGAGACACGCAAGAATGTGCTGGTGGCCGGCGGCACATCGACGGGCAAGACCACGCTCGTCAACGCGCTTTTGGCGGAGGTGGCTAAAACCGCCGAGCGCGTCGTGCTGATCGAGGACACACGCGAGTTGCAGTGTGCTGCGCCCAATCTTGTAGCGCTGCGCACAAAGGACGGCGTCGCCTCGCTGTCCGATCTAGTGAAGTCATCATTGCGGCTTCGGCCCGACCGCATCCCGATCGGCGAGGTACGTGGCGCCGAAGCGCTCGATTTGCTGAAGGCCTGGGGCACCGGCCATCCCGGCGGCATCGGCACCATTCACGCCAATTCTGCCATTGGCGCACTGCAGCGACTGGAACAGCTCGTACAGGAGGCCGTCGTCACGGTCCCGCGCGCGCTGATAGCCGAAACCATAGACCTCGTCGCCGTCCTCGCCGGCCGCGGTTCCGCGCGCCGGCTCGTCGAAATCGCCTTGGTCGACGGGCTCGATCCGGCCACCGGTGACTACCGCACCCTGGAAGCAAATCTCGAGACCACAATGACCGTGAATCACCACTCGCCCTTTGGAGCTTCAAAATGACCCCGATCCGCTTCACTTCATCGGCTGTCCGCAAACTTGCCGTGGAGCTGTCGTATGCGACGACCGCCGCGATCATGACGATTGCGCCCGCCCATGCTGCCGGTTCCTCCATGCCCTGGGAGGAGCCCCTTCAGCAAATTCTCGAATCGATTGAGGGGCCAGTCGCCAAGATCGTGGCGGTGATCATCATCATCGTCACCGGCTTGTCGCTCGCTTTCGGCGACACATCGGGCGGATTTCGCCGGCTGATCCAGATCGTCTTCGGCCTGTCGATCGCTTTCGCGGCAAGTTCGTTCTTCCTGTCTTTTTTCTCCTTCGGCGGCGGAGCGCTGATCTGATGGAGGAGGAAGTCCGCGGCTTTTTCGCGCCGGTGCATCGCGCACTCACCGAACCGATCCTGCTCGGCGGCGCGCCGCGTGCGGTTGCCATCGCCAACGGTACGCTGGCCGGCGCGGTCGGATTAGGACTTCGCTTGTGGGTCGCAGGGCTCATCATCTGGTTGGTCGGACATCTCGTGGCCGTCTGGGCGGCAAAGCGCGATGCGCAGTTCGTCGATGTGGCACGCCGGCACCTTCGCTATCCCTCGCACTTCGGCTGTTGAGGTCCTTCATCATGATGAACCTCGCGGAATACCGAAAGAAGAGTGCCAGCCTCGTCGATTATCTGCCTTGGGCCGCCCTGGTGGCGCCGGGCGTGGTGCTCAACAAGGACGGCAGCTTTCAAAGGACAGTGCGTTTTCGCGGGCCGGACCTGGACTCCGCCACGCCGGCGGAGCTGGTCGGCACGACCGCGCGGCTCAACGGCGCGCTAGGCCGGCTCGGCTCCGGCTGGGCAATTTTTGTCGAAGCGCAGCGCAATCCTGCCAGCGGCTACCCAGACAGCCGGTTCCCGGATTGCGCATCGGCACTTCTCGACATCGAGCGTCGCGAACAGTTCGAAGCCTCCGGTGTGCTGTTTGAAAGCAGCTACTTTCTCACATTCGTGTGGCTGCCTCCGGCTGAGGAAGCGTCGCGAATGGAGAGCTGGCTCTATGAAGGCCGGGAAAAGACGGGCGTCGATCCTTGGGAACTCCTGAAGATTTTTGTCGATCGCACCGATCGCGCGCTCAACCTCATCGGGGGCTTCGTTCCCGAAGCTGACTGGCTCGATGACGGGGAGACGCTGAGTTACCTGCACTCAACCATTTCGACCAAGCGGCATCGCGTTCGCGTGCCAGAAACGCCGATGCATCTCGACGCACTGCTTGTCGATCAGCCGTTGGCCGGCGGACTCGATCCGAGGCTTGGCGATGCGCATCTGCGCACACTCACTATCATCGGGTTTCCGACGATGACCTTCCCGGGGATTCTCGACGATCTTAATCGGCTTGCCTTCCCTTACCGCTGGTCAACGCGGGCGATCATGCTGGACAAGACCGAGGCGACCAAGTTGGTGACCAAGATACGCCGTCAGTGGTTCGCGAAACGGAAATCCGTTGCCGCGATCCTCAAGGAGGTGATGACCAACGAGGCGTCTGTTCTCGTCGACTCGGACGCGGCCAACAAGGCGGCCGATGCGGACGCGGCGCTCCAGGACCTGGGCTCTGATCAGATCGGCGAAGCCTATGTCACCGCCACCATGACGGTCTGGGATGTTGATCCATCGATTGCCGACGAAAAACTGCGTCTAGTCGAAAAGATCGTTCAGGGCAGAGACTTCACCTGCATCGCCGAGGGCGTCAACGCTGTCGAAGCTTGGCTGGGCGGCATCCCCGGCCATGTCTATGCCAATGTTCGCCAGCCGCCGCTTTCCACGCTCAACCTTGCGCACGCGATTCCCCTCTCCGCGGTCTGGGCAGGTCCGACCGAGGACGAGCATCTTGGAGCGCCGCCGCTGTTCTTCGCCAGGACGGAGGGCGCCACTCCGTTCCGGTTCAGCCTGCATGTTGGAGACGTCGGCCACACCCTTGTCATCGGCCCGACGGGCGCCGGCAAGTCGGTCCTGTTGGCGCTGATCGCGCTGCAGTTCCGGCGTTACGAGAACAGCCAGGTCTTTGCCTTCGATTTCGGTGGCTCAATCCGCGCTGCCACGCTCGCCATGAATGGTGATTGGCACAGTCTCGGAAGCAATGCTGAAAGCGGACAGGGCTCTGACAATCCGTTGCCCTCGCTCACCTTGGCCGATCTGTCGGACGACGTTCAGGCCGTGTCGCTGCAGCCGCTTGCCCATATCCATCATACGCCAGAGCGGGCCTGGGCGGCCGCCTGGCTCTTCGACATTCTACTGCGGGAAGGCGTGGTCATCACGCCGCAGGTGAAGGAACATCTATGGTCGGCGCTGACGTCGCTGGCTTCTGCGCCAATCCAGGAGAGGACATTAACTGGCCTATCCGTGCTGCTGCAGTCCTCGCCGCTGAAACAGGCGCTTGGTCCCTATTGCATCGGCGGCGCTTTTGGCCGGCTGCTTGATGCCGAGCATGAGCGACTCGGCGAAGCCACCGTCCAGGCGTTCGAAACCGAGGGCCTGATTGGCACGGGTGCTGCTCCCGCGGTGCTTGCCTACCTTTTCCACCGCATCGAGCAGAGGATGGATGGACGGCCGACGCTGCTGCTCATTGACGAGGGCTGGCTGGCGCTCGACGATGGCGGTTTCGCCGACCAGTTGCGCGAATGGCTGAAGACGCTGAGAAAGAAGAACGCCAGCGTAGTCTTCGCCACGCAGTCGCTTTCCGACATCGACGGATCGCCAATCGCGCCGGCAATAGTAGAAAGCTGCCCGACGCGGCTGTTCTTGCCCAACGAGCGCGCCATCGAGCCGCAGATCACCGAGATCTACCGACGCTTTGGTCTCAACGATCGCCAGATCGAGATCATCGCCCGGGCGATACCGAAGCGCGACTATTACTGTCAAAGCCGCCGCGGCAATCGTCTGTTCGAACTAGGGCTCGGTCCAATCGCGCTGGCGCTCTGCGCCACATCGTCCAAATCCGACCAGGCCGCGATCGGCCGGATCGTCGCCGAGGCCGGCCGAGACCATTTCCTCGAGGCCTGGCTAGCGGAGCGCAGTCTGTCCTGGGCGGCCGACCTCATCCCAGGTCTCACCAACTTGATCAACCAGTCCACCGAGGAGATTTCGTCATGAATTCCGTTCTTGCAGGTCGCCGTATCCGTCGCGTGGCGGCAGCCGGCGCCATCGCCGTGGCCACGGCGCTGTCATCGGCACCAGCATCAGCGCTGATCGTGTTCGATCCCAGGAATTACGCCGAAAACCTGCTTTCGGCATCGCGCGCCCTGGAGCAGATCCACAACCAGATCACCTCGCTTCAGAACGAAGCGCAGATGCTGATCAACCAGGCGAAGAATCTCACTTCGCTGCCGACCTCGCTGCTGGGCCAGATCGAGGCCAATTTTGCCGAGATGAAGAGCCTGCTCGGCGAGGCCGACAAGCTGGCCTATAGCGTCCAGGAGGTCGAGAGCCAGTTTACCTCCGCTTACGAGAATTTCGGTTCGAATCTCTCCAGCCAGCAGCTTGTCGACGGCGCGCGTCAACGCTGGCAGACCTCGGTGTCGGCCTTCGAGCATTCGCTGAAGGCGGGCGCCGTCGCGGTCGACAACATCGCCGCGACACAAGAGCAGACGAGTGCGCTGGTCGGTGCCAGCCAGTCCGCCGTCGGCTTGCTTCAGGCGACGCAGGCCGGCAACCAGCTCCTCGCGGTCCAAGCCAAGCAAGTTGCCGACCTCACTGCGATGCTGGCCGCACAAGGACGAGCCGAAGCCCTTGAGCAGGCGAGGCGGGCGGCCGCGCAGGAGCAGGCACGGGAACAGTTCAGCCGTTTTATGACGGGCAGCAGCTACAGCGCGTCATCTGTAAAAATGTTCCACGACTGAGGCAAAGACCGCATGGATCTCAAGATCGCCGCCCGGATAACAGCCGTTCTTGCCCTTGGCGCCGCCATGACCGCCGCCTCCATGGCGCTGCGCGGCGGCGGCTCGCAGAACGCGTCCTCCCCGCGCTCTGCATATCCGGGCGGCGAGCCGGCTGGGGTCGAGCTTGCCCGATGCCGGGACATTGGCATGGCGGCGATTGATGACGACGCCTGCAGGAAAGCCTGGGCGGAAAGCCGCCGACGCTTCCTGCAACCATCCCGCCCCATCGCGCCAAACGCGGGTCCGTGGATCGAGAAGGACCAGAGCCGAATGCTGCCGCTCCAACCGCCAACTCCGCCTAGCGCGGAAGACCGGCTCCATCCGGAAACGGTGGCGCCATGAACGACACCGGCGTGATCGATCGCTTCCTGGAGACGTTTACCCGCTATATCGATTCCGGCTTTGGTCTGCTCGGTGGGGAAGTTGCGTTTCTTACTTCGACCCTCATTGTCATGGACATCACACTGGCCGGCCTGTTCTGGGCATGGGGTGCTGATGAGGACGTCCTGCACCGGCTAGTGAAGAAGACCCTCTATATCGGCTTCTTTGCCTTCATCATCGGCAACTTCAATCGTCTGGCCGGCATCGTCTTCGAGAGCTTTTCCGGGCTCGGCCTGAAGGCTGGAGGCTCGGCACTTTCAGGCTCGGCATTGCTGCAGCCGGGCCGCGTTGCACAAGTCGGCATCGATGCCGGCAATCCGATCCTCGAGGCCGCCAGCCAACTGATGGGCTACGTCTCGTTCTTCGAGAATTTCGTCCAGATCGTAGTGCTGATGATCGCCTGGGCGATAGTACTGATTGCGTTCTTTCTTCTGGCCGTCCAGATCTTCGTCACGCTGGTCGAATTCAAGCTGACGACGCTTGCCGGGTTTGTGCTGCTCCCCTTTGCGCTGTTCAACCGGACCGCCTTTCTTGCCGAAAAAGTGCTCGGCAACATCGTTGCCTCCGGCGTGAAGATCCTGGTCCTTGCCGTCATCGTCGGCATCGGCTCGGGGCTGTTCGCCGAGTTCACCCGAGGCTTCGGCGCGGAACAGCCCACAATCACGGATGCGCTGTCGCTTGTCCTGGGCGCCCTGTCGCTGATGGGGCTGTCGATCTTCGGTCCAAGCATTGCGACGGGGCTGGTCTCTGGTGCCCCCCAACTTGGCGCAGGTGCCGCTGTTGGCACGAGCCTCGTCGCTGGCGGCCTTGGCGCGGCCGGCGCTATGGGTGCTCGCACCGGATTGAGCGGCGCAGCAGGCGCACTCAATGCCGGGGTGCGTATGTCGGCAGCGGCCGCACGCGGTGGCGCACACCTGGCCGGCAGCACTTCGGCCGCCTGGGAGCTTGGCGCAGCGACATCTGGACGAGGTGGTGCAGGCTCGGTCGCCGCCGGCGTGGCAGGTGTCGCCAGGGCCGGTGCCAGCGCTGCCGTTCGACCGGTGAAGCAGGCCATGTCGCGCGCTGCGACGGCGTTGTCCGACAGCTATGAGGCCGGCCGCTTTGCGGCTTGGACTGCGACGAGTGGAGAGCGATCGTCGGGCACGGCCTCCTCCGGCGACTGGCCGTCCACCGGGGCCAGTGCCGACTCTCCGCCAGCATGGGCAAAACGCATGAAACGCAGCCAGGCCATGAGCCATGGCGCCAGCATCGCCGCCCATTCGGTCCACTCGAGCAATGATGGCGGCGGCTCGATGAATGTTTCCCTCGATCAGGACGACCGCTGATGACACCCTTTAGACGCCCTTTTGTTCGTTACTCAAAAACGCCTCACCCTGAGACGCCATATCAGCGCGCAGCCCAGATTTGGGACGAGCGCATCGGCTCGGCTCGCGTCCAGGCGAAGAACTGGCGGCTGATGGCCTTCGGCTCTCTCGTCTTGGCCGGCGGTTTTGCATCCGCATTGGTCTGGCAGTCGACGCGCGGCTCAGTGGTTCCCTGGGTGGTGGAAGTCGGCAAGTTCGGCGAAGCGCAAGTTGTCGCTCCGGCCGTTGCCGACTATCGGCCGACCGATCCGCAGATCGCCTGGCATCTGGCCCGCTTCATCGAACAGGTTAGAAGCATTCCGACCGACCCGGTCATCGTCCGCCAAAACTGGCTGCGCGCCTACGACTACACCACAGACCGCGGCGCCATTTCCCTCAATGATTACGCCCGGTTGAACGACCCTTTTGCCAAATTGGGCAAACTCCAGATCGCCATCGAGGTTTCCAGCGTCATCCGTGCTACGCCCGATTCCTTTCGCGTCGCCTGGATCGAGCGCCGTTACGAGAATGGCAACCTGGCCGGCACGGAGCGCTGGACCGCAATCCTCACAATCGTGATTCAGCAACCCCGCGACGCTGACCGGCTCAAAGCCAATCCGCTTGGCGTCTATGTCAACGCCATCAGCTGGTCGAAGGAGTTTTCATGATGGGTGCAGCACCAACAAGAACATCGGCGAGACCGGCCAAGCGCAATGCGCCCAAGGCACGTAGGCTTGCCCTGACACTGCTGTCGGCAACGGCGCTCGCCGGCTGTGCATCGAAGAAATACATTCCGCCGGAAATCGCCTACGACGATGCGGTGCCTGCGGTGCGCAGGGTCGAGCCGCCTGGTCCGGTCAAAGTGGTGGAAGTGCCGAAACCGCTTCCGCTGCCTGGTCAGTTGAAACCAGTCGACGCTACGAAGGTGAAGCCGGAGCCGACCGATCCGAAGCAGCGTATCAGCCAGGCGAACGAGGCAGCGAGGATGCAGCCGGTTCGCGACGGGTTCGTCAATGCCATCCAGCTCTATCCCTGGAGTGAGGGCGCGCTCTACCAGATCTATGCCGCGCCCGGCCAGGTCACCGACATCGCCTTGCAGCCCGGCGAGCAGCTTGTCGGCTCCGGGCCTGTGGCCGCCGGCGACACGGTGCGCTGGATCATCGGCGATACGCAAAGTGGGGCAGGGGAGCGCCAGCAGGTCCATATTCTTGTGAAGCCGACACGGCCGGATCTGCAGACCAATCTCGTCATCAACAGCGACCGCCGCACCTATCATCTCGAGCTGCGCTCGACCGAAAAGACCTACATGGCTTCGGTCTCCTGGCAGTACCCGCAGGACCAGCTGATTGCTCTGCGGCGCCAGAACGCGCAGGCTTCCGCCGCACAGCCGGTCGCGTCCGGCGTCGACATCCAGAAACTGAATTTCCGCTATCGCATCGAAGGCGACATGGCGCCCTGGCGGCCGCTTCGCGCCTTCGATGACGGTGCAAAAGTCTACATCGAGTTCCCGTCTGGCATAGGGCAAGGTGAAATGCCGCCACTCTTTGTCATCGGCCCATCGGGCGGCTCGGAGCTGGTCAACTACCGTGCTCGCCAGAACTACTACGTCGTTGATCGGCTGTTTGCCGCCGCTGAATTGAGGCTAGGCGACAAAACAAGCGAAAAGCGCGTCCGCATCGTGCGTACGGACGGCAAACGAACCTCGCCCAGCACGAGGCTGTTCCGATGAGCGACCCTGCAAATGCACCCAACCAGGACATTCGAGCGGAACTGCGCCTTCGGCCCGAACCGGCCAGGGTCACGCGACTGTCGCGCAAGGTGCTGATAGGCGTTGGTGGAGTTGCCAGCGCTGCGATCCTCGGCACGTTGATTTGGGCGCTCGACACCAGACAGCGCGGAACCGAACAGCCGTCCGAGCTCTTCACCACCGAAAACCGCTCAACGGCCGACGGGCTACAGAAGCTGCCGAAGGACTATGCCGGTGTTCCGCAACTCGGCCCCGCGCTGCCTGGCGATTTGGGCCGGCCGATCTTGCGCGCGCAGGAGCGCGGCCAGCCGATTGGGGCGTCCAACGTCAGTGGCCCGCGCGCCGATCCGGAGGAGCAGCGCCGACTGGCCGAGATCGAGGCCGCACGCGTGGCGAAGCTCTTCACCGATACGAACACGAGACCTGGTCCCACACGTCAGGATGCTGGCAGCAGGGTCATAGGACCGGACACCCAATCTGGTCTGACTCCGCCGCTTGGGCCGCCACCGATCGATCCTGGCGCCGCGCAAAACGTGCAGGATCGCAAGCTGGCCTTCGTCAATGCCGAGCCAGACCGTCGCACAGTCAGCCCCAATCGGCTCGCCGAGAAGGCCTCGCCCTATGTGGTGCAAGCCGGCAGCGTCATTCCAGCTGCCCTTATCACCGGCATCCGCTCCGACCTGCCCGGCGAGATCACCGCTCAGGTCACGGAAAATGTCTACGACAGCCCAACCGGCTCATACCTTCTGATCCCGCAGGGTGCGCGGCTGATCGGCCAGTATGACAGCCAGGTCGCGTTCGGTCAGTCGCGCCTGCTGCTGGTGTGGAACCGGCTGATCATGCCCGATGGCACATCGATCGTGCTGGAGCGCCAGCAGGGCGCAGACACGCAAGGGTTTTCTGGCCTTGAAGACGAAGTTGACCATCATTGGGGCCAGATGTTCCGGGCCGCAGCGCTCTCGACATTGCTGGGCATTGGGACATCGCTCGGGTCCAGCGACGACGAAAGCGAAATCGCCAAGGCCATCCGCGAAAGCGCGCAGGACTCGGCCTCCGATATTGGCCAGCAGATCGTGCGCAATCAGCTCAACGTGCAGCCGACGCTCACGGTGCGGCCCGGTTTTCCGGTTCGCGTGATTGTCAATCGCGACCTTGTTCTTGTGCCTTACGGGAAGTCAAAGGGTCCGTCATGACCAAGCTGAAACGCTCCGCCATTCCCGATGACCGTCCGGTCAAGATCACCGTCGAACTGCCTGCCGCCGTTCATCGCGACCTCGTCGCCTACGCAGATTATCTGAACAGGCAACATGTCTTTGTCTCACACGCAGGAGGTGAACAATGCCAGATCTGAGGCTCGGTCGGCTGCCGAAGGTTGGCGTCGTCCGCATGACCATCATCCTGCCGGAGCCTCTCAAGGAGGAACTCGATCAGTACGCGGCCGAGCACAGCCGGCTCTATGAACCCGTGGACACCGCTGCCCTGATTCCGCACATGCTGGAGGCCTTCGTCGGTTCGGATCGCGGTTGGCGCAGTCGTAAGGCGAAGGCCGGCCGTGCCCGCCAAAGAGGGGCGTCTCCGGCCAGCAGCACGACGCGAAGCGGTGCTGAAGGTGATGGCTCCGCCTGAAGCTGTCCCAGTGGCTTTACCCTAAGCGGAATGCCGGTTCCGACCCTAAGCGGAAGCTCGCTTGCTCCGGGCCAATTCACGGCCATCACCCGAAGCCGTCATCCAGTTGGTCGAGGCTGTGGGTTGGCAATGGGGTGGCGATGGGGTGGTAAGGGACGTTCGGCGGAGATGGGTTACACGCCAGGGACGCTTCGGAACAGACGGCGAATATTTCGTTCCCTCCTTCCCTGAGCTTCGAAGTTTGTCGCTGCCTCCCCGGCTTTTATCGTGCTATGCTGTTAGTGGCCTTCCTGGAAGGGAAACGGAAATGTCCGGCATGTCAGCGTTGACGCGGACTTTCATTGCCGCTGTTCTTGTCGGCTGCGCGCTCGTCGTGTCGTCTGCCATCGGAGCGGGAGTTACCGAGGATGTCGCGACGGGAACGCGACTCGCGGAATTGCTCCGTGCGGGGCGACGTATCATATCGAACTACCAGACGCTCATCAATGATCCTGCTGTTGGCGACAAGCACCTCGACGGTGAGCGCATTACGAGAGAGGCCATCGCCGAATACTCAAAACACATCGGCAACGACCCGCTTTCCGGCGAATTGACCGAGCGCGACCGGCGTCTGCTTGAAGTCCAGATTGAGGCGATGCGAGAGGTGGTGGACGAACAGCAAGATAACATCAACCGCGCGGGAATCGCTTTCAAGGGCTTCGTGCCAGCCGTGTTTGCGCGTCTGATGAATGACAAGTTCGTCGCCAAGGCCGGCAACGAAGCTCGGGTGCGCGTGACTGCGCCAGAGCAACTCGTGCGCAACCGCAAATCGCTTCCGGACGCCTGGGAAGCACAGATCATCGAAAAGGTCTTGGTGGATCCGCAGAGAGCGAAGGGAGAAGCCTACACGGACGTCACAGAGGCGGATGGACGCCCGGCATTTCGAATGCTGCTGCCCGAATACTATACCGGCTCGTGTCTTTCCTGTCACGGCGAGCCGAAGGGCGAGATCGACGTGACAGGATATCCAAAGGAGGGCGGCAAAGCGGGCGATCTGGGAGGCGCGATCAGCATCGTCTTGTTCAAATGAGCGCTTTGGAACAATCACCGCACCAAGTGGAAGCCGTATCGGCGCCGGCGAGGCCACTTGCGCGTAGCTTCGCCAATCTACCGATTTCGGCCCGCATAGCTGCGCTGACAGCGGCCGGCCTTGTCAGCCTCATCGTATCGTCCATCTTTCTCACCCAGGCACTTTATCGCAGTGCAGATCGAACCGCGGAGACCAAGGCATTTTTCGACGTCGCGTCCACTGCGGCTGCGGCCCACGTAACATTCGGCGAATTGCGATACTGGCTGACTGATTTGTCGGTTAGCTTGTTGATGAATTCTCAGCGCAATGCCGAGCAGGCGCGCGAGCGACTGCTGGCACATCTGGACCGCCTTTCGAAATCATCACCGGATGCGGTCAGGGAAATCCGCGTTGAGATCGATGCCTATGTCAAAACGGCGTTACGAGCGGCAGACAGCTATACTCAAGACAACCGCATCATCGGCAACACTCTCCTCGCCGAGGCGCGCACCCACAGCGCAAATGTGGATGCCGCGCTTAACAAACTCGTCGAACGAGCGAGCGCCGAGGCAGAAGCCGCTCGCAACGAGGTCGTAACGGAAACCCAGAAAACGGCGACGACCGCTGCCGTGCTGGTGGCCATCGTGGTGATGATCGGGTCGCTTCTCACCATCCTTGTTCTTCGCTCGATCGTCGGCCCGTTGCGGCGCTTGAACCGGGTGATCGGAAATCTGACGGAAGGACGCTATGACGTCGAAATACAGGCAGAGGGAGGCGACGAGCTCGGCGCGATGGCGCGGACGCTTCGGCTTTTCCGGGCGAGCGCAATTGAAAAGCAAAGACTGGAAGATGAGGCGGAGCGGCAAAGACGGACGATCGCAGCGGCACTCGAGGCGATTTCTGACGGATTTGTCCTGTTCGATTCGGAGGACAAGGTCCTTCTTGCCAACAGCAAATACTGCGAAATCTTTCCCGGCAATGAGCGAGCTACTCTTCCTGGGCAAAGCCTTCAGGATATTCTGAAAGGACGCTTGGCGAGCGGGCACGTCGACCTTGAGGGCGCGTCGCCGGAGGAATGGATTGCGGAGAGGCTGCGCATCCAGAAGGATCCGGCAGGCTTCGTCCACGAGGGTCGCTTCGGAGAACGCTGGGTCCGCGTCAGCAAACGAAAGACCCCTGACGGCGGGACCGTCGCCGTTTACACCGACATCACGGAACTGAAGCAGAGAGAGGTCGAACTCGAGCGGGCCAAGAGCCATGCTGAAGCGGCAAATGAGGCCAAGAGCAGCTTCCTCGCGTCCATGAGCCACGAGCTACGCACTCCATTGAACGCGATCATTGGCTACAGCGAGATGCTGATCGAAGAGGCGAGTGACGAGCAAATGAACGAGTTCGTCCCAGATGTGGAAAAGATCGCAGGGGCCGGTCGCCATCTCCTCGCGCTCATCAACGACATCCTCGATCTGTCGAAGATCGAGGCAAATAAGATGGAAAATTTCCTGGAGACTTTCGACGTCGCCGACTTGTTGCGCGATGTCCAGGCCACAGTAGCGCCACTGATGGCGAAAAACAGAAACAGTTTCGTGCTGGACCTCGCGGGAGACCTTGGGAAAATGCATTCGGACCAGACGAAGTTGCGTCATAACCTCTTCAATCTACTCAGTAACGCGGCCAAGTTCACCGAAGTGGGCCGTGTAACGCTGGCGGTTCGACGCAACAGGACATCGGATGGCGACTGGCTAATATTCGTAGTGTCTGACACCGGGATCGGGATGACGCCAGAGCAACAAGAACGGCTCTTTGACGCTTTTACGCAGGCAGACGCGTCCACCACTCGCAACTATGGCGGAACGGGATTGGGCCTTAGCATAACCCGGAGTTTCTGCCGAATGATCGGAGGCGTTGTAACGGTCAAGAGCGAGTTCGGAAAAGGCTCGACCTTCACAATGGAGATTCCAGCCGAGTGCAACGAGGAATCTAGCGAGCAGCGACTCGCCGAACCGCTGTCGTCCAGGGCGTCGGACAAGGCGGTTCTGATCATCGATGACGAGCCTGCCGCCCGAACCCTTATCGCCAGGGCCTTGGCAGAAGCGGGACTGGCGTCGATCGAAGCAGCAAGCGGCGAGGAAGGAATAGCCGCTGCGCGAGCGCATCGCCCTGTCGCAATCGTTCTCGACATTATCATGCCGCATCAGGACGGCTGGTCAGTGCTGCGCTCGCTGAAGAGCGACAAGGAGCTCTGCGAGATTCCAGTAATCCTTGCGACGATACTTGCAGATCGCGAACTCGGCCTCTCACTCGGTGCGGTCGAATACCTAACGAAGCCGATCGACACGCGGAAGCTTGTTCGAACGATAGAGGCTTGCGGCAGTGGCAACCGCGATGTGCTTGTTATTGATGACGATCAAGCCTCGCGCGATTTCCTTCGGCGTATTCTGGTCAAGAAGGATTGGCGGGTTCACGAGGCAAGCGATGGCCTGCGCGGCCTCAAGCTGATGAAGCGGTTGTTGCCGCGTCTGGTCCTGCTTGATCTGCTGATGCCCGAAATGGACGGATTCGAGACCTTGAATGAGATGCAGCAGGTGCCCGAGCTGCAGAACATTCCGGTCGTCGTCGTGACTTCCAAGGATTTGTCGGCGGACGAGCTCAAATGGCTTCGCGACAGGGCGGTCGCGGTTGTGACCAAGGGCGCAAACAGTCGGTCTCAGTTGGTCGAGGCCCTCGAGCGCCAGATATTCCCACTTGGATCGACAGGTGCCAGCATTGCCGATCCCGGAACCGCCCCCATGGCTGAAGGAAGCCGAGGATGACGAGGATCCTTCTCGTAGAAGACAACGAATTGAATCGCGACATGCTCTCGCGGCGGTTGTCGCGGCGTGGGTTCGAAGTCCTGATTGCGGAAAACGGACAGTCGGGCGTGGAACTCACCGTTTCGGAAAGGCCGGATCTCATCCTCATGGATATGAGCTTGCCGGTCATGGACGGGTGGGAGGCGACCCGGCGGATCAAGGCTGATCCGGCCACCTCCGGGATCCCGATCATTGCGCTTTCTGCGCACGCGATGGCCAGCGATCGCGAAATGGCGCTCGAGGCCGGCTGCGATGACTACGATAGCAAGCCGGTGGACCTGTCGCGACTTGTCCAGAAAATTGAACAATTGCTCGCCGGGGATCGATGAGGCCCAGGCCGACGGTTTGAAAACATGACTGCCAAGAACAAGTTCCAACGCCATGCGATCGCCGTCCATCTGGCACAGCAGCTCGCCGGACCGGCGCGGGCAATCTCAGGATTTCAGGAGTTGCTGACCGAACAGGTGCAGGATCTCGGTCTGGTCCACATGACACCGGATCTGGAGAAGGTCAGCGCCGCTGCTTGCGAATTGAATGGCCTGATCGACAGCTTGATCTATGGCAAAGCCGACAATCAGAACCGGGCAGGGGTCGAGATCGAGGCGAAACTGCGCCACGACTTGCGAACGCCGCTCAACGCGATCATCGGCTATTCCGAAATGATTCGTGAAGAAGCCGAAGAATTGCACGAATACGCGCTGGAAGAGGATGTCAGGGTGATGCTCGCCGCGGCGGCCGAGTTGTTGGCGCATGTCGATGCAATCGCCGGCCTCTCGCGCGCACCCGACAGCGAGGAACCGCGGACCACGGATCAGGCTGAGATCGATGCGGCAGGACTCGAACGGGCACTGATCAAGACGGAGCACCCCGTAAGCTCCGGCTGTGGCCGCATACTTGTCGTCGACGACATCAGCAGTAACCGCGGTCTCCTCTCCCGCCGCTTGCAACGTGACGGTCATCAGGTAGTCACTGCCGAGTCCGGTCTGTCAGCGCTGGCTCACCTTGCGGAACACGAGTTCGACCTGGTTCTGCTGGACCTCCTGATGCCGGACATGAACGGCATCGAGGTGCTCTCACGATTGAAAGCGGAGCGCCGATGGCGGCATATCCCTGTCATCATGATATCGGGGTTGGACGAAGTGGACGCAGTGGTCCGCTGCATCGAGGCGGGGGCCGACGATTACTTGCCTAAACCTTTCAATCCAGTCCTGCTGCGCGCCCGGATCAACTCGAGTTTGGAGAAGAAGCGTTGGCTTGACCGCGAGCACCAGTATCTTCAGCGGATCGAGGTGGAGAAGGGGCGGGCTGACTCGCTTCTTCATGCGATCCTGCCCGGTCAGATCGTGGCACGGCTGCATCGGGGCGAAGAGTTCATTGCCGACCGGTTCGATGAAGTGACCATTCTTTTTGCCGATATTGTCGGTTTCTCGAGCATAGCGGCAAGGTTGCCGCCGTCGGACCTGATCAAGCGCCTCGACAGGCTATTCGGCACGTTCGACGTTTTGGCGGAGAAGCATTCCGTCGAGAAAATCAAGACCATCGGAGACGCCTATATGGCTGCGAGCGGTGTTCCCGAACCGGCAGCTGACCATGCCGACAGGATCGTGGCACTCGGGAAATCCATGCTGGACGCGTTGAAGCCCTTAGCTTGGGGCAACGATAGTTTTCGGATCCGCATTGGCGTGCACACGGGACCGGTGACCGCGGGCCTGATCGGCCGGCATCGGTTCGTCTACGACCTCTGGGGCGAGACCGTGAATATTGCAAGCCGGCTCGAGTCCCAGGGCGTGGCCGACCGCATGCAAATCTCGGAGGCAACCAAGCAGGCCCTGCGCACCTCCTGGAAGCTCGAACCGCGCTGTAATCTAGAACTGGCAGGTGTCGGCAGGATCGAAACCTATCTCGTTCAACACTGATCGGAACAATGTCTGACTGCCCTTAGGGAAATTTCGCGAAGCGATGCTCTGTGCTCGGACCGCCGGCGCTCCGCAGCGTGGCATCGAAAGTGGCCCCTGGCCAGTGCAAGCACTGGGGTTAGCCCTGTGACGAGGGCTACATCGCCACACCTGCTACCCGAGATGAGATAGTGGGTTTGAGGAGCGCTACCGCCTTTCGGCTTCGGCTATTCCAACACGGCATGCGTTGACGGAAGGGAGAGTGTGAGTTTGAAGACGCAGACTTCTCAGTGGCACTCCGTCTGGCTTCAACCTGAAAATGTCTCAATCGATCAACGCTCAGCAGTGAGATTCGCGGCAAGTGGTCTCAAGACAGTCAACTGTCAGCGGCAAGCTGGGTCTCGAGATCGCCTTCTGAATTCGATATCAGGCGAGAGAACACTCGTTAGTCCGAATTGGCGGGCGCGGAGGAATACTGGTTTTTGCCTGTTGCCCTTGCTCGGCCCCGCCAATGCGATCCGTCGGGAAGTTTAGCCGATAATTCGCCTTGAGTCAGTGCGGCGACAAGTAGAGAGCAATCGAGTTCCTCAAGGAACGGAACCTTCAGGTCACTCTGAGCTGCCATCCGAAGCGATCTCAATCTTGCTGTCTTTTCGCTACGTTCGGCATGCTCAGCCTCGGCAATGACTTTCGCGGAGCGAATAAGCTTTCTATTTTCCAGCCAACACATGTGTTCGATCCTGCGAAATTTCTTCTTGGAGCTTGCCGCAGCTTTTCCGCGCGGATTTGCGCGACGATCAGCCCAGTCCGGATCCAATCCCGTTTTTCTGCTCGCCAAGCCTTCTCTGGCGCCAATACGTCGTCTTGCCCTCTCTCTTCGAGGTTGTCGCCCTTCATTGTAATGAATCCGGTTGATTGGTGATGGTGCCGCTCCCGCCACACGGTGCGGGCCGTCGGCTGGCAATAGCGGTCGGGCCTAATCGAAGTCTCGCAGACAGTTCCTATTCGCGCTAAATGACACGAAGGATCTTCAGCCCGGATAGAGCCTCGCTCACCGGAGGCCGCAGTTCTAGCTGTTGACGAACGCCATCAGCAATTCCGGTTCGGGTACGGGCGCCCGTACTACATTCAATTGACCTCGGTACCGGCGTTCGCCGGCCCCGATTACAAAGCCGCTGGCGATCGGTACTTCGCCGTTGGCGTCGAGTTGGGCAAAAATGTCGGCGACAGGGAGATCCAGCGCCAGCTTGAGATCTAGTCGTGCATCATTGTTTGGTCCGATCGGCAACTGACGCTTGACGAATTGCTGGAACGAAGCATTGAAAGTCAGGATCTTCTTCGATGACGCCAAGGCAAAAGCGGGCGAGGGGCAGGCAAGCAATATGGCATTGATCGTCCTGATCGATGCAAGCTTCCGCAGGGCCATGTTTTGATCCGCCAGCCCGTGTATGCAAGCCACCCGAATCGCCGATGTCAGGTTACCAGTCTTGGTCGGGCTGTCGGCGATCTCCTCGATCAGCATGCCGATTGTGCATTTCCTACTTTCAGCCATCTGCTTCAGAGATATCCAGAAAGCCTTTTCCAGACGAATGCCGCGGCGTATGCCGCCACGCGCGACGACCCGGAATTCCAGCCCGAAATCCTCTTTTGTGATCGTTAGAAGCAGCCGATCACGATTGATGGGAGGAGAGGTGGCGCTAGCGCTCACTCATGGTCTCCTGACGCGCCTTGTTGATCGGCTTTAAAAGGTAACTCAGAATCGCCTTGCGTCTTGATGTCTACTGAGCACATTATGCCCAGGATGGTTGAATAAGTCTCGCCATCCCTCGCGAGCGTCGATTTGTCCGCCGCGACACGAACCTGGTAAAAGGCTCCCCCGTTTTTCTGATCGACCAAACTGTCGGCGATCATGCTAGAGACCTTGCCTTCGATGCCGCCGAAGATCGAGAAGTCATAAGTGGTGACCTTTATCAGCGCCTCGCGGTGGTCGGGACGAATAGACGACATCGCGTAGCGAGACCCACACTTCGATCAGCAAGGTTTCGTGGGTTGGCACGATGTCAGCCACGAGCAGCAGGCTGGACGAAGGCACCGACGTCCACCCGACAAAAACGACGAAAAGCGCTCCCAGAACGAATATGGACGCCGACGCTCAAAGCGGCGGACGATCTTCTCTGGCAAGCATTCTCCACGCCCCCTTACCCCGCTTCTAATCGATCTTGCGGTAATAGACCTTGCCGTCAGGCTGCTCTATGCGCCGGTAGGAGGAGCTTGGGGCAGGGGGCACCGCTGCTGCGATCTTCCTTTTGGGCGGGCGTGGTGCTTCGACGATACTGCGTTCGGTCGCTTCTTCACCATCGAGATCGCTGACCGGCTCCGCCGTGGCGCTGGTCGTCTCAACAAAAGGCTCCGCCACGGTAGAAACGTCGTCGTTGACCAGCGGCAAGTTCTGTTCTATCCGAGCAATGCTGCCGTTGATCTGGCTGAAGCTACCCTGCAGTTGATTGTCCAGTTTTTCGAACCGGCTTTGAAAGCCGTTATTGACCATGTCGAGCCGGGCCGCAATCCGTTGCTCGAACGATCCGAGCTGTTCCAGCCTCCCTTCGACAGAGCGCAGATCGTTGATGCCGCGGAAGAGATAGACCGCGGCTATTAAATTTGCGGCTGTGATCAGCAAGGTGCCTGCAGCAACAACCCCGATCATCCTGGCATTGCTCGGTTTCCCAGCGACAGCTTGCTCTATAGCTTGGGTCGCCGGCCCAATGCCGATCGCCGGCATGTCCGGGTCGCTAATCATCGTCATTGGACCACCACCTTTGCACCGACCGAGACGCGCCTGAAAAGATCGATCACATCGGTGTTGGTAAGACGAAAGCATCCCGATGTGCCGTCGAAGCCAACGCCTGAAGGGTCGTTGGTGCCGTGTATGCGATAAAGCGTGTCGTGCCCGTCTCGGGATAAGTAGAGCGCCCGTGCGCCGAGCGGATTGTAGGGACCGGCCGGCACCATCTCCGGCAGCTCCGGCTGGCGCGCGCGCATTTCTCTCGGTGGGCGCCATTCCGGCCATTCGGTCTTCGCCCCCACTTCCACGGTGCCGGTCCAGCCAAATCCGTCACGCCCGACGCTGACTTGATAGCGCAGCGCCTCACCCTCTCGGGTCACAAGATAGAGCGCCTTCTCCTGCTTGCGGATAATGATCGTGCCCGGCTGTTCCGCGGTTTGGAAAAAAACGAACTTGCGCAGGCTGGGGCCCATGGCTGGCAGCGGCGGCTGGTCCGATAGCCCGGATCGGGCATGGGCGCAGTCCCAGGACGATGCCGCCAATGCCAGGCCCATGATGCAGGCGCCCGCAAGCGTTGGAACGAAGCGATATCTAAGTGTCATCGAGCCGCTCTTTGAACATCCGCTTCAGATCCTTGTTGAAGCGTGCCCGCCCGTCCACTTCGGAAGGCATGATGGCTCGGTTCAGCGCATCGGTCAGCAGCGCATTGTCCAAGGCAACCGATTTGATGTGCGGTGCCTTGAATATCTTTTCGAGTTCGCCGCGCGAAAAGTGATTGCCGAACCATTTGCTCTTGTGCTTGTTGGCGACCAGCGTGATGTTCACCGAATTGCCGCGCAAATCGCGGATCTTCTTGTAGAGCCGCTTGCCCTGCCGCAGCGAGGCGACGTTGAGCTCGAACACGATGAAGATCGCGTCGCTCGTGGAAAGCACAGGATTCTGCCAGGGAGTTTCGATGTTGGGCAGGTCGATGACGATGTCATCGAAGCGATAGGCGACGAGGTCCAGCAGCCGGAACACGAAATCTGCGCCCTGCGGCTCGAATGGCAGTTGCGGCCTTTCGAAGGCGTACAGCGTCAGGCCGGACGGGCGCGAGAGCTTGATGACATCCATCAGTTCGACATCGAGCCGTTCCGGCTGGCCGATGATGCCGGCAAGGTCGAACTGGTTGAAGAGGTTGAGATAGGCGCCACAATTGGCGCTTTGGAAATCGAGGTCGACGAGGCAGGTCGAAGCTGCACGTTCGGTGGATTTCGAGGCCAGGAACTCCGCCGCTGATAAAGCGAGCGTCGTAGCGCCGGCGCCGCCGCTAGCGCCGATAAAGGTGATGATGCGGCTCTTGGTGCCCTGGTTGCCGGTGTCGTGGAAGGTGACCGCGTTCAGAAGCTCCTTGGCATCAAGTGGTTTGTGCAGCCAGTCCGAGGCGTTCATTCGCACCAGGATGCGCGTCTGTTCAGAGGTCAGTTCGTCGGAAACCGCAATCAGCGGCACGGCCGCCCACAGGGCGCGCCCTTCGATAATGCCAGGCTTGCCAAGCAGCTCGCCATTGGCAAGGTCGAGGATTACGATGCCCGGCCGCGTGTCGGGGGTCGGGCCTTTGAGAAAATCATCCGTTTCGGAAATCCGGACGTCATAGATCGCCAGCGCATCGAGCCGCGTCGCCACGTCATGCTTGAACTGCGAATCAGACGAGAACAGGGCGACCTGCTTTCGTTTGGTTGGGAGAACCTTCGTGTTGATGGCGTTCATGGTGATGTGCTCTTCAGGTCTTCGCCCGTAACCGTGCTTAGCATGGACGGCATGGTGAGGTTCGCAAAGCCCATCAGCCCTTGCAGAAAGAAGAACTGAAAGGTCACGTTTTGAAGACTTACGGTGATTGTTGGCACCGGTCCGCCCAGCCGGGTCTGATAGCTCAAGCCAGTGGCGCTGTAGGTGACCACCACGTTATCGCGGCGCAAGCGCGGAAAGAAATGGCACATCCCGGGCCGTTGATTTGCTGCGAGTGGGGGACAGGCATCATCGTTGGTGTTTGCCGTGTCCCCGCGGAAGATACGGCTGAAGTTGGCGGCATTGAATGTGCCGCCGTTGGTGCAAGCTCCTGTGCCAGCAGTATATCTGCAGACGAAGGGGCCATATGCCGCGGCAACGACTGGCGCACCCGGCGTCGTCGTCGGCGCCGCAGTTGCAAGGGCCGTCGCAATTGGGTCTGAAATCGAGGCCAGCCGGGCGCCGAGTTGGACCGCCTTGGTAGCAGCGTTCCATTGGTAGAAGGCGTGACCGAAATCGATGAAACCGAGGACAAGGGCAAACAGCAGCGTCGAAACGATGGTCATTTCGACCATCGCCGCGCCGTCGTCCGAATCCGCAAAACGCTTGAACATGGTCAGAACCGGATCAGCCGCTCCTCGTGAGAGCCGTTCAACGTGATCGGGCCGATGCCGATGATCGATAGCATGCCGACCCCGCCGTACGCCAAGGTACCCGCAGCCCTGACGATACAGACCTGCGCGGTGGTTGATCGATATTGCGCGACGCCGGCAACCACAGCGTCATGGCAGGAACCGGAGGCGGCGATTGTCACCGTCACATTCGATTTCTGCCAGCCGCTGACGCGTGCACTGCCTGTTCCCGCGGCATTGCCGAACACAGCGATGTTTGCAGCGATGTCGGCGCAGTTGATCGCCGCAAGCCCGGCTTGTGTATACAATTGGCTGTTGCAGCGCGCGGCGAAGCGACTTGCATCTGAAAGTCCGGCCTCCATCAAGAGTTTTTCGTGAATCAGATTGCCGAACTCGAACACGCCACCCGCCAAAATCAGCATCAGCGGCGTGATCAGCGTCATTTCGATGAGCACTGCACCGCGTTGATCGCATCGAAATCTATCGAGATGACGCAATAGCATTCCAATCATCGCCATCACCGGTAAAGCTGAGCTTCGTCGCGGAGGAAATTGTCTAGCGTGCCCTGGCCGCCACCCCCAGTAATGTCTACCAATTCAACCATCACGGATGCGTCTTCCGATGGCGACTTAACCGGTTCAGTCAGTAAAAAGCTTCCAAAAGCTTCCACCGGCAGATCCGTGCTGTGGCCTGACAGATCGCTGCCGGCAGCGCGGAGTGCATTGCAGTTCAGGATCGCACCGTAAATCAACCGACGGTCAACCGTCGTGACAGGGGGTTGGCAAGTTGCCGACGGGGTTCCGATCTCTCCACCAGTCGACGCCATGCCTACCAACCCGGCTGATATCTCGTAACGGTAGACCTGATAGCGCGTCGGCTTGGTCGTATTCCATGAAGATGGGTAGGCAGCGGAACCAAAGTTGGTGCTCCAGTAACCAGAGAAATTCCAATTTCCATCGCCCATTCGGCCGCCGAGGTATGGAGTGGTCGCGTCGCGTGGAAGGCCCATTGTTCCAGCTTGGGTGAATGAAAGTTGGTTCATGGAAGGACATTGGTTTGCGCTTCCTCGGGTCTTGATTGCCCCTTTGCGGACGTTCGCGGCTGGACCGTATTCAGCACTATTGAAATGGTTGCCGCTGGCTGCAATGCCGAAACGAACATTGAAGGCGTCTTGCACTGGGCCGGCGTTCTGGCCAGTTTTCGTGCTAACGTTGGCGGAACTGTAGCAACCAATCGGCCTTGATGTTGCAATCGTCTGAGCGAGGGCTTGAGCACCGTTCCCCACACCGGCCGGAGGTTCGAGGAAGCCGAAGTTACCAGGGCCAGCGGCAGCCCCATTTCCGACCTTCCTCAGTTCGATCAGTCGACGATGTACAGCCGGGTTGGAGACGGCCTGCTCAAGTGTGAATCCGCCCGCTGCATTCGTGCCGTTCACCGTCTCGTAAGGGTTGCACATAAAGACCGGCGTGAAATCGCACACGCCGGAAGTGAAGCCCGCCACAGCGACTGCGCCGACATTGAAATTGTTGCTGGCGCTGGATGACAAGAAGGAAGCCGGGAAGATTGCAGCAAACCCGACCGGGGCTACAGTGACTTCAACAAAACGGGCAAGTTTGGCGTCATTCAGCTCGTCGGTGATCACATTGGCCGGCACAATCGGGAGATTGTCGGTGGCCGGCAATGAGCGAAGATATCGGCGGGTCACTCCGGCGGAAGCGAGCGTTTGAGGAGGGCCGGCGGTCGAGAAGGTGTATCGATTGCGTACCAGCGTGGCGATCGCCCTATCAGCACGGCTGATGGAGTCCGACGTCCCATCCAGCTCAGCCGCGCCTGCCAGGGCAAACGCATCAGCCCCCTTCTGCAGATCGTTATGCAGATTGTTGAGCCGGCTCATGTCGATCACCAGCAGAGAAAATCCGATGATCGCCGGCAGCATGACGCTTACCAGTATCAGCGCTATTCCCCTCTGATCGTGCCAGAACGCGCGAATAATACGCAGCATGGCCTTGCTCTTTTTGCTCCTGGACGCCAGGATTCCTTGTTTACCTGACGCGCTGATCCTTCTGTTCAATCCGCCGTGTCTTGCGGCGTCCCGACATTGACCGTGATGGCCGGCGGCGGCGGTGGTGGCGGTGGGAACTTGTAACTCTGGGCAAGAGCAGCAGCGCGTGCGCCATCCCCTTCAATAGCGGTCTTTTTCGACGCCGGATTGAGCGGATCGACTGTCTGCAGAAGCGAATTGTATTTCTGGGTGTCGCCTGCGGCCAGTGTCACCGTGTCGTAGCGGTTTAGATAGTCGGCGCAGCCCGTCAGCCCGCTGGCACACAAAAGCATGATCAACATCCTATTTCTTGACATAGATCATTTTGTCCTTGGATTTCAGGTCGAGCATGTGGCCATAGGGGCCGACGACGCCTTCGCCCAGTTCATATTTGCGCACCATGTCCTTGGTTACTTCCAGTTGGCCGAGCACGAAAAATTCCGGGTCGTTGGCCGGCCGTGTCTTGTCGAATGGGGTCGCCAGTTGCTCGCCGGGTTTCACCGGGCGCACGATGTGCGGGGTGACGATGACGACCAGTTCGGTCTCTTCCTTCTGATTGCTTGAATTGTGGAACAGCGCGCCGACGATCGGCACTTGGCCCAGCCATGGCACCTGCCGCTGGATTTTGGTATTCTTGCTGGACAAGAGCCCGCCGACGGCGAAACTCTGGCCGTCGCGCAACTCGACGACGGTCGCCAGCTTGCGGGTGGTGAAGATCGGGTCGCCAGCCGGCGTGAAGCCGTTCAGGTCGCTTACCTCCGGCGCTAGCTTGATATGGATCTTGTCGTCGTTGAGCACGATCGGCGTGAACTGCAGATTCACGCCGAACTGCTTGTACACAATGTTGATCTGGCCGTCGCTGTCGAGGCTGCGGATGGGCACTTCACCGCCGGCGTTGAAGCTGGCCGGCTCGCCGGAAAGCGTGGTGAGATTGGGCTCGGCCAACATGCGCACGACACCCTTTGCCTCAAGCGCCTCGATGATCAGATCGACCTTGATGTTGCTGTCGATGACGCGAGTGATCAGCGCCGCGAACGGATTGGTGTTCGAGAGCAGGCCAGTGAGCAGACCGCCCGGTCCGAGCACAACGTTATCTTCATCGACGGCGGCAATGCCCGTTCCAGTTCGGGTCGTTCCGCTGTTGTTCGTGCTCCTGATCGACACACCAAGGTCGCGACCGGCATTGCGCTTGGCCTCGAGCACGCGCACTTCCAGATTCACTTGCTGGCTGTCATCAACGGTAACGGCATTGATAATCGCGTCGGGACCGTATTGCTGGGCCACTTCCAGGATCGACGCCAGCGTCGCGCCGTCTTTCACATGCCCGCCGAGCCGGACCTTGCCATTGACCGAGCCGATATCGATCCGCGATCTGGGCGCTACCTGCCGAATTGCTTGCGCCATATCGTTGACGTCGACGCCGACCTCGATCTGGATTACGCCAAGCGAGCGCTTGTCTTCGGAAAAGAGATTGACGGTTGTGGTACCGGCGCCCTTGGCAATGACGTAGAGCGTCTTGTCCGTCATCGGCTGGGCATCTGCGATCTTCTCGTCGGCGACGACGATATCGCCAAGAGTGGCATTCACCTCAATCGTCAGCGATTGCGACATGGGCAGGAAGACACGATGGACCTTGGGGTTCGACACGTCGATACGGCGATCGGCTGCCGTAGCCTCAAGGCCGATCGGCAGTAATATCACCGAACAGGCCAGCGCGGCGGCTGCCAGTGTTTCCCGGACCGTTCGCATCTACATTCCCCCCTTTGGCGGCTCTTCGGACGCTCTTTATCTCAACATACCAGAGTTATCTTTGTCGCGGTACGTCATATTTTTCGAGCTTCACGCCCCGAAAAACGCCGATAGTCGCACGGGCTGACGGCTCCGGCTGCACATATTTGATCACTTCCTTAACGACCTCTTGCGCTTCGGGTGCCGAGGTCACGGCCGGAGCAGGCTTTGCTTTGCTCAAGTCGTCGAGCCGGTTTCCGACCTGTTCGACGGCCCGAGTCAGGCCATTGATCTTGTCGTCCGCGCGCTTGCGCTCGGCTGCCGCAGCAGCATCGGCCGTCGCCTGCCTGGCGAGTTCGGCCTGCCTGGCTGCGACATCGGCCGGCGTTTCGCCGGTCAGGTCGGAAAGCGTGATGCGTTGGGTGATCTCGTCCTTGCCGGCGGCTGCCTGGCGAAGCGCGAGCGACAACTGGCCGGCGCCGGCGGCCAGCGTCAGCTTCTGGGCGTCCTTGGTGCTAGCCTCGACAGTCACCGATTTCACCACCGTCGGGCTGTCGGTGCTTTCATCGGCGACCTGGTCGACGGCGAGCACCTTCATGCTCTGCAACAGCACGTCGACGAAACTCTGGTCTGCATCTCCAGGGTTGCGCACGGTGCGCGTCAGGAGCACATCGACCCGATCACCTGGGAAAACGAATCCTGCGACGCCGAGCACATCGTTGACTCTGATGGAAACAGCTTTCATGCCTTCGCCGAGCACCGCCGAAAGCGTGGCGCGCTGGCCGGGGCCGGTAATCTTGGTGGCGAGAACGGGTTCATTGGCGCCGATCGCCTGCAGCGCCTGCTTTGTGCCTTCGCCAGCGAGTAGATCTTTTGTCGTCTTGAAAGCCCCGGCCGGAACCGCGCCCGCCGGCCATGTGATTTCACGCAGCTTGTCGGCCGACAGCGTGTCGCCGAATTTCAAAGATACGGCCGCCACCACGACGGTATCGCGCGGCACGTCCGTCTTCGCCATAGCGCTGCGTTGGCTGGTCAGCCAGATATTGGCGAGAACCACTGCGAGCACGCCGAATACGCCGGCGAGAACGATCATGATGACAGTGTTTGCACGCACTTTCTTTTCCCGCCAGACTCCGTTCACCCACCACCTGGATCGACGCCGGGGACCTCCCCGGCGTCGATGATAGGACTAAGCTATCACGGCAATAACGCGTAAAGCCCCGTCCATTGGGTGCTGACCCAGCCACCGACAAGAATGATCGTGGCGATCACCGCCACGGTGATGATGCCGAGCAGGATGGTATATTCGACCATGGCGGCGCCGTGTTCGTCGTCGCGGAACTGCCGGGTCATCGTCATGAGCTTTTTCATGCCAATTTCTCCCTTTGGAGGTTCAAACCCTGACGAGACGAGCCAAGGATGAAATCGCATACCTGAGCATCCTCCGTCGACCTAATCCTAGGGGCCGATAAAAAGCAGAGTCAAATATGTTAGTGGTTCTTTAACTTATTTATACCTGTGCTATGCCTGAAATGGTAATATCGTTTCGAGGTCTCTCTGCAGCAAGACGTTGATTCTGCCTGCTTTTCGCCCGTCTTTAACCATCCGTTCACAATTTCGCCGCGTCTGTGGCAGAAGCGAGGCGATATTAGCAGATAGGCATATGCCATTATATCCAAGGGCTTGCCAGAGCCCGTAAGGGCCATCGTGGCCAAAAAGACGCAGGGCGATGTTTTGGCAGGCCCTTGTATATTTACGGTCGGACGCCTCGTTCGAATAGATGAGATGTTTTTTCGACCTGGATGTTAAATATGCACGAAGTATTGAGTTCGGGAACGTGCTCGGTGCCTGCTGTCTTGCGGGTATTCCCCCCAAGGCGTGTCCAAAGGGGTAGCGCAAAATGCTGGGCCGATTCACGAAAGGGCCAAGCGAGCCGCGGGTCGAGCCGAAGCTTGATCCGATCGTGCCGGCAGTCCCCGTACTGTCCCGTTCTGCGGAATTCGAATCGCCGGGGGATGATTTCCTTACGCTCAAGGTCGAGCTCCACCGCCACTTGATTGATCGCTTCAACCTGACGGCCCTTGAAAGTGCGTCCAAGGAGGAAATCCTGAACGAGATCCGCCCCATCGTGCGGGAATTCGTTCGTGCTCGCAACGTGCCGCTTAACGCCCGCGAACTTGACCAATTGACCAGCGACACCGCTGACGAGATGCTCGGGCTGGGTCCGATCGAGCCTTTGCTCAAGGATGATTCGATTTCCGATATTCTGATCAACACCCACAAGCGAGTCTTCATCGAGCGGCGTGGAGTCATAGAGGAGACGGCGATCCGCTTTCGCGATGAAGCCCATCTGCTACGTGTCATCAACAAGATCGTCTCGGCTATCGGCCGGCGTGTCGATGAATCGGCGCCAATGGTCGATGCGCGGCTGGAAGATGGGTCGCGAGTCAATATAGCTGTGCGGCCGATCTCGGTGGATGGCCCGCTGGTCTCGATTCGCAAGTTCTCCAAGAACCCCTATTCGCTCGAACGTCTGATGGCGTTTAATTCGATCCGGCAACCGATGGTCGACCTGTTGCGCATTGCCGTGCAGGCCCGCAAGTCGATCCTGGTTTCGGGCGGCACAGGCAGCGGCAAGACGACCCTGCTCAATGCCCTGTCGAGCTACATCCCAGCCAGGGAGCGCCTGATCACCATCGAGGACGCAGCGGAACTGCAACTGCAGCAGCCGCATGTGGGCCGTCTCGAGACGCGTCCGCCCAATGTTGAGGGCAAGGGCGAAGTTCGCCAGCGCGAATTGCTAAAAAATGCGCTTCGCATGCGGCCGGACCGCATCATCGTCGGCGAGGTGCGCGGCGAGGAAGCCTTCGACATGCTGCAGGCTATGAACACCGGCCATGAAGGTTCAATGACCACCATTCATGCCAACACGCCCCGAGATGCGATATCGCGATTGGAACAGATGGTCGGTATGGCCGGCATGCCGATGAGCCACGATTCAATACGGGCTCAGATTGCCTCGGCCATCGACATCATTGTGCAGACGCAACGGCTTTCCGATGGTGGAAGGCGGGTTGTTTCCATATCAGAACTCACCGGTATGGAAGGCAATGTCGTACAGGTTCAGGAACTTTACCATTTCGTCCGCCGCGATGTGAATGCCGAGGGCCAGATCGTTGGTGAATTTCGGGCGACCGGCATTCGTCCGCGCTTTGCCCAGGAAGCGGCGACCCTTGGCCATCAGTTCGCCAAGGACGCGTTCAACCCACAGGTCCCGCTCTAATGTTGACCGGCCAGACATTGCTCTACTTCATCTATGTACTGGCGGCTGCGTCGCTCATCCTCGCGGCCGAGGCTCTGTATGTGACTTACTCCAAGCGGCGCTCAACGGTCAGCACGATCAACCGTCGACTGAAGCGGCTCGCCGACGACGCTCCGGCCGAACAGACCTTGCAGCGATTGCTGCAAGAACGTGGGCTTACCAGCTCGGGCGACTTTCTTTTCAATGCGGTCGGCCTGAACAGGCTGTACACGCAATCCGGCGTTACCGGAAATCCGCTGTCGTTCGTCGCGACATTTGCTCTCGGTGGACTGGCCCTGGCACTGGTATTTGCGTTCCTGCTGCACTTCTCCGCCGTGTTTTCGTTTATCATCTTTCTGCTCATCGTATTCCTCCTGCCGTTTCTGGTTCTCCGCCGCGCGCGCGCCAGGCGAATCCAGAAATTCGCGAAGCAATTGCCGGATGCCCTTGAGATGATCGTGCGTTCGCTGCGTGCCGGTCATCCGACTTCCGTGGCTATAAGCCTTGTTGCACGAGAAATGCCTGATCCGCTGGGCACCGAATTCGGCATTGTTTCCGACGAGATCACCTTTGGCCTCAGCCTTGAAAACGCGGTGCGAAAACTCTCGCAGCGCGTCGGTTTCGAAGGTCTGCATTTGCTGTCGGTGTCGCTGTCGATTCAGGCCAAGACCGGCGGCAACCTTACCGAAATTCTGTCGAATCTCTCAGTGGTGCTGCGCGAAAGGCAGAAACTCAGGTTGAAGATTCGGGCGCTCTCTGCCGAGGGGCGAATGTCCGCGTGGATCATTTCCCTGTTTCCTCTTTTGATGCTCGCCATCCTCACGGGCCTAGCCCCCAGCTACTACGGTGATGTATGGGGCAGCCCCTTGATCATGCCTGTGTTCTTGGTTTTCGGGTTCTGGGCGCTGCTCGGCGACTTCATCATGTACCGTATGGTCAATTTCGATTTTTGAGCGATCGGAGCTATAGAAGTTGTGACCCAGGATCTGAGCCTTCTGGTGTCCATCGCCGTCTTCCTGGCGGCCGTAGCGCTGTTTCTGGTGGGCGCGCTCGTCGTCTTGCCGGCGCTGCAGACGAGGAAACTGGTTGCGCAAAGCCTGCTGGCAGAGGGCATTCCCAACCGCCGCTCGCTTTTGGGCCAGGAAGAACTGGCCAAGATTTCAGCACAGCGGCCGGTCGACGCCTATTTCAGATCGATCGAAAAGGAACGTGACGAGCCAAGTGCGCTGGACGCAAAACTTTTTCGCGCCGGCTTCTATCAGTCAAGCGCGCCATTGATCTATACTCTGTCACGCCTTGGCGCGGTCTGTCTTGGCTTTTCCGTGACGTATGCGCTCCTGTCGCGGATGTTGCCACCCGAACTTCCCGGTCTTGTCGCCTTTGCAGGCTCTGCCCTGCTTGGGCTGGGATGCATCGTGATTCCGAGCATCGCTCTCGATCGGTTCGAAAAGGGACAAAAACAGATATATCGTCGCGGCTTTCCGGATTTCATGGACATGATGATCACCTGTGCCGATGCCGGCATGAGCCTCGAAGCGGCTGTCGAGCGTGTCGGCAGCGAACTGGCTGGCACCCATAGATGGCTCGGCATCCAACTCGCAATCATGAATCTTCAGTTGCGCGCGGGTAAGCCGTTGCGCGAGGCCCTGCGCGAATTATCCGACCGCGTTGGACTGGAGGAGGCGCGCGCGCTGGCTGTGCTGTTCCGTCAATCGGAAGAGCTCGGTACCAGTTTGACGGACGCCTTGCGCGTCTACAGCGACGAAATGCGGGGACAAAGAATTCTCTTCGCCGAGGAACGCGCCAATGCTTTGCCTGTCAAGATGATGATACCGCTGGGGCTATGCATCTTTCCTGTTGTGATGATGGTCGTGATGCTTCCGGTGATCATTCGAATGAAGGGCATTTTCTTCTAGACAGGGATGTGCTTTGGTCAGGGGACCGGATCGGCAAGATCCCTGGGGGATAAAATGAAAAGGCCAATGTGCCTCGTTGCCGCTGCCAGTTTGCTGGTTGTCGTGCTTTCCGGTTGTCAGTCGAATGCGACGGACCCAACGGGGGTCGTCCGGACTAACGAGCCGGCGAAAGTGGAGCTTACTGCCTTCGGCGATGCCTTCGACGGACTGAAGACGGTCAGCGACGTCGAATATTATGCCTCCGACCAAGCCGTTGCCGAAGCCAAGAACCAGTTCCGCTCGGAAAATTATGGCAATGCGGGCGCCCTGTTCTACAAGGCGACGCAACTCGCCCCCAACGACGGTGCCGCATGGCTGGGCCTCGCCGCCTGCAGCGACCGCATCCACCGCTTCGATCTCGCCGACAGGGCCTATGGCCAGGCCTTCCGGCTCATTGGGCCAACGCCCGAATATTACAACAATGTCGGCTATTCCTATCTGCTGCGCGGCAAGCTGCAGGACGCGCGCAGTAATTTCCTCAAAGCATACGAACTGGCTCCCAATGATCCGACCGTCGCCAACAATTTGCGACTCCTGTCGTCCAGCGTGAAGAATCTCGAACGGTAAGGCGCTAGCATGTTGCTTGCCGGAGCGCTGCTGATGAAGGGGCTAGCGGTTCCTTTGCTGGCAAGGATTGCATGGCTCGACTTCACGACCCAAAAAATATCTAACCGTGACGTGCTGCTGCTTTTGTGTCTTGGGCTGGGTTCGCTGCAGGTTATGTCGATCCTCAGCGGGTCGTGGTGGGACATGGGCCTGAGCGCGGTTGCCGGCCTACTGCTGTTCGTGGCGCTTTTCTTGTTGTGGGCCATGCGCAAGGTCGGCGCTGGCGATGTCAAACTGATGGCGGTGGTTTCGTTTCTGATCGGCGGCAGCGGGCTTCTGGTGTTTTCCGTGCTGTTGCTGGTCTTCGCGCTTGCGACCGCGTTAGTCGTGAAGAATCCCTTGATGCTGCCCGAAGGGGCCTTCCGCGTCTACGTTCAGCATCTGGACCGCAAAGGCGTCGTCCCCTTCGGCGTGCCGATCTCGATCGCTGCTATCTGCACGCTGGCGCTACAGATCTATGGCAACGCACGGTTCTAGTGGTTAAGATCTAACGATTGGTACCCGATCGTAAGCGCGGCCACATCGCGAGCGCCTCCGTCTTCCTATCGGAAGAAAGGTCTGACGCCATCTTGCCGCAAATGTTATATCTAGCGATCCGTCCTCGGTCGAAGAAGGATCGCATCAATGGACGATTGGAGAATCGGGAATATCTGGGTAACCAGAATTCTGGAGATGTGCGACCCTCTGCGGACGCCGTCGGAATGGTTCCCCGACTGCACCGACGAAGCACTCGAACCGCATCTTCATTGGCTCACGCCCCGATTGATATCGCCGGCAACCGGCCGGCTTATTCTTCCCATCCAGAGTTTTCTGGTTCGTACCGGCCACCACACCATTCTGGTCGACAGTTGCGTCGGCAACGACAAGACGTGCGCATACTTCCGGCATTGGCATCGCCGCAACGACGGCACCTTTTTGGCGCGCCTGGCGAATGCAGGTGTTGCTCCCGAGCAGATCGACTATGTGCTGTGCACCCATCTTCATATCGACCATTGCGGCTGGAACACACGATTGGTGGACGGGCGTTGGATACCGACATTCCCGAACGCCCGCTACATCATGGCGCGGCGCGAGTTCGAGGCCGCACAGGCCGCCTCCGGCGATGCCGACGAACGGACCTATGAGGACAATGTGCTGCCAATCGTCGAGGCTGGTCGGGCTGTGCTTGTCGATATGGATTATGAACTCGATGGCGAAGTGTGGCTGGAGCCGACGCCGGGGCACACCCCGGGGCACGTAGCCATCGGGCTGAGATCTCGAGGCGTAGGGGCAGTGTTTTCCGGCGATCTCATGCATTGGCCGATGCAATGCATATACCCCGACTGGAGCTTTCGGTACGACACGGACCCTGACCAGGCACGTCGGACGCGGTGGGCATTCCTGGAGGCTTGCTCGGACAATGGACGTATCGTCATGACATCGCATTTTCCCTTGCCGTCGGTGGGAACTATCTTGCGACGCCAGTCATCATTCTGGTTCGAGGATCATCAGCCGCCACAATCGCCGAGGACGCCGACCACGCGCTCGGACCCGAGGTGGCCGAGCGCGTGGTGGCGCTGACGCTTGTCAATCTGCCGGGCGAGACGACGCACTGGACCGCCGACATGATGGCGCAAGCGGCTGGCATCAGCGCAAGCGCTGTGCGTCGCATCTGGAAGGCGCACGGGCTGCAGCCCAACCGCTGGCGCCAGTTCAAGCTTTCCAACGATCCGCAGTTCGTCGATAAACTGCGCGACGTCGTCGGCCTCTATGTCGATCCGCCTGCTCACGCCATCGTGCTGTCGGTCGACGAGAAGAGCCAGATCCAGGCGCTCGACCGCACCCAACCCGGCCTGCCCATGAAGAAGGGTAGGCTCGGCACCATGACTCACGACTACAAGCGGAATGGCACGACCACACTGTTTGCCGCCCTCAACGTGCTCGACGGCTCCGTTATCGGCAAGAACATGCAGCGGCATCGCCATCAGGAATTCATCCGCTTTCTCAACGCCATCGAGGCGCAAATGCCGGCCAGCAAGGCCGTCCACGTGGTCCTCGACAACTACGCCGCTCACAAACACCCCAAGGTGCGGGCCTGGCTCGGCCGCCATCAGCGCTTCACCTTCCACTTCACACCGACCTCATGCTCGTGGCTCAACGCGGTCGAGGGCTTCTTCGCAAAACTGTCGAAGCGTCGCCTCAAACGAGGCGTCTTCCACTCCGTCGTCGACCTCCAGGCCGCAATCAACCGCTTCCTCGAAGAGCACAACCAGCAACCAAAGCCCTTCAGTTGGACCGCCGATCCCGACAAGATCATTGCCGCCGTCAAACGCGGGCACCAAGTGTTAGATTCCATCCACTAGGCGGGCTCTCAGCCTGACATGTTTGGCGCGCAAATTACCTTTTCAACTAATCTCCGAGAACCATTAGCTTGCGCTCAAGTTGGCGAAGTGCTTGGATTGCGTCTTGCCGGCGGGACGCCGTATGGACATTCTGAATATCAAAGCGCTCTTAATTGCGGTTCTGATCTTCGTTCCGATCGAATACCTGTTCGCTCTGCGCCCCCATCAAAAGATACTCAGGAAAGCCTTTTTCAACGATCTCATCTATGCGCTGTTTAATGGCATCCCGATAAGCCTTGGCCTGATCGCGGCTCTCACGCTAGCAACGAGTACGGTGGGGCGGCTGGTGCCGGCCTATGTCGGCAGCGCAGTATCATCGCAACCTGTTTGGCTCCAGGTATCAGAGATCATTGTCATTGCGGACGTTGGCTTTTACCTGGCCCACCGCACCTTTCACGCCGTTCCCTTTTTGTGGCGCTTCCATTCGATTCATCATAGCATCGAAGAACTGGACTGGTTGGCGGCGCACAGGATTCATCCTGTTGACCAGGCTCTGACAAAGAGCGCGTCGCTCGTGCCTGTATATCTGCTGGGTTTCAGCAGTCCGGCGATCGCCCTGTTTGCAATAATTTTTCACGTCCACGGACTTTTGCTGCACGCCAACGTCAGGCTGAACATCGGCCCGCTTCGGTGGTTGATCGCGTCACCCCAGTTCCATCATTGGCATCACGCTCACGAGCGCGCGGCATACGACAAGAACTTCGCAGGTCAACTTTCATTGATCGATGCGCTCCTCGGAACCATGTACCTGCCCGGTAACGCTGTCCCGGAGCGCTATGGCGTCGATGATCCGATTCCATCAACTTACGTCGAGCAACTCGCCTATCCAGTGATCCCGAAGGGCAGAATCAATGAAGCTCCCTCCACCAGAGATACGTGATTTCGTCGGGCGTGCAACGATGACACTCTACTTCACGTTCTGCGCGACTTTGAAGGCCGAAACGTTCTTGGTAGCTCTTGCCGGCGCAGAATGGACAGTGGCGTGGATTATCCATCTCACCGCAGATGTCGCCGCTGTCGGCTTTCTCGTGCTCATCGTTGGAATGACAGTGGCGCGTCTTCCGCCCCTGGGAACAGCGCAGGGAATTGAACCGCGAATCTCCGCGCTCATCGGATGCTTTGCCACCGCAACTTTGATCGCGGTCCCTCGCATCCAGGCAGCTCCGCAGATCGAGTTTGTTGCGGACCTGACCACCATAGTTGGTTTCGCGCTTTGCATCTTGTGCCTGTGGTGGCTCGGCAGATCCTTCAGCATCACTGCGCAGGCCAGACGGCTCGTCACGGCAGGCCCTTACCAGATCGTGCGCCACCCGCTCTACGTCTGCGAAGCGATCGTCTTGGTCGGTATTCTTCTCGGCAATGCGACATGGGCGACCGTCGGAATCTGCGCCATTGCCCTCGCTTTCCAATATCGGCGGCTCGTAAACGAGGAGAGGGTCTTGCGAGCGGTGTTCCCCGAATACGATGCGTATGGGCAGACCACGCCAATGCTCATTCCATCTTTATCCTCATTGTACTGGTGGCAGTGACTGTGCCCCATGCTGATCCGCAGTCTACTCGAAATCACTTAGTAATTATTGCCTTGGCTACAGCTCTTTTCGGGTTGATCGACATTTTGTGGCTGCCATTTTCCACAGTGGATTTTTCACCGAGGAACTGGATTGACATAGGCAAGGTGGCCCTTGTCCTCAGTGCATCTTGGATGGCATCGGCAATTGCGCTCCACAGAGTGCGATCTGACACAAGCCCAATTGCGAGCGTAATCAAATATCTTTGTGGCTGCCTGAGAATTGTGGTCGTTTCCGCAGCAGCTTTCATTCCGCTCGCCATCACCACGACCGTCTTCATGTACCTGGCGTCGGCCACCTCAAGGCCTCTGGCGGACCCGGTTCTAGCTTCTATCGATTCCGCCCTCGGTTTCGACTGGCAGTGGTTCCTCGCGACGACCAACAAGCCAATTACAGCATCCGTCCTGGTTTTTGCTTATCACGCCCTCGCGTTCCAAATGCCGTTCGTTCTGTTAATCCTCGCGGTGACAAACCAAGGAGAACGAGCACTGGAGTTTGTCGCTCTTCTAGCGGTTGCTTCGGTTTTCACGGGCGCAATGATGGCTTTGGCCCCAGCAGAAGGCGCTTATGCCTATTTCAAGCCGGCGCCGGGGCAATTTTCGAACTTCACCACTGATGCCGGAATGTGGCACCATCAAGTGCTTATGGCGCTGCGATCAGGCGAGCCGTTTGATCTGATTATGGCCAAAGGCACAGGGCTCGTCACGTTCCCGTCGTTCCACACGGCACTTGGATTGGCAGTGGTCTATGCCGCGCGGACCATCCGGCCACTTTTTATCGTGTTGGCCACGGTGAATGCCGCCATGATCGTGGCCACTCTGCCTGAAGGCGGTCATCATTTAATAGATGTAATCGCCGGCGTAGTCATCGGCATTCTCTCCATCATTGCAGTCAAGATGCCAAGCTATGTACGTGGAAAGGCCGACGGCGTTGCGAGATCAGCCGTGGGATCGGACGCGGACCACTGAGTTGGCCAGGGCCGTTGCCCTTCAGCTGCCTGGCAAGGTCGTGGCGGCGGTGAGACACGGGGAGGAGGACCGCCGCCCTGCGGCCGCATCTGCATACACAGGAAGACGATCAACATCTCCACCGTGCTCGCCGGCCAGAGGCTCGGAATCACGAAGTCGACGACGGCATTTGGCTCGTCTCCTTCATGCATTATGATCTCAGATATATCGACTTGGAACAGAGGACCTTGCAGACCTACGACAACCCGTTCGGCACGAGGGTGTCACCCATGTCTTAGGTACAACTGTTACCCATGTCTCCGGGCCGCACAGTTTGAAGATGGTAGCGGAAGGCCGCTACATCGCAAGACGCCCCCATTGAGGAGGCATTCTTTTGCTATCGTCGCCAAGCGGCCTGACAGCAAATCGAGATCGAGCACCACGAACTCGGAAGCGAGTCGGGACGATGATGGACTGAGCGGAAACAAATAATTAGCGAGCGATGTGCACATGCCGTGCACACGGGTTTGCACCTTTTCTTTTGTTTCTGTTTCGTCGAAACACCGAGCCAAAGCGTGATGAGCACTCGACGATTACCGCAGTAGTGCCCCGTCACAGCCGCATGGCCAATTGACCACGCAGCACCACTTCATAGTGCGACGGCGAGTAAACTTGTCCGGGGCGTGTGCGGGGAGGGCGCAACCAGCGGGGCTTGGCGCATTCGCTAAATTGTAAGCCTCTCCTCGGCGCACCTGCATCTGGTGCGAACAGAAAGGAGAAAACATGTCACGATCAGACGCCTTCCCTCTCCGTCTGCTCAAGACGGAGGAGGCCGCCAAACTTGTCGGCCTTTCCCGCGGACGCTTGAAAAGCATCGCACGTACGGCACCGGACCTGCCTATCGGAAGTTGGGTGGTCGCGTGGTCTATGCCCCGCAAATCCGCAAGAATGGGCCGACAGGGGGTTGAAGTCATAGACCTCTGATCCGGGTGTCGGCCGCGGTTATCCGGCCAAGCCTACAGGTCGAGTGAAGTCCAGGAGGGGATAGCTTGTGCAACCTGCGGGTGGCGCATGACACTGTACTCGCAGGCGCCAGCGCCCGACATCGAGGGCGCGAGCTGCCCTCCGAAGGCAGAGGTCACAGGTGATGCGCCTGCCCACAGTAGCGATGATCGCCACCAGGGATGGCGTCGGGAACTTCGCGCTCTCAATCCGAATTGTGTTACTCGGGCCGTTCGGCAATAAAGAGAGTATCGGGGAGAAGCCCAAGACGCTCGCGATCGGCGGCAGGTATACGGTCTGAATTTATTCGAGCAACCGTAAAACCCGCGTCCTCGATACGCTCCTTGATATCGGGACCGTAGGCTCGCACGTGATCTGATCCGCCGAAGCGTTCGTCGCGCTCGCTCCGTGACATGGATGGCGTCGCTTCGAGCGTTTGACGATAGATAAGCGGTACTTGGATCCAGACCTGTCCTCCAGGCTTAAGGGATGACCAAACTTGCCGAAAGACATGCCGATCGTCAGGTACGTGCTCCATGACATGACACAAGACGACAATATCGAGATCGCTGATGCCGTTCATGTTCATTAGGTCAACCTGCACGGTATCGGGGCCGTACCGTCCGGGCTCAATATCGCCTTTAATGAGGTTGCCCGCCTGAGATAGTCTCTTTGAAAGCCCCTTTTCGCTCGGCGCAATCTGGAGAATTCTATGCGGTCCCGCCGGAAGCCCGAGAAGCTTACGGTCTAGAGCACAAATCAAAAACCGCTCACGATCCAGGGCATGACAAAGCGGGCAAATAAGCGTGTATCCCCCGAAACGGTAAAAAGCCGCCACACCGCGATCGCAGGCATTGCAGTGATGAGCCTTCCTCGTCGGGAGTAGTGTCAGGGTGAGGGCTCTCAGCCAATCTCCGTACGAATCAAGTTTGCGTGTGACCCGCCGCGTTGTGATACGATCAGCATAGCTGCGAAAAAGAGATAGAAGTCGGCTTCCTCGAGCGTTGTTCCACGATGGTTTCAGCATGTTGGCCTTCTAAGATTTTTGACCCGAGGACCGATAATTAGCGCCCCCTGATGTAACGTCGAGTCAGCGGAGCAGCAGGAGATTCGCCCCGTCATGGCATCGACCGTGATATCGAGCAGACCGGCGATCTCAGCCAGCGGCTCGTCAAGCACATCCTTCAGGATAATGACGCTGCGCTGGAGGATCGGGAGTTCCGTAAAGCGAGACACCGCAGTTTGTATCGCTTCCTGAAGCATCAAAATCTTCACGGGGTCCGGAGCGGCGTCGACAACGACTTCAAGGGCCGCCTCGATAGGCTCTGCTGCGCGGATCGCACGGCTGCGCAGCAGGTCCGGCGCACGGCTATGGGCAATCCGGAAGAACCAGGGTCGCAGCTGCGGAATCTTGCACAACTGGTCGAGAGCAACGAGGGTTCGAGCAAAGATCCTGCACAACGTCTTCGCCGTCGACGACCGACCCCATGAGACGCGAGCAATAGCGGTGCAGTTCAGGCCGTAACGAGACGGCAAGGGTGACGAACCCGGTGAGGAACTCCTCCCGACTGCCGCGGTCCATGGTAGATCCTGCACCGATCAAGGCGTCGCCACCCTGTGCCTCCGTCATCACCACCGCTTCGACGACAAGAGATTCGTGCGCGACGATATGCAGGGCCGGTGAGGTCGCAATCGAACGCTCAAGCCGCCACGCAGCCTAGCCGCGCAAGACGCGCAGAGGCAAGGAGCTAAAGCGCCGACGCCTGGGTGAGGCCGCTATGGGCTATCGCCAGATCTCAGTATTGACTCAGGGTGAGCAGTCCAACCCTCCTTACAAGACCAATACTGAAAATACCGTGCATGGCCGCACTTGTTTCGGAATGGTTGGCCGCAAGACCAACGGTTCCCGAAACGAGTGCTGCTGTGTCTAGTCCAGTATTGGAGGCTCCAATTGATGGGGCAATCTTGTCCGTATCTTTGCATGATGTGCTTGCCAATGGGACTACCGAGATTTGGCGAGTGACAGCACGGGTCAGTCGCACGCATCATCGCCCAATGCCATGGTGAGGAGATGATGCGGTGACCCAGACAAGCACACCGAGATCCGGCCAGCAGACACATTCGAGGAAGATCAACAAGGAGACTGTCACATGGCCTCTGGTGGTAGGAGTCGGTCGGGCACACGCCCATCACGGGGAATTCCTCCAAGGCGTCTTTGAAGCGGACAACGGACGGCTTTGTCGCGGACTCGTCACGCTTCCGCTGACGTCGCAAGGGTCGCTAGCGACCTTCTGGCCGGATGAACAAGATGGCATTCGGCCGCGACCCGCAAACCGGGTCAAAGCGGCGCGCGCGGCGGCCCTCACGCTCGAGCATGTCGGGGTAGCTGGCAGGGGGGGAGAATTGACGATCGAAAGCTCTATTCCGATAGGGCACGGCTACGGTTCCTCCACGGCAGACGTCATTGCCTCGATCCGCGCGGTCGCGGCTTCGGCGCGCGTCACGCTGCGCCAGTCAACTGTTGCGCGACTGGCCGTTGCCGCGGAAAGCGCAAGCGACGCCATCGCCTACTGCGACCAAGCTCTCCTCTTCGCTCACCGGGAAGGCCGTACAATCGAACATTTCGGAGGCGAGTTCCCGCCCTTTCTCGTAGTGGGTTTCAGGGACGGCAGTGCCCGACCGATCGACACGCTAGGCATGCGACGAGCACGCTACGACAGTGAGGAAATCGGGCTGTTCCGTGTTCTGCGGGGACTGGCGAACCGCTCCATCCGGCAACAAGATCCCCGCCTGCTTGGACGTGTCGCAACCATCAGCGCCAGTATCAGTCAGAAGCACCTGCCGAAGGCATCCTTCGACACCATTTTGGATATAGCGCGGGCGCATGACGCGTGCGGTGTGCAGGTGGCCCACAGCGGAACATTGATCGGCATCCTTCTGGATGCGACTGCGCCCAGGGCGGCCATGCGCGCTGCTGGGCTCGCAAGGCAGGTGAGCGGCACAGGTCTGCAAGGCGTCCATACGTTTGCCCTTAATGCCGAAACGAGGCTAATCCAGTGACCGCGGCGCAAGACTATTTACGCGCCTACGAGACGCCGCGTTTTGCCCAACTCGCACCTAACCTCAACGCCGCCTGCTTTTCCCTCATGAAGCTGATCCCCGCCCGGTTCATGGTCGATCAGGCGGAAGCGTCAGGGCGCCTCAGGCGGGAAGGTCACATCATCGAAACGACGTCGGGCACATTCGGCCTCGCCATCGCCATGCTGGCTGCGGCTCGTGGCTATGCGCTTATACTTGTCACGGCCTCCAGCCTCATCGACCTGAAACTCAGGCGGCGACTGGAACAACTTGGTGCCAAAGTCATGGCCATCGACGATCCTCAAGGAGACGGCAATCAGCGCGGTCGGCTCCAGTATCTTCAGCAGACCCTGCAAGATAGCCCGGGCACGTATTGGCCTCGGCAATACGACAATCCGGAAAACCGCCTTGCTTACGCGCGCCTGGCGGACCTCGTTGTTCGATCATTCGGCCGCATCGATTGCCTCGTCGGCTGCGTGGGCACTGGGGGATCGCTTTGTGGAACCGGAGGCTTCCTTCGTGAGCTCTTTCCTGATCTCAGGATGATTGCTGTCGATACCCACAGAAGCATGCTCTTTGGCCAGCCTGTCGGACGTCGCATGCTGCGCGGGCTCGGCAACAGCGTTTTGCCGGACAATGTTCGTCATGAGATGATCGACGATATTCATTGGGTGGGCGCATTGCCGGCCTACGCAATGGCGCATGGGCTGTTTCGCGATCACGGGCTGTTCATGGGGCCGACCAGCGGCGCCGCAGCCGTGGTCGGCGCCTGGTTCGCCAGGCACAATCCGGAAGCCTCCACCGTCGTGATAATGCCAGATGAAGGGCATCGTCATTCCGATACAGTCTACAACCCCGACTGGCTCGCCGGTTTGAAGCATTGGCCAATCTCCATTCCCCTTGAACCAACTGTTCTCACGCAAATTCGTCCGGCCGAAGAGACGGCATGGACGAGATTCCCTTGGAACCGCAGAACTTTAAACGCCGTCCTCGCGGGGGACGGCCTGTCCCCTACGCAGTGACAGGTCCGAACTGAGGCTAGGCGACAAACAACATCGGCCAGCAGTCACACAGGGTGCATGACCCGGTGAAGAAAATCCCTAGTGCGTTCGTGTCTCGGATTTCGAAGCAGTTCCTTGGCCGGACCTTGCTCAACGATCCGGCCGCCGTCGAGAAAGAGGACGCTGTCGGAAACCTCGCGGGCGAACTGAATTTCGTGCGTAACCACGAGCATGGTCATGTTCTCGTCTGCGAGCGCGCGCATGACCTGCAGGACCTCGCCGACCGTTTCCGGGTCAAGTGCGGAGGTGGGCTCGTCGAAAAGAATGGCCTGTGGGCGCATCGCCAGGGCACGGGCGATGGCCACGCGCTGCTGTTGACCCCCCGACAATGACGCGGGATAGGCATTCGTCTTGTCGGCCAACCCGACGCGATTGAGCAATGCCGTGGCCCGCTCCCGGACCTGGTTCCTATTTTCCTTCAGCACGTAGAGCGGCCCTTCCATGACATTTTCCAGGGCTGTGCGGTGCGGAAACAGGTTGAAACGTTGGAAAACCATGGAAACGCGGGTGCAGATGGCGTGAACCTGGGGCGAGGCGGCATCGACCACGGTGCCGTCGATACTGATGCGACCGCGCTGATAGGTCTCAAGCCCGTTCACACATCGCAGAAGCGTCGATTTGCCGGAACCCGAGGGCCCAATCAGACATACGACCTGTCCTTTGGCGATCTCGGCGTTGATTCCCTTGAGGACTTCGTGGGAGCCGAAGGACTTGTGCACGTTTTCAAAGGTGATCATCCCGCCGCCCCAAGATAGCTTTCGATTCTACGCATAAACAGGTTCAGCGGAACCGTCAGGCACAGGTAAAGCAGTGCCACCAAGGTAAAAACTGTCATGTTGTCGAATGTGGACGACGCAAGCATCTTGCCCTGCATGGTCAACTCCTGAACCGAAATCACCGACACAAGCGAGGAGTCCTTCAGCAGCATGACCATGTTGTTGGCGTAAGGCGGCAGGATAATCTTGAATGCCTGCGGCAGCACGACGCGGCGCATCATCAACGGACGCTTCATTCCGATCGATTTTGCCGCTTCGACCTGACCCTTATCGACCGCCTCGATGCCAGCCCGGAAAGTTTCCCCGAGATAGCAGGAGTGAGCCAGCCCCAGCCCGATCGTGCCAGCCTGGAGCGCAGTCAGGTTGATGCCGATCTCGGGCGCGACAAAGTAGATATAAAAGAGAACCACCAGCAGTGGTATGCCGCGCACGAAGTCGACAAGGAGCCGCGTCGGCACGGCGAGACAGCGTATCCCCGATGTCCTGAACAGCGCCCAGACAAGGCCGAGCGCCGTCGCAAGACACAGCGCAAGAAGGGTTATCATGACGGTCAGCCAAACGCCGTTAAGAAGAAGCGGCAGATATTCCGTTGCATGCGCGATGAATTTGGTCATGGCCGGCTTCCTCTTGGCACGTACCCCGGCCGTCAAAGCCGGTCATTCCGATGCGATCCTTTGGTCCTGCCAGCCGGCGCTTCTGTCGAGGTCAGTGCGGGTCGGCCTCAAAGGCCATACTTGGCAAATATTCGGCTTAATTCGCCGCTTTCCTTCAGCTTGGCGATGGAGGCATTCACCTTTTCGAGAAGCAGTGGATTTTCCTTGGCAACCGCCAACGCGACCTCGCCTTTTTTCATCGGCTGATAGCCGTCGACGAGGCGAACACCCAGCTCGGGATTCTTTGAAAGCTGATATGCGACGATCGGGGCGTCACCGAAACCGGCCTTGATGCGGCCCAGAACCACATCCCGCATCATGTCAGCGATTGAGTCGTAGAGCTTGACTTGACCGAAGACGCCAAGCGCTTCCAGAGCGTCAGCGTAGGTCGAGCCGATCTGCGCCCCGACGGTCGCACCTCTGAGCTCCTCGATCGTGTAGTTTTTGCTATCGCCGGCAGCAACAAACATCGCCTCGCCATAGGCGTAAACCGGCGTGCTGAAATCGACCACCTGCTTTCGTTTGCCCGTTATGAACATGCTGGCGGAAATCAGATTGATTTTGTCGGTCGTCAATGCCGGGATCAGGGCTGGAAAAGCGTTTATTTGAAAATCGGCGGTCGTGCCAAGGCTCGCGGCAATCGCACTTGCCAGATCGACCATCGCGCCTGTCGGCTTTTGGGTTGCGGTGTCGACAAACGTGAACGGCACTCCGGTTGGCGTGACGCCGACTCTGAGCGTTTCCTCGGCTATTGTCTGCGTTGCCATTCCGACACCGATAGCTGCAAGCCAGCCGATGAGCGTTTTGTGAAGCATGGACATTCCCCTTACATCATGTTTGAATAATCGAGGTTCCGCTCGCTGAGCGAGTTGAATTTGCCTCTCCTGGATAGCTTTTAGGAAGTCGCAATACCGTCCAATGGTGGACGAGATCATCAATCGATCAGAAATCGCATCCGTTCATGATCGCCTCTATCTTCTCTTCAAGACATCTTGGTCGCGCGTCGTTCAAGTGAGGGCGTGAAATAGTCACCGCCCTCGGCAACGTATTCCCACGCTTCGGCAACTGACTGAAACGATGGTTGTGCTTTGTTCGGACCGGTCGAACGATCCAAATCCTTGAGGCCGCTCGCTGTCACGATGGCAACGACGCTGTCCGACCGCGCGATGGTGCCTTCTCGCCTCAAGGATTCGATAGCTGCAAATGGCGTCACCGAGGCAAGCTCGGCAAAAACACCCTCGGTGGCCGCAAGCTGCTGCTGCATCGCTATCAAGCCGATATTGCCGACTGGCATTGCCGTGCCGCCAGATTCACGCAGGGCGTTGAGCGCCTGAAACGTGCTTCGTGTGGTGCCGATCGAGATGGCAAGCGTGTCGAAGCTTGCGGGGACTTCGGCAACCAGATCTCCCTTGCCGGCAAGGGCTCTGGCCAAAGATCCGTGCACTTCCGCCGCCACGAGTCTCGGCAACCGCTCGATCTTGCCTTGGCTGAGAAGATCCTTGAATCCGGCCCACAGCCCGGCAAGCGCATCCCCATAGCAAACAGGCAAGGCGCACCAGTCCGGCACGGCACCGTGCATTTGTTCGACGATTTCGTAAGCCAGGGTCTTGTAGCCCTCGATCCCGACAGGATGACTGCCGACCACGGGGCTGTGAAACGGTGATGTTGCAAACCATCCGAGGCGCTCGGTACCAGCGGCAAGCAATGGCCAGCGATGGGACTTGTCGGCCAGGGATACGACGCTTGCGCCGTATTTGCGGATCTGCGCCAACATTGCGCCGGCGGTGCCTGAGAATGTGACAACGACGCATTTCAGGCCCGCCCGTGCAGCATAGGCGGCAAGTGAGGCCCCGGCGTTTCCCGACGAAGCAGTCGCCACCACGCGTGCGCCACTCAAACGTGCCATCGACACCGCCACGGTCGAGAAGCGGTCCTTGTGGGACCAGGTAGGGTTTGCGCCCTCGTCCTTGATAAGCAGCTTGGGGACGCCGAGCTGCTTTCCCAGCTTCTCGGCGCTCAGCAATGGCGTCAGGCCCTCGCCCAAGGAGATTGCATCGCTGAGTCCACAAGGAAGCATGTCGGCATAGCGCCAGAGCGAGGGCAGGGCGGCACCCGTTGCGGAAGCGGCCGATGTAGCTCCGGATGGATCGTAGACGACCTTAAGATTGGCCGGTGCTTCGGCACAGCATTTCGGGCAGCCGCGTGAGTCGATTTTGGTATCGATCCGGAACAAGGCGCCGCATCGAATACAGGAAAACCCTGCCGCGCGGCTCATAACGGCACCCGGGTGATTGCATCGCGCGTCTGCGTCAGCCGCTCCACTCCGCGCTCGCGAACAACCACCATGTCCTCCACCTGGAGTCCCCAGCGGCCGATTTCGTAGTAGGGGGTCTCCACGCACAGCACCATTCCTTCTTCAAGGATGTCTGTACTGCGCGCCGAGAGCGTCGGCGCATCATAACCATCAAGGCCGATGCCATGTCCGACGTGATCGCGCTCGTAGTGGGCAATTCCTTCGCGCTTCACCACACGCACGACCGTTTCGAAGAGCTGTGCTGCTGCCATGCCCGGCCGGATAATGTCGCAGGCATGCTGAACGCCGCGCAGCAGCGCCTGCTGAAGCCGATGCGCCTGCGGCGGCGGCTCGCCCAGCGTGGCGATACGGGCAATGTCGGCGCGGTAGTGCCGGAACCGGCCACCGACGTCGAAGCGGATGATTTCTCCAGCGCGCAACCTGCGGTCAGACGGCTGGACGTTCATGAGCGCGCTGCGCTCGCCAAAGCCGATGCATCCCAGTACGGGCAGGGCGCCTTCCTCGACCGTCCTGACATGAAAAGCGCGCGCCAGATCTGCTTCGGTGGCGCCTTCCTGAGCAACGCCGAGTGCTGCTTGAATGGAGCGTTCGGCAATCTGGGCAACTTGGCCGAGCCGTTCGATTTCACCTGCCGTTTTTACGGCACGAACCTCGCGAAGCAATGCGGTGGCTGGTAGGAACGACGCATTGGGAAAATGGGCTCTGAGGGTTTCCTGGTATCCTGGTGCGAGCCCGGCCTCGTCTATGCCGATCCGCCCACGGCCGAGCTGAGCTTCTTCCAATGCGGCGACCAAAGCCGCGATGGCATCGCCATGCCTCGGCAGGTCTCGAAGCTGGAGGTGTCGTTCATTGGCGAGGTCCACGGTGGTCGAGGAACCGACATTGGCGTAAAAGTCGCCATAGCGCCGAACCTTGCTCACCCAGACTTCCTGATCGGCTACGAGGTCGAGCGTGCTGGAGCTGGCGATGATTTCAGGCGTGCCCTTGTCAGGAGCCGGCCACACGACATAAGCCTGCGGGCCGCGACGGATCCATTGCGGCAGAGCCCAGAAGCCGCTCATGTAGGTCACGTTTTCCGGGGCAGTCGCTATAATTGCGTCAAGCCCGGCTGCCGTCATGCATTGTTTCAGGCGCGCTTGGTTAAGCAGCATGATGGGAATCCCGAGCCTGTTTTGCTTCCATAAAGCCGAGGCCGGTGGAAATGCGCGCCGCAGCCGCCATTACTGCCTCTCCAATCTCAGCGATCTCCACATGCGGTCCCACTGACCGGGGGTAGGCCGCACTTATAGCCGCGATGATTGTGCCTGATGCATCGCGAAGCGGTGCGCCGACCGCAATCAGCCCGGTAAAGTTCTCGTCCAGGGATGTTGTGTAACCAATGGGCTCGGACGCTCTGATTTGAGCAACGAGCTTGTGCGGATCGGTGACTGTGCGTACGGCAACCTGCTCCAGTGGACCTCGTCCAAGAATCGCAATGACCGCCTCGCCGCTCAGCTCCATCAGGAGCGCCTTGCCCAACGCGGTGGAATGCAAGGGGAAGGTCTCGCCAGGTGAAGAACGAATGACGACCGGACTCTTGCTTTGCACGGTCAGGAGATAAATTCCGCAGCTGCCCCGCCTGATACCGAGGAATGCGTTGAAGCACCCTTCGGCGGCCAGCGCCTGCAGTTCGATTTCAGCCAAACCAACCAGGCGATCTCTGCCCAGGACCTTCCGCGCCAGCGCCAGCACGGAGTGACCCAGCCGGTAGCGCCGCGAGTCTGGCGACTGCTCGACATAGCCCTGCTCTGCCAGGGTATTCAGAATTCGCTGCACGGCGGGAGCACTCTGCTCAAGCCGGCGGGCGAGTTCGCGCACCCCGACTGCTTCGTCCGCTTCCTTGAGGACATTGAGAACCGCAAGCCCACGTTCCAACGAAAGATTTCCTGTCACTGACGTTCCTTATTTCGGAATGGCGTTCCTTAATATGATGAGAAAAGCAGCAATAGCCGCGCCTGTCAATGACGAATGTTCATTATAGTGTGTCGTCCTAAAGTGTGCCCAGCGACGACCATGCCGTCATGGACCTACGGTTGGTTGTCGGCCTCAACGTACAGAGGATTCGGCGCGCACAGGCCCTCTCTCAAGAGGAACTGTCGTTCCGTTCAGGATTCACGCGCGCCTATCTGAGTGGTCTCGAGGCCGGCCGTCGCAATCCCACACTCCTGTCGCTCGCAAAGCTTGCCACCGCGTTAAGCGTCGACATCGACGAGCTGACGAAACGGCCCGGCAAAAACGCCCGAGCCCCAGCTGGTAATTGTGCAGTGGCGTCGAGTGAGCGGCGCAAGGGAAAATCCTGATGCTCTCGGCGGCCTGCTGGCCAGTGCGTCACGGCGAGTTTCGACGGATGAGCTGCTCCACGTTAACTTGCAATGCCAACGCCAGCACCTCCAGCGTATCGACGGTCGGTGAGTTTTCCTCCCGCTCGAGCTTGCCGACATAGTTGCGGTCGAGGCCGGCAAGGTCCGCGAGCTGCTCCTGCGACAAGCCGGCGCCCTGGCGAAGCAACCTCAGATTGCGAGCAAAAACAGACCTCAGCCTCATGCGGCGAGGCAGTCAGAACGCGCCCTTTAGTGCCACCTACTATAGTAGTCAAAAGTCATGCCGGACGTTGCGGTTGGACCTAAGTTATTTATTTTGTTCTTTGTCTCAGTACATTGAAAGGGCCTACAATGGCGGCGGTTCACGGGAGCGTCTTACAGGATCAGCTAATACAAATCTTTGAAGCAACCGCGCAGATTGACCGTGCAACCAGCGCCGCCGAGATCATTCGGCAACTGCGCAAGAGCATCGAACGTCACGGCTACGCAGCCTGTCTGGTCACCGAATTGCCACGCCAGGACACCGGATCGCTGGATGGACACATCCTTGTCAACGGTTGGCCGCAGGAATGGTACGACCGCTATATGGCTGCCGGACACTATCGCCATGACCCTTGTGTTGCTGTGTGCCGTGGTGCGATCGGGCCCTTCCTCTGGCGGGACGTCCATCACGGCTTGACGGACGGAAATGCCAGGAGGGTGATGGATGAAGCGAAAGAGTTTGGGCTTTGCGACGGGATCTGCATCCCGATTCAGGCTGCGTTTGGCGATCCGGCCTGTGTAACGGTTGCCGGAAGTGAAATTGATTTGGCGCCGACGGTGCGCTGCACCATTCATGCCCTTGCGCGCCATGCCTATTCGGCTGCCGAACGCCTCGTTGGCAACTCGCGCAGGCGGCCGAGACAAAAGCTTTCCCAACGAGAGCGTGAAATCCTGCAGTGGGTCGCGGGAGGAAAAACCGCATGGGAGGTTTCCCGAATACTTGGCATCTCGGAAAACACTGTGACGACCCACCTGCGCAACATCAAGCAGAAACTCAGCACCGCCAACGTTGTGCACGCGATCGTGGAGGCGTTTCGCAGGCACGAAATCGAACTTTGATCCATCCCCAGATCTGGGTATTTCCCGGGCAATCGTCGCGTGGTCGGATGGGGTTCCATCGCGAGGAACCGCAATGATTCAGGTCCATGTCGTTGACGCGTCAAACAGCTTTGCCTATCGAGGGGATCTCGACAGCTACTTCCGCCTGCGGCATGAAATCTATGTCGATGAACGTGGATGGCAGGACCTGAGACGCCCCGACGGTCGCGAGATCGACGCGTTCGATACTCCAGAAGCGATTCATCTGCTCGGCATCCAGCCAGGAAGAGGCGTCGTTGCCGGATCCCGTTTCGTGCCGAGCCTTCGGCCACATCTGATGAGCGAAACCTTTCCGCAACTCGCCGACGGCGGCGTTCCGCGCCGACCCAATATCTTTGAATGGACCAGGTTCTTCGTGGCGCGGGATCTTCGTGAGCCCGGCCGACCTTGCCAGGCAGCCGGCGTGATCTACTGCGGAATTTTGGAATTCTGTATCCAGCGACATATCAGCAATCTGACAATCGTGTGCGAGGAGTACTGGTTCGACCGCCTCGCATCGATTGGCTGGAATCCGAAGCAGCTTGGGCCTGCGCTCGCACATGGTGATATGACGATCATCGGTCTGATGGTTGATGTCAGCCCGTCAGCCTTGATCGCGACGCGACAATTCTACCGCATAACGGAGCCTGTGATTTGGGCCGAAACGCCATTCAAGCGGCTGGCCTGACCGCGGGCCGTCCGCTTTTGGGCGTCACGCCTCGAACGAACATGCTGCCTGGCACTCGCAGAGGGCGGCGAGGTACTATCGCGTGCAAATCGGCTGTCTGCCTCGCGCCATAACAGCCATTCAAAGGCGGAGGTGTCCAAAGACGGGCGCTCCGGGGCAAGCGGTACCAGCCTTGGCATCGAAATCGAAGAAGAAGGTCTGGGAAAAGGACACACCGGATCTTGGAGCGTACGACTTCTCCTTCGATCCAATTTCTTTTTTTGGGCAGTTCACGCCCGAGAGCCTGGTGAAGGCGACGGACACAATTCTTGAGGGCCTGGCCAAATTTCCCGATGCGTCGCTGTGATCGTGCGGACTGGCTTGGGACCCACTGGCCGCATCCTCGCAGGCCTCCACGTGACCGCCAAGGGTCGCGGTGCGGCAGTGCTCGATCGCCATGATGGACAACACAGACATCAAGGCAGGTGAAGCCAAGATCGGCGAGCTGAAGCGCAACATGGACGCGATCAACGCAGCCCGACGAAAGGGCGGCTGTGTTGCCGGCACTCTGTAAGCCGCTCCAACGTTAAAATTGTCGGCTTGCTTCCCGCCCTCGCGACTGCGGAGTGGTCGTTCCATCGATTGACTCCCGTAATGCACAGGCAGTTAATCTCCCCGCAAGGGCAAAAGAGGGGCTATGAAACTGGGAGAAAACGATGACTGTCCAAAAAGAAGACTATCGAACCAACAGAGCCGACTTCGCCATAGCTGCCATGCATAGCCGAGCGACCCCTGAGGGCGATCGTGACGATTTGGTGGCGAGGAAAAAGTCCCTGTGGGTAACAGATCGGCGATCTGCAAAATTGGCTGCAAACCCGTCCGAAAGCTCGCCAGAACCCAAGGCAAAGGCGCGCGGTAAGTGAATCGTGCCAGTCAATTTCTTGCCGCCGAGTACTTCGTTCACATTGTTCGATTACATTACATTTATCTAATGTACTAACCAGCCAGTCGGGCATTCCCGAAGGCTCGCTGGTCAGGCTCAGCGGCCCCCCTAACCCAAGCTGCTGGGCCGCCTGCTAAGGAAGTGCGTGTATCGCTGATACGGTCGTCGGTGACCCCCCTCCGTACCGCGGCCGGGATCGCAACCACGTCACCGACCGGACTGGGCGCTCAGGACGCCTGCCGGCGCTCGCGGCATCACGTCGACATTGTCATGTACCTCCGCGCAATCCGTAGATCCATTCGATGAGTCCGTTTGCGTGACGCGGTTCGCGAACGAACCCAGTCCACCTTATATTCGGTCAGGCGCATACACCTGTTCCATGATCCCGCTTGCGGCGGATTCGGACCCAAGAGACGAAACCATTCTTCAGCGGCGGCTGTTTGAGGCCATGAGTTTCGTCGGTTCGTCTACCGAGGATCTGCCAGGCCTGATCGGTCCTGGAGATTGTTAGAATCGATTGGCGTCTACGCTGATGGTTCCGTCAGGAAAGCTCCTTCTATAACGACTCCGGCGTTCACGTATTTCCACAGCGCAACAAGCAGTTTCCGAGCGAGGGCGATGATGGCCACTGGCTGAGTGCGGAATTGGGTTGATGGCGCACCCAGAGCCACGCAACCTGGACAAGCGTCGACCGGAGCCTAGGATTGCCGGACTTCGAGACTCCCTGCTCGCAATTAATCTGCCCACTTTGCCAGGGCGTTGGCACCAAACCAGCGTAGGCGGCAACCTGTCGTCGATTGTCAAACTTGCGCGACAATCCCTCAGACCACAGGACGGCCGCGAACTCCGGACCTATTCCCTTGAGGCTGAGCAGCAGGGCCGGTGTTGGCTCATCTGCCGCGACGAGCAAGGCGTCGCGTGCCTCTTCAACATCCTTGATCTGCTGGATCAGCAACTCGATGCGATCAAGCTCGCGGCTGATCTGCGCCATGAGCGCTGGCGGCAGTGGACGCCCATCTGCGGTAATGAGCGCGTCGAGGCATTTGCGTCGATCGCCTTTCAACGGTTCGTATCCGGACACACCTTGGCTGAACAAAAGGCCCTTTCTCCTGTTGACGTGCCTGATCCGCTCGTTCGTCAGCGCCTTCCGCTCCCGCACCAACCGGCGACGGTCTTCCTCCTCCGGCGTTGGCACTCGCAACATCGCGCAAACCCGAGGCTCGCCGCGGTTGTAGGCCAACAACGCTCGAACCAGTGCTTCCCGTCAATCCTGTCGGTCTTGGCCCGCCGGCGGCGACGCGATGTGGCAGTGGATGCCGGGTCCACGACATAACTCTCGATGCCTTCGCGTTCGAGGACCCGATGTATCCAGAATCCATCCAGACCAGCTTCCTGGATTGATATGACCCGGAAACGCTGCCCTGTCCGCACTTCCGCCTTTCGTTGCAGCTCTGCGAAGTGATCGAGCAAACCCGGAATGTCGCCCCCGGCACGAGGTGTCTCGACATTCTCTCGCCCCCACCTGGCGAAAGCGAAGTCACGAGCCATTTTGAACGAGACAGTTCTAACGAGACAAATATTGCGGCAAGATCGACGCGGATAGCGGTCGGGGGCTTCCCCAAAATGTGCGCGGCGAGCATGCGTTGAGGGCGAGACGAGTCTATGTGCCTTGACGGGATGCAGAATATATTCCTATTTTGCGGGATGCCGCACCGTCGCCGCCATGAACAGATTTCCGAGTATCATGCTTGCCAAGATCGAACGGCAGGCTTGACTACTGACGAAGGAACTGTGGGTCGCGCAGTTGTCCCCAAGGCCGTTCTGTCCGCACTACGACGCCATCGACAATTTGCATCGGGACCTAAAGCGGGCGCTCAACTTGCTGCATGACCGCCCGGCGGATTACGAAGAACCGCATTTCGCGCCCATGTCGCGAGGGTGAAGAACTAGCCTGTCAGTTTAGTGAAGTCGTGGCGCCGCGCGCGAACATGTGCCAGCAAATTCGTTTCGTTTACGACCCCTGATTGAAAGAGATTCAGCGTGGTCGAGGCCAGAATCTGACCGTCTATCGGGGTGCTGTACCATTTCGCGTCGGCGGTTACCTGGTCGACAACCCGCTGGCAGATCGCCCGATCTTTAGGTCTAAGGAACTGACTTTTCAGTGCTCGTAGCATCTCGACGCCTTGAAACCGAGAGTCACCTGTCTCCGCGCGATACCCATGCGTGGTCTGCGAGCATGGACCCTAAACGCATTCAGACAGAAAATTGCCATTCGTTTGAGTGGTACCGATGTCGCGTGGATAAGCGGCGGTCCGCGAGCTAATCCACCATGTCGCGCAGCGGCTTCTTGCGCTTTGGCGTCCTGTACTTCTCGACCAGCCTGACCTTGTCGATGTCGATCGTCACCAGCGGTCCCAGATCGACAGTCACCCTGCCGCCTTCCTCGTCTACGCGCGTGATCTCTCCGGTAAGCTCGATCTGCTGCCCCTTCTTCACCTTGGTATGATCGATGACCGAATGCGGAAAGCTATAGCTCGGAATCGAGACGTTTACGCAATGCTGAGTGACCCGTTTGCGAAGGCGGCCGGGATCGCCACCTCGTCACGAATGGAAATTCCGCGCGCCGTTCCATGAGTCTGGTGCGCTCGGCGCCTTACTCAAGATATTGCTAATTATGGATGAGCCCGCTTCCTCCAATCGATGGATGAAGCCGATCGTGGGCCGGTGCTACTTGATGCATCGCGCGACTTACCCGACAAGAGCTGGCTCCAGGGGCAAAATATGAGCAAGACGACTCTCATTGCTATCGCAATCCTCGCGATCGGTGTCGGCTGTGCCGAAGCCAAGGACCGTAAGGTCGAAACCGCGACCGACCGTAAGGTCGAAACCGCGACCCTCGGCACGCACGCCAATTCGAAGAACCTGCCGGTTTGTACCGCGGCAAGCTCACTCTTCGAAGTCCTCGGTGATAAATGTTTTCTCGTCACAGGTTCGATGATCTATGGCGACATCGCCGAACTCTCCCGGACAATCACTTTGAGTTGGTAGCCGAAGCAACAACCTCCCAGCGCGGCCTCCATTCTCCGGTATGAAGTTGCGTCGCAGGGGCTGCCTTCGCCCAGATATCGACCCAGTCTTCGCGCGTCGCCAATACCGGCGCAATCCCCAGTCACCACGGGCCTCTTCAAAATTCTTATGCCGTCCGCACCTGCGGTCGAGCTTGTCGCGCCAACAGCAGCGCCTCTGCATCGTTTGGGCAACCCAACGCATAGCTTCCGGTCCGGAAACTCGCTTACGCGTTTCATCGTCCATTCGGCAGTGGAAATTTAGGCCGATTTGGCAGTGCTCAGAATCGCGTAGCTGTCCTGCGATCCGCTCGGAGAGGATGGCGAGTGGTTGCGGCAACTGCGCCTCAAGCTGGCTGGCGACCGCCGTCTGCAGCCGCTGCTGCGGAGCAGCGCTGACGCTGCGTTCGTCCGGACCGTCGCAAGACCGCTTGATTGTATCCGGCCTGGAGACAGACAAACGCCGGCGCAACCTCACCCTGAAACCAAAAGACAATATCGATGCCCTTCAACAGCTATGCTCCCAAGGGTTCAAGCGCCTGCAAACATTCACCATGCCAATTTCGCCATCGCCGCTTCGATAATGACGGCGCCATCAATTTCATGGAGCAACCTTTGCCGCCAAGGGGTTCTGCCCGATGGCGGCGACCAGGCTCGTGCATACCTTGATCACCATCACCAGGACCCTGCGAGACGCAGAAGAGGCGAGCCGCTTCATGAACCGGCTAGAAGCCCCAAACCCAAAAGCCGCTGATCGATTTGAGCCGCAGTAACGAAGTGTAACCGCGTTCGCACTACAAGAAGCTTAAACGGCGCAAGACCGCTGATCGATACGACCACGATGTTCAACGGTATTGCCCAATGGAAGCCGCCCCAATGGAAATCGCCAAGAACGGCCATACGACTAGCCATCTGATGACGTCACGGCGCTTTGCGCCTCTCTTCTGGACGCAGTTCCTTTCCGCCTTCAACGACAATTTCCTCAAGAACACGCTGGTGTTCCTTATTCTGTTCACCCTGGCGGCGGACAAGGCTGCATCACTGGTTACGCTGGCGGGTGCCGTCTTCATGGCTCCTTTCCTGCTCCTGTCCGCCGTTGGTGGCGAGATCGCCGACCGGTTCGACAAGGCGCTCATCGCCCGTCGGCTGAAATTCACCGAGATCGCCGCTGCGGCTGTCGCTGTCGTTGGAATCACCCTGTCGTCGATCCCGGTGCTGATGATCGCGTTGCTCATGTTCGGCATAATCTCGGCACTGTTCGGACCGATCAAGTACGGCATCCTGCCGGATCACCTCGAGCGCAAGGAATTGCCCCGCGCCAATGCCTGGATCGAATCGGCAACCTTCGCCGCCATCCTCGGCGGCACTATCGCCGGAGGCGTCGTCTCGGCCGATGGCATTGGGGTCTCGGTGTTCGGGCCGATCATGATGGTCCTTGCCGTGGCCTGTTGGTTTGTCAGCCGCTACATCCCGTCCACCGGTTCTGCGGCTCCCGACCTAGTCATCGACAAAAACATCTTTCGCTCGACCTGGCGACAGGTGAACGGTTTGCGTGCCGACAAGCGGATCTGGCGCGCCGGACTGATGACGTCGTGGTTCTGGCTGATCGGGGCCATTGTCCTTTCGATCCTGCCTACACTGGTCAAGGATTCGCTCGGTGGCGGAGAAATCGCGGTCACCGCCTATCTCGCGGTGTTCGCCGTGTCGATCGCCATTGGCTCTGCCATAGCCGCATGGATGTCGCAGGGCCGCATCGTGCTCTTGCCAGCCCCGGTTGGCACTGCGTTGATGGCACTGTTCGGCATGGACCTGGCCTGGACCATCTGGAGCATGCAGCCTTCGATCGGGGCCGAAACGCTCGCAATATTCTTAGCCAGGCCAAACACGGTCCATGTTGCGATCGACCTTGCCGGCATGGCTATTGCCAGCGCCTTTCTTGTCGTACCAACCTTCGCCGCCGTACAAGCCTGGGCGCCCGAAGCCAGCCGCGCTCGCGTCGTCGCCGCGGTGAGCATCGTCAATGCAGGCTTTATGACGGTGGGCGGCATACTTGTCGCCGCGATTCAAGCAGTGGGCGTCTCCACTGGAGGTATCCTGTTCGGCCTCGCCGCACTCAACGTGGTCGCCGCCTGGCTGATGCTGAGATATCTGCCAACCAACGCCTTCCGCGACTTCGTTTCCATTCTGTTCCGAGCCTTCCATCGTCTGGAGGTGGAGGGGCTGGAAAACCTTAAGGCGGCCGGCCCGGCACCCATCCTGGCGCTCAACCATGTCAGTTTCCTCGACGGCCCATTGGCTTTGACGCTGACGGATGAGGAGCCGGTGTTTGCCATCGACTACACCATCGCCCAAGCCTGGTGGATGAAGCCGTTCATGAAACTTGCGCGCGCCCTGCCGCTCAATCCGGCCAAGCCGATGTCGACCCGCACGCTTATCAAGGCCGTGCAAGGCGGCGATCCGCTTGTCATCTTCCCCGAAGGCCGGATCACCGTGACCGGCGGCCTAATGAAGGTCTATGACGGTGGCGCCATGGTGGCCGACAAGACCGGCTCGATGATCGTGCCAGTGCGCATCGACGGCCTGGAGAAGAGCTATTTTTCGCGGCTGAGTTCGCTGCATGTGCGCCGCCAGCTGTTCCCAAAGGTCAGGGTGACGATACTAGAACCGGCCAAACTTGAAGTACCGCCGGACCTCAAGGGCCGGAAGCGCCGCGCAGCGGCGGGTGCTGCCCTCTACCAGGTCATGTCGGATCTCGTCTTCCGCACCCAAGACATCGACAAGACTGTGCTGGAGAAGATCATCCAGACGGCGAGCGAACGCGGCATGAAGCAACTGGCCGTGCAGGACCCCGTCACCGGTTCGCTGAGCTACGGCAAGCTGCTGACAGCCGCCGCCGTGCTTGGAGAGAAATTCAAGAGCCTCTATTCCGGCCAGCAGACGCTCGGCATCATGCTGCCCAATGCCAACGGCGCCTGTGCGACGCTGCTCGGCGTCATGTCCGCCGGCAAGGTTCCGGCGATGATGAACTTCACTGCCGGTGCGGCCAACATCCTCTCCGCTTGCAAGGCCGCCGAGGTGCGCACCGTGCTGACTTCACGCGCCTTTGTCGAACAAGCGAAACTTGGCGCCGTGGTCGAGGAACTCGGCCGCTCGGTCGATATTGTGTGGCTTGATGATCTGAGGGCCACCATTGGCCTCAAGGACAAGCTGCTCGGCCTATTGCGCAAAAATACACCGCGGGTCGCCCGCAAGCCCGGCCAACCGGCGGTGATCCTGTTCACCTCAGGTTCTGAAGGCACGCCTAAGGGCGTGGTGCTCACCCATCGCAACATCCTGGCTAATGCCGCCCAGGCCGCCTCGCGTATCGACTTCCATTCGGGCGACAAGGTCTTCAACGTGCTGCCGATCTTCCACTCGTTCGGCATGACAGCAGGTACGGTGCTGCCGCTGATATCGGGCGTGCCGGTCTATTTCTATCCCTCCCCGCTGCACTATCGCATGGTGCCGGAGTTGGTCTACGCATCGAACGCGACGATCATCTTCGGCACCGATACGTTCCTCAGCGGCTATGCGCGTACGGCACACCCTTACGACTTCCGCTCAGTGCGCTATTGCTTTGCCGGCGCGGAACCGGTCAAGGCTTCTACGCGCGCGACCTATATGGAAAAGTTCGGCCTGCGCATCCTCGAAGGCTATGGCGTGACCGAAACCGCGCCCGTGATCTCCATCAACACGCCGATGTACAACCGCTCCGGCAGTGTCGGCAAAATCATGCCGGGTATGGAGTACCGCCTGGACCCGGTGCCTGGCGTCGAGGATGGCGGACGGCTTTTCGTGCGCGGGCCCAATGTCATGGCGGGCTATCTGCGCACCGAGAAGCCGGGCGTGCTCGAGCCGCTCGAAGACGGCTGGCATGACACCGGTGACGTGGTCGCCGTCGACGACGTCGGCTTCATCACCATTCGAGGCCGCGCGAAGCGCTTTGCCAAGATCGGTGGCGAGATGGTTTCGCTGGCCGCCGTCGAGGCACTGGCGGGCGAATTGTGGAAAGGCTCGCTCTCGGCAGTCGCCGCCGTGCCAGATGCGCGCAAGGGCGAAAAGCTGGTCCTCATTACCGAGGCGGTCAACGCCACGCGTGCCGAATTCCTGGCCTTCGCCAGGGCCAACGGCGCCATGGACCTGATGGTGCCGGCCGAAGTGCGCGTCGTTGCGAAAGTGCCTGTCCTCGGCTCAGGCAAGCTCGATTTCTCCGCTGTGACCAAAATGGTGAGCGGCGAAGACATGAAAACCCAAGCGGCTTGAACGGCTCGCTTTTACGGGTCGCTTTTGTGTATCTCGGTTGAGAACACGGGACCGCCGCGAAAGTTCGGTGCACGCAGCGCCATGCGAACGAGCTGCAGCTGGCGAAAAACGATGGTGCAGGGTCGATGCGCTCATTTGCACATGTGCCGCGAGCTCGTCGATGCTGAACTGTCGAGGCGGCGGTCATAGAACTGGCAAGCGAGGACCATTGGCTTGTCCGACTATCGTTGCGCCTTCAGCAGACGCTCGAGCGTTGAAAAGTCACTCATGTCGCGGTAGGGCGTCAGGTCAAGATCCTTGGGGATCTTCTTGAGCTTCTCTTCGGAGATCGGTTTTTCGTTCTTTTTGTTGAAGGCCTGGTAAGCGGACCAGCCAACACCCGCCGCCTTCACTGCATCGCGTTCGGCTCGAAGGGCGATTTGATGCGCGTGCAGATAATGAAGCCCGAGTTCGTCTAGGAGCGCCTTTTCAACGATTTCGTGCGTTAGCAGAAATGGGGCAAGCCGGACCTTGGCCGATTTCCAATCCATAGTGCGAGGCATATGGCGATCGATATAAATCGTCCTGCCATCTTTGCTGTATCCAGCAATGTAGGGGATATCGAAATCATGAACGATCTTCACCCGACGATGCAGCGCCCGCACAGCGTCACTCAGTACATCATCGTCCAAGTCTTCGGAAACGTGGCGGACTTCATCTTCAAGCTTCATTTTTTCCACACTGAGACCAGCGGCGCTTTGCTCCCATAGACCGGATCCTTGCGTTGACGGCCAACTTGGGAATCGCTCGTAATGCCCGCTCATGTTCCTGGGCTGTCGTGCATTCGTCATAAGCGTCGGATGCGGGATAAGCGCCGACTACCAGGAAACCAGCAGACTCGGAGAGACATTGGTGACCGGTGCCGGCCGGAAGAACTGCCATGTCGTCGGCCTTCAAGGACAATGTACGGCCCCTGTTGCCCCCGAACCGAACCTTGCCGGTTCCGCCCGAAACCCCAAGCACTTCATTTTTGCGGGAATGGTAATGGACGTAGTGGTAGATGCCGTCCCGCCAGCCGCTACTCCAGCCATTGGACTCGAAAAGCTCTTCCAGCACGGCTGCGGAATCAAATTGTTCCACCGACCTTACGGCGCCGCGATAGACGACAAACGGCCAGAAGGGGTGGTTCGGCACGAGGCCGTCATCCTTGAACCGAAATTCGAGTGGCTTCTTCATCTTCACGAATTCGGCGAGTTCTTGCTTTCTCGGTCGCGCGATACCCGTCGCCTGCTCGGTAGCTTTCTTCAGGCTCTCGAGAATGCCCACGGCGAATCCTTGCGCTGGATGAGACAGCGGCGAAAGCCTCCGCTCTGGTCTCAACAAATCTCAACCAGCGACACCGCACTTTGTTCCTTTTGCCGAATGGCCGCTATTAAGCTGCGGCCCGCGAGGAGAACTGAAACTCAGAGAAGCGCCCGCATGTCGGCCGCTCAGCTTGTGCCTGCCGGAGTTGACGAGAATTGCCTTGGCGGTGCTGCGCCAGAAGGCATTCGCGTCCTCCAGGTTTTTGGATTCTGGGACCCGGGCGATACCTTCGACCAATTTCCGCCGCCGATTCAGCGGAAACGCGCTTATGTTGAATGATCGATCACCTCACCCGGATCGCCCAAGCTTCGAAGGCCGCAACCTGTTGCTGATCGCTTTCCTGATCATCACCGTGCAAGGCAGCGACGTACTGCAATTTATCTTCGGCAAGCTGTTCGGCCGGCATCTTCTGGCGCGGTGGAGGAAGCGAAACTCACCGCCGTGCCGTACTTTACCTGGGACGATCGCGACCCCGGCGAGATGCTGGTCTGGCTCAGAAGCGCGCGGTAGCTCTATCGCCATCTGAGCCGCGTTGCATGCCTTGAATTCGCCCGGGCGCGCGTCATCTAGCTTTGAGTGGCGCCAGCCACTTGAACGGGTGGAGGCAGATTGTGGCGCTCGAAGCTGTCGCGCGTCCGAACGCCGGTGGCCGCTTTATTGCGGTCGTGGTGGTGCCGCTGCTATTCGTCGTCGGTGGACTGGCCATTCGCTATGCGGCATTTGCCTCGATCTCGGCGGAACCAGGCTTCGCAGCCTATGCCCACGCGCTCTGCCGGTGGGATTGCGCGTGGTATGTCGACATTTCCGAACACGGTTATGAGCGCTTTCCCATTCCAAACCAGAGCAATGTCGGACGCTGGGGCTTCTTCCCGCTCTATCCGATAGTGGTGGCGGCAATCCGGTCTGTTTTCCCTTTCCCGACGATACTGCTCGCATCGATCACATCGGTTGCGTGCAGCTACGCGGCCTGTCTGGTGGCGTGGCCGGTGCTCGAGAAGAACATGCGCGCTTATGTGCTATATTGCGCCTTTCTGCTCAGCGGCCCGTTCTCCTTTCATTTTACGACTTTCCTGACCGAACCTCTTTTCGTGCTCGTGACGTCGTGCGTTTTTCTGGCACTCAAACGCTCCAGCTATCTGACCGCGGGGCTGTCATCGGCTCTGCTGTCGGCAACCAGGCTCGTCGGAGTGCTTGTTGTATTTGCGACCGTCATTCAGATGTTCAGGGATTACCGCGCAAAGGGCGGATCAGCGCTTTCTTTCCCACGTTGGGTGCTTGGCCGACCGGATCTGCTCGTTGCAATTCTCATCTCGCCTGCCGGCTTGTTCGCCTACATCCTGTTCCTCTATCTGACGGTCGGGGACGGCTTTGCCTTCCTGCACGTCCAGCGCGCGTTTGGACGGGTGGTGGGCAATCCGCTCGCCTTCATATGGGATGGACTCTCGGCCGTTCCGACGACTGGATGGCTGCCTACGGCGCCGCAATGGAGCGCGCTCGCCGCACTCATAGGACTGGCACTATCGGCGGTTCTGGCGGTTCGCAGGCAATATGGCGCCGCGTTGTTCTGCGCCTGCTGCATCATCCTGCCGCTGATCACGAACCTGGCCTCGATGGTCAGATACGTCATTGGGCTTGCGCCTCTGACAATGTTGCTGACCACGTTGTTGTCGGCGTCGAAGCTGACTTTTCTTGCGGCTCTGGGTCTCTTCCTGGGCGCCTGCTATTTCATGACCGTCGCGTGGATCGGGGGCTATCTTGCCCTGGTCTAGCACTCCGGGCCCGCATCGGCGCGCGGCCTCGCTTGGCGGCTACACGCTGGCGGCGGTTCTGGCCGGGGCGGAAATCATGATCCTTGCGCTTGCTCTCAATCCAGACGTCAATTCCGACTATCGCGCCTATTACATCGGCCGGACGACGACCTGCCTCAATCGCGATGCGGTCGGCAGCTACACACTTGGCGAGACGGTGTCGTTCCGGTCCGATGGAGCCAAAAAGGCAACCGGCATGATGGTCTGTGGCTGGTCGGGGCCGGTAGCCGACGGCACCCATTCGCTGGGCGAGACCTCGCGGCTTCGCCTGGACATACCGCCGCTTCGCGACGGCCTGACTGCCACGCTGCAAATGGCCGCCGTCATTCGTCCGCCCCAGATCATGCAAAGGGTTGTGATCTCGGTGAACGGCGTTCGGGTGCATGCGGTGACGCTGTCCGGCAAAGAGCCACGCACCGTCTCGTTCGTCATCCCACCGGCTCTCGCCGAGGCCAAGACACTCGACATCGCCTTCGACTACCTCGACGGCATTCCGCAAACTCCTGCCGCCAGCAACATCTATAATCGCTCCATCAAATTGTTGTCGCTCCGGCTCGATCCCACTGATGCGGATTAGGGCGGGCGATCGCGCTGCCGGCCGCGTCTTCGCTGCGCAAAAACCCATCGGTCGAGCATGAGGAGATTGACCGCTGGAACAAGCAAGCATGTAACCAGGATGGCAATGATCGGCGGCAGACTGAGTTTCGCAGTCAAAAGCGCCGGCGCCGCGTAAGCCACCGCGAAGCCGGTTGCCGTCAGCAAGAGAAAACGCGGAGCCTCCGATCGATGCGATCCGCTCGACGCGAAGGTCACGAACTTATGCGCGAGATAAGAAAACAGGGCGGCGGCGGTATAAGCTGCGAGCGAGGCACCGACCGGCGAGAGGCCGAACCGTTGCCATTCGACCAAAGCGGTGGCCATCACTGCATATAGGATCGTTGCAGCGATGCCGACCGACCCGAAACGCACCAGCAGTTTCAGGCCGGCGTCGCTGGTCGAGGGGCCCTCAGACTTGCGCACTGCAGGCATACTGCGCTCCAAGCGGCAGCGACGCGAGCGCGCGCTCGACTCTTCTGGCGAAAGGCCTTGCCGACGGCAGCAGCAGGAAATGCTCGGATCGGATGTCCCGGAACCCGGTCTCCCGAAAGAGGGACGCTGCGTTGGCAGCGTTGAGGAGGACCGCGTCGTGGTCGAACGGACACCGGAACACCGCAAGACGCGTCAGCGGATTATAGGGATTGTGCTCGATGATGCAGGCGACGCCACCTGGCCGCACGACACGCCGCAATTCCAGCAAGAAATCGGACCAGGAGGAGGGCGGAACGTGATGGACGACGCAACTGGCGAAAGCCAGATCGAACGCGCCATCCTCATAGGGCAGACTCGGCGACGTGCAGGCCCTGTAGGTCACACCTGGATTGTCCTGGCCAGCGCGCAAAATTGATTGCTCCGACACGTCGCAGCCATCGAGGCTGTCAAAAGCGCCGTCGAGGTAGGGGTGGAGCGAACCGACGCCGCAGCCGATATCCAGCGCCCTTACAGCCGCCCCACCCCGCCGAAGCTTTCGCTCGACCACCAGACGCCGCAGCAGGTCCGCCTTGGCGACAAGGAAGAAGTCGTGCCCGAGTCCGGAAAATCGGATGGACCCTTCGACCGCCTCGCCATAGTTGGAATTATAGCTGTCGAAGAGTTCGGCCATTGGCGGGGACTCCACTCCTGGGCTTGTGAAACGATAGGCGGCGCTTACCAGAGACGGTACGCATCGCCTCGTCGAAGCCGGTGAGCCGATTAATCACATAAAGCGGGCGGCGTTTCACCTCGGCGTGGATGCTGCCAACGTAGAGCCCGACCACACCGGTCATGAAAAGATTGATGCCGCACAGGAGCGACACGATCACCACCGTGGATGTCCACCCGGCAATGATGCCGGTTTCAAAAAACGAGGCAAAGATGGCATAGGCGCCAAAGACCACCGCAAGCGCGGAAATGGCCAATCCGCCCCAGAGCGCCAGGCGTAAGGGCTTCTCGGAGAAACTGACGATGCCGTGAACCGCAAGGTGCACCATCTTCCAGAATGGGTATTTGGTCTGGCCCAGGGTTCGCGCGTGGCGCTCAAATGGCACGGTCGTTTGCTTGAAGCCCATCCAGCCGAACATGCCCCTGACGAAGCGGTCATGTTCGGGCATGCGCTTGAAGGTTTCTAGCGGCTTGCGGCCGACCAGGCGGAAGTCGCCGACGTCGCGCGGAATATCGACCGACGTCATTTTCTCCAGCAGGCGATAGAAAAGACTTGCCGTAAAGCGCTTGAACCAGGATTCGCCCTCGCGCTTGACCCGGCGGGCATAGACGATCTCGAAGCCTTCCTTCCACTTGGCCACCAGATCGAGAACGACTTCCGGCGGATCCTGCAGGTCGGCATCCATGACGATGACGGCATCGCCCGCAGCGGCGTCCATACCGGCGGTAATCGCCACTTGGTGGCCGAAATTGCGGGAAAATTCGATCAGCCGAAAGCGCGGCTCGGCGGCAACCACTTTTTGGAGGTATTCGACGCTTCCATCAAGGCTTCCGTCATCGACGAAGATGGCCTCGGTCTCGCCGTCCAGCCGGTCGATAAGCGAACTGATCCGCTCGATCAGCCGAGGCAGCACCTGTTCTTCATTGTATATGGGCAGGACGAGCGAGTAGCGAGGCGGTGATCTGTTCACCGTCATTCCAGGGCCGTGGACCACAGAGTCTCGCATGCGGTTGAAAATGTAACGAAAGCTACAAAGTTCCAAAGGTGTGCAAGAAAGTGCTAATTTAGCTAGTTCTTGATTGAATGCCGGTTCTCAGTGAGAGATGAGCGTCCGCACCGAGGCGCGAACTCGATAGGTCGCCAGCGAGGTTCGTCTGGCGATACGCCAGCACAAAGCTGTTTGACCGCCCTGAAGATCGCTGCACGCCCTCCTTCGCGCGCTCCACGTAGGCGCCATCCGCAGTCATCACCACGACGCGGGTGCCGGTGCTGATGTATAGCGGTACCAGGGTGCGCACGCCGTTGGACAGCGTTGCCGGTTTCGCGACGAACCTCTGCCGCTGTTTGCGGCCGCTGCTTGCCGTGAGAAGAAGACTTTGCCTGAGATCCACCAGCCTGTTGTTGCGTTCAGGCCCATGACGGCCGGCCGCGACGTTGTCGAGGATTATGGCCATGTTGGGCTGACCTTGCGCAGCCATCCGGCGTCGTTTCTGCGTGCCGATCTTCGCCGGCGCAGCATCGTGACCTGTCAGGAGACCATGCAGGCGCGAGACAGAAGCTGGCTCGAGGCTGCCGGCCTGGTTCTGGTCCGGCAACGGCCAGGCTCGGCCAAAGGCCTCATGTTCCTCACCGTGGAGGATGAGACGGGCGCCGCCAACGTCGTCGTCTGGGTCAAGCTATTCGAGAAATTCCGTCGCGTGCTTCTTTCGTCGGCCATGCTCGGCGTGCGCGGCCGCATCCAGCGGGAAGGGGAGGTGGTGCATCTCGTCTCCCATTAGTTGACCGACCTGTCGGCCGAGCTGGCCAGCCTGGGAAACCGCGAGACGCCGTTTCCCGTGCCGCATGGCCGCGGTGACGAAGCCCATCACGACGCGCCGGGTGTCGATCCAGCGGAGCCTGCCGAAGGGCCGAAACATCGTCGATCCATACGAGCACATCGACGGCATCAAGGTGAAGACGCGGGATTTCCGATAGAAGCTGCAGCGGATATACCGTCATCATGTGGTAGTCTGGCCCGCATGACGGCGCTTTATCTCAATTGACGCGGAAGACGGTGGATCCCTCAGCCGAATAAAACGCATCCGCCGAAATGGATCGAGCCTCAGCTGACGCGCCTGGTCGACGAAGCGCCCGACGGCGCCGATTGGCTTCACGAGATCACACGATGCTCGCCGGCCTGGCCCGAAGCGGCAGCCGGGCTCCAGTCGTCCGTGCCCGGCTGTGCCGGCCTGGCAAGCACCGGCGGCGCCATGAGCCGGTCCTTGAAACGGCGATCCTCGTAGCGCGCCTTCTTCGCGCGGATCGGCGGCGTGCCCGCCACCATGACGATCTCGTCGGCTGGCGGGAGCTGCATGATCTCGCCCGGGTTAGCAGCGGTCAGGCGGTCTCGGAGCGCGACACCATCAGATGGCCAAGCCAGGGCGAGAGCCGATGGCCCGCATAGTTGCGCATGGCGCGCATCTCGGGAGCACCTCGGCACGGTTCCGTTCGCGCGATAGAAGCAGCGGTTGGCGATTGAGCAGCATGGAATCGCCGAATTCATGCGCGCGGTATCGATACGCGATGAAGGCTGCGGAGGCCTTGGCGAGCAGAGCATCGTCGGCAAAGGCGCGCAAGAGCTCGAAATGGCTTTCGCCGGGCTGGTGGACGCCCGTGAGAACCGCATCGACCACGCGAAGCCGCGTGCCCCGCGCGATGCGCCCTGTCGCAATGCCATTTCCGGCACGCACATTGCCGCCGGGATTGGCAGCTGCCTCAAGTGCGCGCACTACGCTCGTGCCGATCGCAATGATGCGGCCGCCGCGCAGCTTCGCCCACGCGACCTGCGCCGCGGTGCGCCCAGGGATGCGGTATGGCTCGTCGAAGGGAAGGCGCGAGTCGAGCGCGGGATCGCCGGTAGAAGAGACGCCCGCAGCATGCGTGAGTGTTGCAAAGCCAATGTCGTGCCGACGCCAGGCTTGGAGCGTGCGCCAGTCGAGCGCGAAGCCTGCCGATGGCGCCTCGAACGCGACCGGCCCGGCGGCAATCTTCGTCCAAACATCCCACAGTGCCAACGGCTCGGGAACATGCGCGTATTGGATCGGCCGGCCGTGCTGCGCCAGTCCTGCAAGCACCGCTGCGCGATTGCCTGGGAAGTGCAATTCGAGAAGGCGTGGATGGTCGAGAAGGCGCTCGACGACGGCGTCAAGCGAGCCGAGCCGGAGGCGATCGCCTGGTGACAGCGGAGGTGGAGGCAGCCGGTCTTCCGTGCGCGTGCGGTGATCGCCCGAGCCGAAGGCAATCGCCACGAAACGGGTTGGATCGGGAAGTGATAGCCAGCCCGCCAGGCGGATCTCGATCGCCTCACCGCTTGGGACATGCGTGCCGTGCAAGCTGGCAGGCAAGGTCGCGGCGTCATTGGCGACGACCAGATCGCCGGGGTTGAACAGCGTCGCGAGTCCAGCTCGCGGCAGGTCGCGCATCGTGCCGTCCGCCTCGACGACGAACAGCCTGGCGGAGCGCTGATCGGGACGATCGGCGGCAATCATGCATGTGCTCCGGCGAGACGCGTAGAGCGGACCGGCAACGCGTCGAGCATCTTTTCGATGATCTCGGCAGCTGCCTCCTCGGGGCGCTTCAAGGTCGCCGGATCAGCATCAGGGATCGCGAGCGCGTGCAGTGGGGTGTCCATATCGCCGGGGTCAAGTGCGAGGAGCCGGATGCCGTCTGCTTTCGCCTCCTCGTCCCAAATCGCCGTCAGATGGGCAAGAGCGGCCTTGCTCGCGCCGTATGCTCCCCAGCCGGGATAGGCGTTCACCGCGGCGTCGCTGGAAATGTTGATCGCCATCGCGCCACGGCCGCCGCGCGCGGACGCCGCAAGCGCACCGAAAAGAGCCTTCGTCAGCCGGAACGCGCCGACCAGGTTGACGGCGAGCGCTGTTTCCAGCTCCTCGCACTCAGTATCGGCGAGGAGCGCCAGAGGGACAGGGCCGAGGCTCGAGGCATTGTTGATCAGGACGTCGAGCCCGCCGAGGCTCGCGGTTACCTGTAGCGCGATCGAGTAGGTGTCCTCCTTCTTGCCGACGTCGCCGACAACGCCGTGCGCGCCCGTCTCGTCAGCGATGCGTGCGACGTTCGCGGCGGTGCGGGCGACGAAGGCGACGCACGCATCCTGTGCGGCAAGCTGCCGCACAAGCGCCAGTCCGAGACCGGACGTGCCGCCCGTGACCGCCACGCGAAGTCCCTGAAGTTCGATATTCGTCTGCATTGCCAGTGCTCCCTTAATCCGTATGCCTCTTGCTACAAGTTAAAGTTAACTTGAAGTCAAGCGGGAATTGTGCTTTGGTTCGTGCATGGATTCCATGCTGACCATCACCGACGTGTCACGGCGCAGCGGCGTCGCCTCATCGGCCCTGCGCTTCTACGAGGAGCGCGGGCTGATCGCGTCCGAGCGGGCCGGCTCGGGACACAGACGCTACCCGCGATCCGTGCTGCGCCGGATAGCCTTCATCGTCTTCGCGCAGCGAATTGGGCTGACACTTGAGGAGATCGGCGCCGAGCTGGCCAAGTTGCCGGCCGATCGCGTGCCGTCGCGTCGGGATTGGTCGCGGTTGTCGGGCCAGTGGACCAAGCGCATCGACCAGCGCATCGCCGAGTTGCAGCGCCTGAGGTCGGGGCTTACCGAGTGCATCGGTTGCGGCTGCCTGTCGATGGACCGGTGTAGCCTTGCGAACCCTGCCGATATGGCAGGACGCAAGGGGCCGGGGCCGAGGTATTGGCTGGGGTGAGTTGACAGCCTGCCTGTCCCTATTGCAGAACTCGGCAGCGCAAGACTTCGCCAAGTGCGAGACGCTGCGGCCCCGGTAAGGTCAGGGCGCGGCGGCCCTGATGTCAATTCAGGAATCGCGCTGAACCGGACAGCTCCTGCATTTGTCTCAAAACCGCGGTCAACAAAGGGTCAGAACAAGAGCTGCTCAAAATCGATGCGATGGAAGGCTCCCGCTCCGCCGGGGTTGGCATCGTTAGGATGGACAAACCGGGAGCGTAAGACTCCTGCGGCGGATTTGATTCGTGATCGTCGCGCAGCCGTACCAGCAGTGCCGCCCGCAGGCCCGCTGCATCTCTTCCGGCGATCCGATCGCCTGTCGCGAGCGACTCAGGTGCTCTTCAGGGTCCCGTTCATCCCTTCCGGATAGAAGCCGCCCTTGCTTACGCCGTCCTTATCGGTGAGATAGACGATCCGCAGCACTTCCTGCGGCGTCCTGGTGAACGCGATCGCGTCGGGCGTCGAAGGAACGAAATTGGCCTTGCCATTCACCTGGATGCCCTGGTCCTTGTCTTCCGGCCCGTCGATCTTGTCTCGTGCATCGGAGACGGCGTTGGCGGCCTTCCAGGCTTTCTCTCCCTTCCGGTATAGAGTGGAGCGCGCCATTCCCATGTGATAGGCCTCGACCGCCAATATGCCGGCGGCGGCTGCGAGGAAGTCCTTGTCCTTCAGAACCGTCGCAGCACCGGCATAGGCGGTGACGCCGACATCCTCGAACAGCATGCCGCCCAGAACGAAGTTCGTTTCGTTGCCGAAGGGATCGAAGTCCCGCCCGAGGCCCGCTGCCTCCGCGACCGCCTTGAACCCCGCATCGAAATCGATGGCCGGCCTGTCGACTGCGTTCTTTGCAAGCGTCTTGCGGTAGAACCGGACATGCGCGAGTTCGTTTTCAGCAACCTCCTGCATGAATTCGCCGATGGCGGGTGTCTCGAAGGACACTTTCTTTCCGCCGACGACATCGCCGGGTTTGGAACCGGCATCGGCGGCGTCGATGCCTTTTCCGGTGGTGCCGCGAAGATAATATTCGGCCTCCATGTATTCCAGGTTGAGCGCAAAGCGGAAAATGTCCTCGTCCTGCACTTCTTCCTTGGCATAGGCGCGAGAAACCGGCGCCAGGCCCGTCGTGGCGGCGAGGCTGGCTCCCAGCCCAAATTGCAATGCGCGGCGACGGGAAAGGTGGAGTGAAGGGATGGCACGTATCATGGCTTCCTCCCAAAAGTCCGCCGGGACCACCGTTGGCACCTTATCGCGGGCAACGCGCCCAACTCCGCCATAGGCGAAATGTTCCTGTAAAGGTCGGACTTTGCAGGGGTCGTGCTCCGGATCAATGGCTTTTTGGGCGCGTAACGTCGGAGTTGGCATCGACTATTTGTGACCAAGCCTCGAGTCTAGACATTGAGGTGACACATTATGAGCCGGATAAGCTACGCCCGCGTCGGAACTGGGAGAAACGTCCGCTATCGAACGACCACTTTTCATTCGCGCGGTGAAGCTGCGGAACATCAAAAAGCTGCTCAAGCTCGATCGCAGAAAAGCGCTGCACTTGGTGCTGCACTTGGTTTGGACCGAACGAGATTGCCGGGTGTGATGCCAGATAAAGCGGGCAGAGGTGCAGTCGCCTCGACGCTGTTGTTTTCGTCGCGTTATCAAGCCGGTCCGCGATCCCGGTTGCACTCGCCGCCAAACCGGAACCCTGGCCACGGACGAGACAGGCAAGCCTAGCTGGCGGGCCGCCAAGGCAAGCGAAAACCGCCAAATAGAGCCGGATCTAATGTGGGTATCGAGTTTGACCCAGCTTCACAAAACCCAGAAAGGCCGGCGTATTCTGCAGATGATTGACCTCAGTCGCCGGCCCCCGATCCAGCTGTTCCAGTTCGTGAAGAATATCGACAGGAGGACCAACCGTGACGTTCATGATGACCGCCGTTCCGGCCGAGCTCGATAGAGGATGATCCGTCCCGTCGGCAGAACCTGGGTGAGGAAATCAAAATCGCGGACGTTGCCGGTCAGCACGCTCGCACCCAACTGACGCGCCTGCAGGAACACGAGGGCGTCATTTAGGAAGCGCCGCTCGTGCCCCTCCCTCTTGGGCAGATTGCTCAGCCGGAAGAGCAAGCCAGCCAAGACCCCGGCCTGTCCCCAGATCGCATCGTCCGGTGCATGAAGTCGGTAGTCCGGAATGTCCTCTACCGTGGCTTCAATCGTCTCGAGGACAGCTTTTGTGGATGCATGCTTAGGGTCCAGCCGACCAAAGGCTTGGGTCAGCTCAGACAGGCAGGCAGCGGAATGGTGGCATCGGCGATAGGTAAGCAGCGTATCGACTTCAACCGGCGATCGTCCCTGCAGGACATCCAGATAGACGCTCGTATCCAGAAACAGCGGTCCCCCGATCGCAGGTTCGTCAGCAACCCATGGGAGATCGTCGTCGGCCCTGCGCTTCAGCGTTCCGTTGTGCTTTTGGGGCTTTAGCGATCGGAGCGTTTCGGAAAGATCAAACCCCAAGATCTATGTCCGCCGGGATACTGCCCTTACGTCCGACCAGGCGGGCGCCAAAGTCATCTTCGAGGGCCAGGCGCGACAGCGCCAGTTCCAACAGCTCCGTGTCCGAGGTGACATGGGCGCGCTTCTTGGCCGCCTCGATCAACTCCGCGGGCACCCGCGCCGAAAGACGGGTATTCTTCGCGGCGCCGAGGAGGCCGGCGGCTTTCGCTTGCTCCAGTACAAGTTTATTGCGGGTCGATGCGACCGTTGCTTCGCTTTCTGCAGCCGTCCGTGTCTGCGCAGCCATGAGAACCTCCTGTGTTGAACAGAATATAGATTGCGTTGAACGCATAGGCAAGGCTTAGTAGCCGCTGGCCGTCGGGACCATCGCTCCGGCATGATCAAACGGACATCTGATGCTTTCGCACTTATCGCGCGCGGTCAGTATTCGGGGCTTGCGACCCAACCCGTGAAGGGCGGAGAAGTCCTCATCGCTTTGCAGCGCGACGGGCAGTCCAAGGTCGCCGACGCGCTCTCAAAGGGTGCGCGTTTTCAGCTCTAGCTGGCCCTGCGGCTTGCCGGATATTACGAGTTCGCCCAGTTTCGACCCCTCTGTGCCATTCATTGCCGACGAGATCATGACCTTCGACCATTTCCGGTCCGAGGAGGTTTTCAGGTTGTTTGGTCAGATGGCAAGCGCTGGCCAGGTGATTTATCTGACGCATCACCAGCACCTGTGCGAGATCGCCAAGACTGTTGTTCCCGGCGTTACAATTCACGAGCTCACGTAGTTGGCTGCTGCGGCGTGGGATGAGTTGAGGCTGCAAACTGAAGTAAACGGCCGGGCCGTCAGAAACACACCGCGAAAGGACGGCGAGTGCCCGGCGTCGGGGAACGCATTCCCATCCTCCGCCGGCAAGTCGAAAGCTCCAAGCTGGGCAGCCCGTGCGAAGCCTGGACGGCTCCGGCGCCGAAAAGCCGTTCAAAATGAGCGATGCCCCGCTGGCGCGGATTTGAAATCATTTCAGCTCTCCTCCTGGAGTTCCTTTTCCTGACGAAAATGGTTTGCAATGAAGAGGGCTTTGGCGCTCGCCGGCTCAAACGAGGAACGCGCCTGGCTGATGTCGGTAGGCCTCGTGCGTTCCGGGTGGACCAATCGGAAGCCGACAGCGAGACGGTCCCAGAGATTGGTGGTGCCGGTGAGAAAGGTCAGCTGGGCGAGCTCTTCGTCACTAAAGGGCCGCTGTCCAGGCGAGGGCGGCGTTCGCGCTCGCTGTACAGCGAATCTGCCCTGCGCCAGCCATCGAGCAGATAGAGCCCGCTCTTCCGTCTCGCCGAGCGCGCGAGCGTCCTTGTGTGCATATGAATGCAGTAGGCGCAGCCATTGATCTGGGATGCGTGCATCCTTACGAGCGCGATCAGACTCGGTTCGAGGCAACAGTTGCGGATCGCGTGTTCAAGCGCCCAAAGCGCATTCATAGCGTCAGAAGCTGCCTGTTTCGTTTTCTTGGGTTCAACTCGCATTGTCCTTGTCCCTTCCGGGTTGACGTTCCGCCGTCGCACCGGAAAGACGGCGTTCTTCGTTGCGCAAAATCTGCAGACCCCTCCAGTGCCATGGCGCGCTATGTCGAGCGGCACCGGCGCTTTTCTGATCGCCTCTGACCGGTTTTCCCGGAACAGGACCGCCACATGTGGACGTCCCGCGCCATTGCAGCCTGGTTGGCTTTGGCGGTCAGCCAGGTTCTTGAGCAATCCGCGCGGCGGCGGCTGATGCGCCGGAAGGCAGACGATGCTCGCCAGGCGCAACAAAAATTCTTTATCTAATCGCCGCAATCATGACGCATAAGCTCCAATTGCAGCCGGCGGAAATACCAGAAATCACAGTCAGTATTGAGGCGTGCCGAACCCATATTGCCCACTTGCTGCAAGACCTGCGACACGCGGGTCCGTCCAAAAAATCATGGCTCTACCGGCAACCGGTTCGATCGCTTGATCTGGGCAAGCGCGAAGCTGGACTCGATCGAGGAGACGCCATCGAGCCGCGTCAGCTTTTCCTTCAGGAAGCGCTCATAGGCGTGCAGGTCGCGCACCACCACACGCAGCAAATAATCGCGCTGGCCAGTCATCAGATAGCAATCGACCACCTCCGGCCAGCGCGCGATTGCCGCGTTGAACCGGTTCAGCTCGCTCTCGCGCTGGCGCTCAAGCTTGATCGAGGCAAACACCGAGATCGGCAGATCGACCATATCCTGGTCGATCAGTGCGGCATAGCCGGTGATCACCCCCATATCCTCCATCAGGCGGACCCGGCGGGCGCAGGGCGAGGCCGAAAGGCCGACCCGCTCGGCAAGCTGCTGCGCCGTCATCCTGCCATCGACCTGCAGCGCGGCAATGATCTTTCGGTCGATATTGTCCAGTCGACCTTTTGGCATCGAACGTTACTCCATTGGCTGATATTGGCACAACCAGCTAACGCGGCTGCCAATCTCATGCAAGTTTAGCGACAATTGGCTTTTGCTCAGCCCTAGGATTGAGACATCGCAACCGGGAGTCTTGCAGCATGGACAAACAAAAACTGGAGGCACTTTCGGCACTGGAGAAAAAGGTGCTCTGGCTGTCGACATGGATGATCCATAACGCCAATCACCTGCGGGAAAATACGGACGGCTTGAAGGTTGGCGGACACCAGGCATCCTCGGCGTCGCTGGTGACGATCATGACCGCGCTCTATTTCTCGGTGCTGAGGCCACACGACCGGGTCGCGGTGAAGCCGCATGCCTCGCCAGTGTTTCACGCCATCCAGTATCTTCTCGGCAATCAGACGAGGGAGAAGCTCGAAGGGTTTCGCGCCTTCGGTGGCGCGCAAAGCTATCCGTCGCGGACCAAGGATGTCGACGACGTCGATTTCTCCACCGGCTCAGTTGGCCTCGGCGTCGCGCAGACACTGTTTGCCTCGCTTGTGCAGGATTATCTCGGCGCCCGCGACGAAAGCATGCCCGAGGGCCGCATGGTGGCGCTGATCGGCGATGCCGAGATGGACGAAGGCAACATCTTCGAGGCGCTGCTCGAAGGGTGGAAACACGGCCTGCGCAACTGCTGGTGGATCGTCGACTACAACCGACAGAGCCTCGATGCCGTGGTTCGCGAAGGCCTTTGGGAACGCTTCGAAAACATTTTCCGGAATTTCGGCTGGAACGTCGTGATCCTGAAATATGGCTCGCTGCTCGAAGCCTCCTTCACCGAACCCGGCGGCGAGGCGCTAAAGGCCTGGATCGAGGCCTGCCCGAACCAGCTCTATGCGGCGCTGACGTTTCAAGGCGGCGGCGCCTGGCGCAAGCGCCTGGTCGCCGACATCGGAGACAAGCCGGGCCTGGCATCGCTTCTCGACCGGCGCTCCGATGCCGAGCTCGCCGGGCTGATGACCAATCTCGGCGGCCACGACCTGCCATGCCTGATCGAGGCCTTCGGGACGGCACGCGGCAACGATCGACCGACATGCTTCATTGCATATACGATCAAGGGCTTCGGCCTGCCGCTCGCCGGCCACAAGGACAACCACGCCGGCTTGATGACCAGGGATCAGATGGCGGTCCTTCGTGCCTCGATGTCGGTCGGCGACGGGCGGGAGTGGGACGCCTTCGAGGGATTGGCTGTTGGAGATCTGGAGCTGCAACGGTTCCTCGACGCCGTTCCGTTCGCGGCAAAGGGCCAGCGGCGCCGGCACGCCCAGCGCATCGTGGTCCCCGGTCGTCTCGTTGCGGAAGCCAAAGGCAGCGTCTCCACGCAGGTCGGCTTCGGCAGAATTCTGGATGAGATTGCGCGCGCTGGCGGGCCGCTCGCCGACGCGATCGTCACGGCATCGCCCGATGTCACGGTCTCGACCAATCTCGGTCCCTGGGTCAACCGGCGCGGCCTGTTCGCGCGTCAGTCACTTGCGGACACTTTCCGCAGCGAACGCATCGCCTCGGCGCAGAAATGGGAATTCGGCCCCTCCGGCCAGCACATCGAACTGGGTATCGCCGAGAACAATCTGTTCATCCTGCTGTCGGCACTTGGGCTGTCGCATTCGATTTTCGGCAAACGGCTGCTGCCGATCGGCACGCTCTACGATCCGTTCATCCAGCGCGGTCTCGATGCGCTCAACTATGCCTGCTATCAGGATGCGCGCTTCCTGCTGGTCGCCACGCCATCCGGGGTCACATTGGCTCCGGAAGGTGGAGCGCATCAGTCGATCGCCACACCGTTGATCGGGATGGCACAGGACGGGCTTGCGGCCTACGAGCCGGCCTTCGTCGACGAGCTCGCCGTCATCATGCGCTTTGCGCTGGATTATATGCAGCGCGACGGCGACGCCGTGCAGTCGGAGCGCACCTGGCTGCGCGACGAGACCGGCGGCTCGGTCTATCTGCGGCTCTCGACGCGCCCGGTCGAGCAGATCATTCGTCCCATGATGCCACAGCTCGAGCAGGACATCATCGACGGGGGCTACTGGCTGCGGGCTCCGGGTCCCAATGCCGAAGTGATTGTTGCCTATACCGGCGCGGTTGCGCCGGAGGCCATCGAAGCTATCGGCATGATGGCAGAGGACCGTCGCGACGTCGGTCTTTTGGCCGTGACTTCGGCCGATCGCTTGAACGCAGGCTGGACAGCGGCAAGTCGCGCGCGCGAACGCGGCCTCGTTCACGCCAGGAGTCATATCGAAAGGCTGTTTGCCGATCTCCCTGCGCATTGCACCATCGTCTCCGTCACCGACGGTCATCCGGCGGTACTCGGCTGGCTGGGTTCGGTGTACGGCCATCGCACGCGCAGTCTCGGCGTCGAGCATTTTGGCCAGTCAGGGACTATCGGCGACCTTTACCGCCACTTCGGCATCGACGCCAATTCCATAGCCACAGCCGCCGACCGGATTGCTGGTGGGCGCCCCATCCGCCATCTGCGCGCGCTGGATTGATGCTGACGACATTCTGTGGCCGAGGCCTGATCGTGGATCTGAAATCATGCCACTCGCTGCTCGGGTAACGCAATATCTGAACGGCGCGCCTCTGTCGGACCGGGCTAGTGCTGAAGCCCGGTGATCATGGCGACGATCTCGTTCTTGTCGGTCTCGCTGGTCTTGCGCACGCCGATCTGTTTGCCACGTCGCAGAACACAGATCCGATCTGAGAGCCTGAACACCTGGTCGAGGCTGTGGCTGATGATCAGCACGCCGATATTGCGCTGCTTCAGCGACAGAACAATCGTCTCGACCTTGGCGGTCTCGGCAACGCCGAGCGCGGCGGTTGGCTCGTCGAGCAGGATCAGCTTGCTTGCCCAGTGCGTGGCGCGCGCGATCGCCACGCCCTGGCGCTGGCCGCCCGAAAGATCGCGGATGGTGGCGTGAGCCGATGGGATGCGAACGTCGAGATCCTTCACCAGCTTTTCGGTGTCGTCGATCATCCGGCGTCGGTCGAGCAGGCCGAAGCGGTTCACCGGCTCGCGGCCAAGAAACATATTCATGTAGACGGTCTGCTGATCGGCGAGCGCCAAGTCCTGATAGACCACCTCAATTCCGTGGGCGCGCGCCATGGTGGCGCTCGACATTGCCACCGCCTGCCCCTCGATGATGATCGTCCCGGATGTCGGAGCATGCACCCCCGTCACGATCTTGACCAGCGTCGACTTGCCGGCACCGTTATCGCCGACCAACGCCACTATCTCGCCGGGATAGAGCTCGAGCGAGAAATTTTCGATTGCCGTGAGGCCACCGAAATTCTTGCGGATGTCGCGCAGCTGCAAAACAGGGGGCGTGCCGGTCGTGGTCGCGTTCATCACTTGCTCCTAGACAGGCCAGGCAGCGGTTTCGCCAAAACCGTTTTCGATCGTTTCGACCTGGGGCGCCCCCTTTGAGACACCGGAGATGCCGACCACGTAGGCGCGGGTCACGAACGCCTGGCCGCGAAAGCCGAACACCGCCGTGTCGCCGGGGCGTGGCGCATTGGCGCCGCTAGCGTCAATCATTGCGTAATAGTCGATTGCCGCAGGCGGCGGCACCTCGACGCTTCTGAGCGCGGCGGCAGCCGTGGTGGGTTCTGCGGACACGATTGCCTTCACCTCATAGTCCGGAAAGATCGGATCGATATAGAAGCCGCCACCCAGGCAGTAGGCTTTGCCGCCAGACAAATGCGAGACCTCAGTCAAATACAGAACGGCAGGGAGCTCCGGCAGATCCTCCATGACGTGCAGCGCGGTGGTGCCGGCCAACCCATTGCCCGGTTCACATTGCGTGGCGCCGGTTTCGGCCAGCGCGCCAAGCAGGACACTCGACGTTGTGCCGGGCGCGTTCACCTCTATGTCGCTGCGGCCGGACTTGGCGAGCGCTTCGGCAGCTCTGCCCAGTGTCGCCAGATTGTGTGTCGGCAGGACCGTTCGCGTGGTCTGGTCGAACAACAGCGCCGGGAAGGTGGTGATACCAGCGAACCGTGCGCCGTCGAGACCATCCAGTTTTTCGGCGACCGCGGCGATATCGGCCGCCTCAAAACCACCTTCGTGGCCGCGGTAGAAAACGTCACCATCGGCGCGGATGCGGGCAAGCAGGTTTTGCGTGTACCCGGCGAGCCTTGCGCCGGCAGCGGCTTCTTCAGCCTTGGTGTCGTTGAAGACGGTCCAATAGTCCGGCCTGAACGTTTTGGCCGCCGCATTGGCCTCGTGCCTTGCGATCTGCTGCAGGTGGCCAAGATGACCGAGCCTCAGGCCTGCTCTGTGCGTTGCCCGCGCGCAGGCCATGTCGACGGCGACGGCCTGATCGATGCCACCACGCTTGAGCGCATGGCAGAACGAACTGGCGCGGCCGACCTGCTTGGTCATGGCGAAAATCTTCAGGCCGAACCGGTCGGCCTCGCGCTTCAGGACCCGGGCATTGCTTTCGACGGCATCGAGGTCGAGCACATAGGAATTAGCCGGCAGCTTTCCTTCCTGGTGCAGGCGCATGGCGCTTTCTATAAAGCTCGGATTGCGGCGCCGCAGAACATCGAGGAACATGACAAAACTCCTTCAACGGGACTTTTCGCGCAGCGATACGGCGACGGCCGCAAGAATGATCAAGCCGCGCACGATCATCTGGTCGGAGACGGACAGGCCCATCAGGATGAGGCCGTTGTTCAGCATGCCCATCATCAGCGAGCCCACCAGCGCACCGACAATCGATCCCTTGCCGCCGTTAAGCAGGGTTCCGCCGACGATGACCGCCGCTATCACCGTCATAAGGTCGGTTTCGCCGAGCGTGTATTTCGCAGCCTGCAGCCGGCCCGCATAGAGCAGCCCGGCAAGGCCGGCGAGCCCGCCGCTTGTGGTCAGAACGGCAAGCCTTATCTGCGCCACGCTGATGCCGGAAACACTGGCGGCACGGCTGTTGTCGCCGGTGGCCAGCACATGGGCGCCGAAGCGCGTCTCGCGAAAGATGAGATGCGCGATCGCAACGGCAATTACCGTCCACCAGATCAAAGACGGAACACCCAGCAAAGAACCCGAGCCGAAGAAACCGGTGAAGGCGTCGTTGGTGACCGGGATCGACCGCAAATCGGTCATCGAGCGAGATACGCCGGCAAACAGCCCGAGCGTCGCCAGCGTTACCAGGAATGAAGGCAACTTGACGTAAGCCACGAGGGCGCCGTTGAGAAGGCCGATCAGCAGGCCGGCGCCGAGGCCGGCCAGCACCCCAGCCACCAAGCCGTAGGCGTTTATCGCCACCGCGGCGGCAAGGGCTGCCACGGCAACGATCGAACCTATCGAAAGATCAATCTCGCCAGCCGACATGACAAAGACAAGGCCGATCGCCATGATCGTCACGGGTGCCGTCTGCAGCACGATGTTCGACAGGTTGCGGACCGTCAGAAAACCGCTGTCCTTCAGTACGATCGCGAAGAACAGAAAGATCGCCAGAAATCCGAGATAGACGGCATATTGCTGCAGGTTGAAGCGGCTGACCAAGCTCGCTGCCCGGCCGGGGCTGGTGTTGACACTCGACATTCTCACTTCCTCCGGCGGGGCGCCATTGTCCGCCGCTATTTCATGGCGGCCGCGATGGTCGCGGGCACGTCCTTGTTGAGGGACCGCTTCCACCCGTCCTTGACAGTGTCCTTGGTGACGGCGAGGGAATCGACCACGATGAACGGCGCGGCTTTCTTGCCGATCAACGAGGCGGCCGTGGCGCGCGCCAGCGTCACGCCGATGTCGTAGGCTTCGTCTGCGATGAGTGCCGCAACGTTGCCGCCTTTCACCATGTCCAGTGCCGCCGGTTCGTTCAGGTCGAGCGTGACGATCTTGGTGTGGCTGTTGCCGGCCGCCCGCAAAGTGGACAGCACGCTAAGCGCCGGCTCAGCCCAGGTGACATAGATACCGTCGAGGTCCGGGTGCTGTGTGATCATCGCCTGCGCGATTTCCTCGCTGCGCGCGGGGTCGGCCATTCCGGCCTCGGCCACGATCTTCATGTCGGGATAGTCCTGCTCGATCGTGTGCTTGAATGCTCCGTCACGCTGGTTGGTGACGTAGAAATCGGCATCGTGAAAGATGTAGCCGACCTTGCCCTGCTTGCCGAGCGCGTCGGCCATTGCGATCCCGGCCTTGTTGCCCATCTGGAAAAGGTCGTCCGAAACGATGGTCACATAATCCTTGTCGTGAACGTAGCCTGCCGGCGAATTGTCGACGAATCCCAATTTCACGCCGGCCTGGCGCGCAGGATCATAGACGGTGGCCGCACTTGCGGGATCGACCGGTAGGGACAGTATAATAGAGGGCCTTTTGGCGAGTACTGTCTCGACGTCGGATTTCTGACGGGCCGCATCAAAGCCGGCGTCGGTCTGAGCGACGACCGTGATGCCGAGCCGCTTCAACTCGTCCTGGGCGCCGCTGTTCACCGCGTTGGTGTATTCGCTCATCTCATGCCAGACCAGCGCGGCGGTGTATTTGCCGTCCTTGATCTGCTGCTCCTCAGCTGGTGTGAGCACGACGCTCTTTGCCGGCGTCGGCTTTTCCCCGTTCGGTCCCGTGGTGGTGCCCTCGGCTGCGAAGGCGTTGGCAGCGACGAGTGCTACCAGTGCCGACAACATTCCAATTGCTATGCGCATGTCGGTTCCCCTTGTTTTTATGATGTCGGCGGCCCTGATTGGCCGCCGGGCATTGCCCTGTCATTTGGCCGCGTCGAGCACCGATTGCGGCGCGTCGCGGTTCAACGAATCCTTCCAGCCCTGCGCAACGTTCTGCTTGGTCACGGTAAGCGCCGGGGCAACGACGAAGGCCGGGGTCTCCTGGCCGAGCAGCGCCTTGACGCCGACAGCGGCCATGGCGCGGCCGAGCTCATAGGCCTTGTCGGCCACCAGTGCGGTCACATTGCCGCCCTTGACCATATCGAGCGCCACCGGTTCGGCGAGGTCGAGCGTGACAATCTTGGTCTTGGTGTTTCCGCTTGCCCGCAAGGCCGACAGCACGCCGTCGGCCGGTTCGGCCCAGGTGACGTAGATGCCGTCAAGATCGGGATGCTGCACGAGCATCGCGCTGGCCAGCTCTTCTGCCCGCGCCGGATCGGAGATCCCCTGCTCGGCGACGATCTTGATGCCGGGATAATCCTTCTCGATCGTTGTCTTGAAAGCCTGGTCGCGCTGGTTCGTCACATAGTAACTGGCGTCGTGGAAGATGTAGCCGACCTTGCCCTTGCCATCGAGCGCCTTGGCCAGTGCATCGGCCGCCTGCTTGCCCATCTGGAACAGGTCGTCAGTGACGATGGCTGCATAGTCGGTTCCGTGCTTGTAGCCTTTCGGCAGATTGGAAAGGAATACCAGCTTGGTGCCGTCGGTGAGCGCCTGACGGAACGCCTCGGCCGAAGTGACCGGATCGAGGGGCAGTGACAGGATGACGTTTGGCTTCGCCGCGAGCGCGGTTTCGATGTCGCTGCGCTGGCGCGCGGCGTCAAAGCCCGCGTCGGTGGTGGCGACGATTTGAATGCCGGCACGGGCAAATTCATCCTTGGCACCGGACGTGACCGCATTGGTGAAGTCGGAGGAGGTGTGCCACAGCAGCGCGGCCTTGTAGCCCTTCTCCTTTACTGCGGCCAGGTCTGCATCCGACAATCTAACCTCGGCGCTGGGTGTCGCCGTCTCGCCGCTCGGTCCCACTGTCTGTGCGCCGGCTCCACCGGCCATGAGCATCAGGCTACCTGCAAGTGCTGTAGCAACAAGTCTGTCTATCAGCATGATAGTTCTCCCATTTTCGCTCTCAGTTGTCCTTCATTCCGTAACGCCGCAATACTCCACCATGAACCGGGCGAAGCCGACGACGCCGGCCAGATATTCCTCGACATCGACGTGTTCGTTGAAGGTGTGGCAGTTGCGAATGTCGCCTGGCGCGCAGTACACGGCGGGGATGCCGAGCCGGTTGGTGAAAAATGATGACTCTGACCAGAATGGCGCGCCTTCGATGGCGCCGCGACCAGCCATCGATCGGGCCATGGCGGCAGCAAGAGCGCCGACCTCCGGCCTGTCAGGTGCAATCTCGGCGGCGTTACCCCCGAGCGGATGATCGCGACCGGCCGGATAGGCGAACGCCAACATGATTTCGGGATCGGTGACGGCGCCGCGCACCACTGCCTCGATTTCGGCGGCGGCCTCGTCCAGCGACTCGCCCGGCAACAGCTTGCGGATCAGCGACAACGTGCAGCGTTCGGGCACCGCGATGTAGCCGCCGCCCGCAAGCCCGGTGATCAGCAGGAAGCCACGCCCGATCAGCGGGTGCTCGGCTCTTGTTGCAACATCTTCCGAATGCTTCCACAGCGCGCTCATGACGGCGTGGCTTGCACGCAAGGCATCCTTGCCGAGTTCGGGTACGCCGAAATAGGCTGATCGTCCGGTGATGGTGATGTCGGTAATGAAGAAGCCAATTTGGGCCGGATAAACCGAAAGGCGGGTAGGCTCCACATAGACGACGAAATCGGGCGCCACGACTTCGCCTTTCTCGATGCGGCCGACGAAGTCCTTGATGCCGGCGGAGACGCCGGTTCCAGGCTGGCCGCTCTCCTCGTCGCCGACGAAGGCAAAGGCAACGTCGCCGGCCAGTTGGATGTCGGCGGTGTCGAGCAGAGAGAGTGCCGACAGCGCTGAGCAGATGCCGGCCTTGAGGTCGCCGGCGCCGCGGCCCCAGATCTGCCCGTCGATCATTGGCGCGGCAAACGGATCCTGCCTGGCGGTGCCAGCCCAGTGCTCGCGCCAGCCCTCGACATGGACCGTATCGGTGTGGCCGATGAAGAGCAGCCGCTTGCCGGCGCCGGCACCTTTGCGCTCACCCCAGACGTTGGGCCGGCCGGGCGCGAATTCCGCACGCCGAATTTCGCTCAAGCCAAGCACGCGCATGCGGTCTTCAAGGAAGGCGACAAAATTTTCTTCGTGACCGGTTATGCTTTCGCGGCCGATTGCCCCCTGCAGAAGCTCAACCGCTGCGTCCCAATCGAGGGCGGCGCGCAAGCGGGTGGTGATGTCCTTTGAGGCGGTCATAGCGTGGCCTCGCGCAGCACGGCCGAACTGGCTGGGGGAAGCGAAATGCGTCCGTCGGGCGCGTCGACGCCGAACAGTGTGTTGTGCAACTGGCCGAGCCCGATCGCGGCAGCGCCGATGAGCGCTGCCCGCGACCCGAGTTCGCTGGCCTCAACGGCGATAGGGTAGGGGAAGCAGCGCGGCAGCAGGTCCCTAACGCGCAACAGGATTTCCGGCCGCAGCCCGATCGAGCCGCCTAGGACGACCTTTTGCGGATTGGCAATTGCCGCTATGGCCACAATGCCTTGTGCGAGGTAGCGCGCGGTTTCGTCAAGTACCGTCGCGGCATGCCTGTCTCCAGCGGATGCACAGTGGAAAATCGTCGGCACGTTGACGATGTTGCCCGTCAGCGTTGCGTAGCGTTCAACCATGGCGCTGGTTGCGACCACGCGCTCGAAAGCGCCGGCGCGCAACGATGTCGGCGCGAATGGATCGGCGCCAATCGGCAAAAAGCCCATCTCGCCGGCTGCATTGCTGGCGCCCCGCACCAGATTGCCTCCAACCATGAGGCCGCTGCCGATACCGGTACCCAGCGCAATGAAGGCGAGGTTGTCGATACCCCGGCCGCACCCCTGCCAGTTTTCGCCGAGCACCGCCAGATTGACATCGTTCTCGATCACCACATGAAATCCGAATGCGTGCTCGAAAGCGCCAACGACATTCATCGTGCCAAAGCCGGCAATATTCGGGGCAAGCAGGACGCGGCCCGTCTTCTTGTCGGGTGCACCGGGAACACCAATCACCGCCAGCCTTATCTTTGTGCGCGAGATTCGGTGCCTCTCGGCCGCCTGAAGCGCTAGATCCACGATCTGGTCGACGATGAACTGTCCGCCCCGAGGATCGGTCGGCGCCGTTTCCTCCGCGAATATCTGGCAGGCAAGATCGGTGAGCGCGACCCGGACTTTGGCGCCGCCGAGGTCGACGGCCGCGATGTAGGCCGCGTCAAATACGAGTTCGTAAGTGACAGCCGTGCGTCCGACATGTCCGCTCGTGCGCCCTGTCTCCTGCACCCAGCCTTCCTGCTCGAGTGTCCTGACGATCTCGGAGATTGTCTGCTTGGACAAGCCGGTCTGCTTTGCGATCGAAGCGCGCGAGATCGGCCCACCTTGCACGATCGCCTCCATGACGGAGCGCTGCGAGAACTGACGAGAAATGCGGGGCAGGTCGTTCAACAGCAGCTCCGATTAATTCGTTCTATGACCGAACTTAATAATCATTTTCGACGGCCGTCAACTGGCCGCTCAAAAAGGGGGTTTGTACACCGGGGAAAAACAGCAGCGCTGGCGATCTAACGTCCCGCTGAAAAGCAGGTCTGTGGTTGCGTTGGTCTTGGTTTTGTATGTGCTCTCGCTACTACGATTGGCAGGGTACACGGTCGCTCGTTCGTATTTTCTATGACGCCCCGCCCCTAATGCGCCATCTCTATTTCGAATTTGATCCTAGCGTGTAGCAAAACCTGGCCCGTCTCGGTGCGAACGATCATCGTAAAGTCGCGGCTAGATCCGTCCGCCTTGTCTTTTACTATCGCCGCCAGAGCCTTTGCTGCCTCGAGCCTGGCGGAATCGACGTCCGGCAGATCGGTACCTTGATCGTCGGGGTACAGTTCGTTCGCATCTGCGAAGTCGAAAAAATATCGCGGCATTGCCGATAACGCCGATTTCAGTTGGTCGGTCTCGGTCGGAAATGTCCTCGTCTATGTGAGACGCCCCCGCCGCGACGCCTCATTCGCATCGAGTAAAGACTTGGCGGCTTGGGTCAGGCGAGTGCGATTATTTGCCGTAGGCCTTGATCGCTTGCTCACCTGGCTTGGCGAAGCGCCGTTTCCCGCGCGAAATATTCGACCTCGTAGCTACTCATCCGCCGACACGGTTGCGGTCACTGAAGTCTCGCTTGCTGTTGTCGTCGCCCATTTTGTGCCTCCAAAGGCTTGGCTCATTTGCAACGCGATGCTGAACGTTTTGTTGCTAGCGACGTGCGGAATCATCTTTGTTAGTTCTGGCTAATATAATCAGGTCGCCTAGAATCGAAGAAGTGCGTAAATTGTAAGTGCCGGCTCCGGCCCGCTCGGTTCATTCCGCCGATGGAACGCAAGCTCGTCGCCAAGCCGCCCGAAGGACGACGGGTGGTCTCACGAGGTCAAGTTCGACGGCTATCGCTCCAGATTGTTATAGACGCCGGCGGCGTTCGCATCTCCACCCGCCGCGACGTCGACTGGACGTCGAAATACCGCGACGTCGCCCGTAGTGCCAAAAAACGGTAGACGTCGAGAACGCCATCATCGTCGGCGAAATCATGGTGCTCAATGACAAGGGCCTATCGGGTGCAAGATCAGCGAGATCGACTGTCTCGTGCTCGAGCACGATACGCCAACAAACCGCCTCGACGATTTAGTGCGGGCCGGAGCCAGTCTCGCAAAGGCCCTTCAGCCTTTCTGATGCCGATTTGCGGCAATTCAGCCTGTCAGATTTGTAACACTGGAACCGTGAAGTCGCCGCGCAGAGGGCTAGGTCCATCCGCCATTTGCGACGAATTCTTGCGACGAACAGAGCGCACTATCATCACTGGCCAGGAACAGTGCCATCGCTGCAATATCTTCGGGCCGAATGCGCGCTCGAATGGACTGTATCGCGTCAATCTGGGCTTCTCCTTCCAGAGTCGGATGTGCGCGCCTCTGTTTCTCCGTCATCACCCATCCCGGAAGAAGCGTGTTGACCCGGATGTTGAAAGGACCAAGTTCTCGAGCCAGCCCCTTTGTCAGGCCGTGCACGCCAGCCTTGGCGGTCATGTATGTGGGGATGTTCGACGCTGTACGCGCGCTCAACGATCCAAAGTTGATGATCGACCCGCCTCCGAGACGCTTCATCTGCGGGATAATAGCCTGTGCAGCGAAGAACATCGGCCGCAGGTTGACTGCCATCCTGTTGTCGCGTCTGTCATTGGCGACATAGTTGATGAGAACTGAAATATCACCGAGGTCTCTCCTGATGCGCTCTATCGTCATCTGGAGCGCATCGATATTGCGGATGTCACATTCGATGAACACCGGGGGAAATACGTGCTCGCACAGGGACGTCACAAGCGCCTCAGCCAAAGATTTCTCGATATCCACGAAGGCTACCTTAGCTCCTTGCCAGGAAAATCCTTGGACCAGCGCTGCGCCAATACCAGAGCAGCCTCCGGTGACAAAGATGAGCTTGCCCTTGAGCGAAGGGTAGCAGGCTGAGTTTCTTCGAGAATGTCTTCCCTGCATGAGAATCCGCGTCCACTTTGTGGATGATGGAGAAGCGAAAGGACATGCTTGCCCCAAGCATGGCCAGTCATTCACACCGTCACTGTCATGCCACCGTCCACGTAGAGCGTGTGCCCGTTGACGAATGAGGAGGCGTCGCTGGCGAAAAACACTGCAGCCCCGATGAGTTCTTCAACATTGCCCCATCGACCGGCCGGCGTGCGCCGTTCCAGCCACGTGGAGAACTCGGGGTCCCGACCAAGTGCTTCGTTGAGCGGCGTCTTGAAATAGCCAGGCGCGATGGCATTGATCTGCAAACCATGTTTTGCCCAATCCGCACACATGCCTCGAGTCAGATTTCTGACAGCCCCTTTTGTCGCCGTGTAGGGCGCGATACCCGGACGAGCCAATTCGCTCTGAACAGAGGCGATGTTGATGATCTTTCCGCGACCGCGGCCTATCATGCCTTTGGCGACGGCTTTGCTCACATAGAAAATGCTGGAGAGATTGGTTCGAACAAGATCGTCCCATTTCTCTTCCGGGAAATCCTCCAATGCTGATCGATGCTGGATGCCGGCATTGTTGATGAGAATGTCAATCGAACCGATCGAGGTCTCAATCCGCTCGACCCCGTGTCGCGCAGACAGGGCATCCGTGACGTCGAAGGCCGCCACCTCCACCGACAGACCGTCCTTGAGCAGGTCTGTGGCAGCGTCCTTCAACAACTGTTCACGACGACCGTTCAGGACAACCAGGGCACCACACTCCGCCAGGCCACGGGCAAGCGCCAGGCCAATGCCCTGGCCCGAGCCTGTAACCAGGGCAATCTTGCCGTTGAGGTCGAAAAGCCATCGCATCTGCATTTCGCTCTTCGATCAGGAAGCGTAAGACACTGGCGTCGCATGCCAGCCGTCCTTCCGCTTGTCCCAAAAAGCTGTTCTCAGCCGCGCGGAAATCGGACCCGGTCGGTCGTTCCCCAGGATCCTTTTTCCAAGACGGCTTACCGGCATAATGCCGCCAGCCGTAGTCGAGAAAAAGATTTCGTCGGCGGCTTCGAATTCGTCGCGGCAGAGATCCCGGACCTCACAGCGAATTCCAAACTCGTCGCACAGTTCCAGAACTGTTCTTCGAGTGATACCTTCCAGCGCACCGCGTTTCGGCGTGATGACCTTGCCATCTATGACGGCGAAGACATTGAAGCCCGGTCCTTCCGTGACGTTTCCATCACGATCCAGTAAAATGCAGGTTTCGGCGCCTTGATCGTGCGCCTCGAAATTCCCGCGCGTCAGGTCGCCCCAATGGAAATTCTTGATTGTCGGGTCGAGTGATTCCGGCGCAATCCGTTGGGGGGACGCGATCATTGCGTGCACGCCGCGTTCCTGCTGCTCGGGGGTGAATACCCACACCCAAGGCATGACATGGCAAATCAGATAACTGCGGCCGTTTATGGGATGAAGCGGCACGCCGCGCGGCGGGCGGGAGCGGACACAGTCCATCGCCACATAAGCCTCGCGCAACCCGGTACGCCGCACCAGTTCGGCGAGAATATTCTTGATCTCTTCGTCGCTTTCCTTCGGATTCATCCGCAATTTCGTCATCGAGGTGCGAAAGCGTTTGACATGATCGTCGAGCCGGAAGAATGCGCCGTAGTAGACGCCCGCGACATCGTAGGTAACGTCGGACCGGCGGTAGCCCCATTCGGTGATACCGAGCTTGGCATCCTTGAGAGGCATGAATTCACCATCAATGTAGGCCGCGCCAGCGGACCAATCGACGTCTGTCATCGTAGTTCTCCTTGACCTGAAAATCGTGCCCGTTGTCGGGCAGCCTGACAAGAAACACCCGGCGTATCGGCCGGGCTAAACGGCCACCGCCAGTTCGCTCCGGCTGGCGCGCAGGATGCGTGTTTGGACGATGTCCAATTGAAGATTGTCGTCTTCGGGAGATCCCTTGACGGCTACTCCGTAGATGTCTCGTGCGCGCTGCACGCTGATCCACCCTTCTGCAAGATCGTGCAGCACGCGCGCGGGATCGCGTTCCCGTGGAGAACCATATCCACCGCCGCCTGCGGAGTGAGAGACCATGTGCTCACCCGGCTGCAGAGTGACCCCGTAGCAGGGGGGAAGATCGACGACCGAACCATCGGCCTTGCGCATTGCCGCTCTGGACAGACCGCCGGGGCCACCGCCGCGAGCGCCTGCGGCAGGCGTGATGGTACCATCTGCGGTATAGAGGACCGTCAAGGAGTTTCCGCCCCACGGGCCGTACTCACTGTAGACCGACGGCGCGCCGCGAAACGTGCCCGCTCCCTCGCTGTCGTCGAGAATATGGCGATCGTAGACGATAATTGGATGGTGGAGCTCATCGACTTCGACACTGTCGATATGGCACATGCCCGCGTTGCCGGCATGGATCATGGTCAGAAAGCCGTCGGTGACCGGCGTGCCGGCGCCACCGCTAATGCCGATGTGGACTTGATTGATGAAGGGCTCGTCATTGTTGTAGGGATCGCGCCCGGAGATGACACCCATTCCTGGTGGTTGGATTGGACCGGTCGCGGCTTGCCCAAAGCCAGCCGAAAGCTCGGCTATTGCGCGCTGTACCGGATTGGTGACATGGTCGGCGAGATTGGTGGTCGCCACCGAGCAAGAGGCCGGATGCCTCGGTATGCCGACGCAACAATTTTCGCGAACCCGAATGTCAATTCGTCGAAAGCTGCCCGCATTGGCGGTAACGCGGTGATCGAGGATGCCGTTGAAAATCCCGATCATCGCTGCGCTTTTGGCGGTTGCCTCAGTAAGATTGAGGCCACAGGGCTGGCAATCGGGATTATCGCGCAGATCGACAATGATCCTGGCCTCGTGCGTATCAACTTCAACGTCCACCTTGACGGGAATGCCCTCCGGGATACCGGGGAACGGGTCGTGAGCAGACACCAAAACGACATGTCCTGAAGACAATCTCCTGATTGCCTCAATCATCTTTTGTTCGGAATAGTCGAACCAGCGGTCGGCATAGCCTTCAAGCATATGCCAGCCGATCTCGCGGCCGAGGTTGAGCAGTTCGCGTTCGCCGATGCGGACGGATCCAAGGCTCGCAAGAAAATCGCCCCACCATTGGTCCGGAACCCGGATGCGGGCCTGACACATGCGCACGATGTCGTCGTTGGTCTTGTAGTCTTCCTGTATCTTCGTCGCAGAAAAAATCAGGGCACCCTCTTCATACAGATCCTTCACGTCCGCCAGATAGCTGGAAGGGCGGGAATTACCGCAGTCCGCCTGATGTGCTTTGGCCAGCACGAAGAAGCGCAGGATGCCTTCGTCGTCGATGACCGGGACGATCATGCAGTGGTCGGCCGCGTGGGAGTTTCCCTCGTATGGACTGTTGTGAAGGAAACAGTCGCCGCGCTTGAGCATCGGATGGTGTTTGAGGACCGCCCGGCACATCAAATCAGGGCCGATGAGCGTGTGGTTCGGCAGACTTTCCGCAGCCGCCAGAAGCTTGCAGTCAGCAGTCAGAACAACACATGAGAAATCATGGGCCGTGTTGAGGATACCGGAGCGGGCGGTTCGGAAAAGCGTGTTTTGCATCTTGCGTGCGATGGTCTCCATACGGCTGGAAATCATCGCCATCTGAACGCCGTCAGGCGCCTTTTTCAAAACTTGCTCAGACATGGGTAAGCGCCTCCTTAGAATGTCACACGCAGGCCACCGCTGGCCGTGCGTTCTGCGACTGTGCCCGGATCGACCACGACGGTGGTGAACGACGATTCGATGATGGCCGGGCCGGCAACCGGTTCGCCCGGCTGCATGGCTTCGTAGCGATGAACCGAGACGTCGCTCCAGCCGAGTTCGGTGAAGTAAACCGGCCGCTTTGCGCGACCACCGGCAAAATCACCCTCAGGAGGGAGCGTGCCGGTGGCCCGATCAGTCAGTCTGCATCTGACCTTGGCGCGCCAGGTCACGAATTCGACATTGGAATTGCGGTCGCTGATCTCGAAAATACGCTGGTGGGTGTCATGGAACGCATCCGTGACCTGCTTCAAATCGCCTTCGCTCTTCACCTGATCAAGCGGGAGAGGAACGTCGATTTCCCAGATCTGATGCGGATACCGCGCCTCTACGGAATACTCGATGTGGCAGTCGCGTGCCCCGGCGCCGGGCCCTTCCGCGAACTCAAGGCATCGCTTCCGTAGCTCTGCCAGAACCTCGTTGATCTTGTCAGCCGCAAATCTGTCGCTGGTTGTAAACTGCAGTTGCGCATAGTCCGACGAAAGCTCCGACATCAGGGCCCCGGCCGCGCTCATTACGGCACCTGCTTCGGGAATGAGGACACCAGCGCATTGAAGGCGCCTGGCAACTGCGACTGCATTAAGTCCTGCGGCGCCGCCGCCGCCGATCATGACGGCCGAGCGGGGATCAATGCCCTGATTGACCGTGATCTCCTCGATCGCTCCGACCATCTTTTCGGTTGAAAGCCTCAACACAGCGGCAGCGGCTTCCTCAACTTTGATGCCGAGCGGTTCGGCGACTTTCAATTGCAATTGCCGGGTCGCCCCCTCCCGGTCGAGGACCATGGCGCCGCCCAGGAAGAAGTCCGGATCGATATAACCCAGGATCAAGGCGCAGTCCGTGACGGTGGGCTCGGTTCCTCCGCGGCCGTAAGCGACGGGCCCCGGCGTCGAGCCCGCGCTCTGCGGACCGACCTGCAGAATTCCGCCATTGTCGACCCATGCGATCGAGCCGCCTCCGGCGCCGATACTCTTGATATCGACAGATGGAAAGCCGGTCATATGGCCACGTGTGCGCTGGCCAATCCATGTTTCGCGGCTCCAGGGGATGCGCCCGTCACGCACCAGGCTGACATCAAAGGTGGTCCCACCCGTGTCCGCGACAATCGCGATGGCATTGCCAAAATCGCGCTCTGCGTAGTAGCGGCCGGCGACGGGCGCCATCGCCGGTCCCGAATTGATCGAGTGGATCGGAGCCCGTGCAACTGCCGTCGCATCCATGATGCCGCCACTTGAGGTAACCATCAGTGTTCGACCGTTGAAACCGGCGTCTTGCAACCTGTTGGTCAAGCCATCGAGATACTTAAACATCAGCGGTTTCAGCGAGGCGTCAATGACGGTCGCGGAAGCTCGACGATACTCGCGCAGGGTTGGATTCAACTGATGCGAGAGCGTGTATGGAACATCCGGTAGATGCTCCTTAAGCAGTTCTGCGATACGCCGCTCATGAACCGGGTTGACAACCGACCACAGAAGGCAAACGCCAACGGCTTCGATTTTCAGCGCCTGCAGTTTTTTGATTGTCGCGATGAAGTCGGTTTCGTGTAGTCCCTCGACGATCTTGCCGCGAGCATCGACGCGTTCATCCACTTCGAACGTATACCGCCGAGGCACATAGGGTTCAGGGTAGGCGACCGTAAAGTTGAAAGGCTCAATGCGCCCGCCCTCGCGCATGACCAGGATGTCACGATGACCTTTGGTCGTGATGAAGGCTGTTTTCGCCGTCTTGCCGGTGATGATCGCGTTGATAGCCCGGGTGGTGCCGTGGACGAACATGGCGCCACGGCTCAGGAAATCTCCGAGTCTCATTCTGTAGTGCCTGGCAGCGAGATCCAAGGCATCGAGCACGCCGCGCACTGGGTCATCAGGCGTCGTCGATGCTTTGAACAGCCTTATCTCGTTGCCATCTTCAACGACAAGGTCGGTGAAAGTACCGCCGGTGTCGCACGCCATCCTGATATGATTTGCGCTTGGTTTGATCTGGGTGGCGTGGGTATTCATAAGGCAAGCCTCTTTCGTGCCAGCGCGGATGTATCCGGCCGGATATTCTGGGGTTGTTGGCAGAAGGGCGCTGTTTGGCGCTACTGTTCTAAGTGTCGTTTCCGGACATGCGTGGCGGCATCTTCCTGTGGCTTCGCACATGTGTCTCGAATGACGAGTTCGGGCAGAAAAATCGCGTCGGAGCCGGCGTTGGCCGGCTCCGCATTCGGTTTGAGAACACGCTCGACGGCAGCGCTGGCCATCGCCTCGATAGGCTGACGTATGGTCGTCAGTGCAGGAAATGACAGCTGGCTGATCCAGGCATCGTCCACGCCAATAATCGACATGTCCTTTGGAACGGCAATGCCGGCGGAACGGAAAGTCGCCAGCAGGCCCAACGCGATCATGTCGTTGAACGCGATAATGGCCGTGGGCCTGGGCGACAGCGCCGCCACATCGGAAGCGGCATCACGACCGACCTCGACCATCTGAGCGTCTGCGATATCAAGTGCGCTCTGGTGACGCTCGAGCACGACAGCCTGACTGTCGTCGAGTTCGTGATCCTTCATTGCTTTCTTGAAACCGGACAACCTCATCACCCGGCTGTGGGTGATGAGGGGATCGGTCACATAGGCTATCCGCCGATGACCGAGAGCAAACAGATGCTCCACAGCCATCCCGATTGCCGCCTCATGATCGAGATTGACCGTATCGAGCCGAGCAAGCTTCAAATCGAGCCTGTTGGCGTCCACGGCAACGATCGAAAGATCGCTCCACGCCGAGTAGTAACCGCGCCTGGTGTTCAGGGGTGCAATGGTGATGAGGTCGGCAACGCCGATGGCAGCCAGATTGTCCAAAAACTCTTTCTCGAGCTTCGGATCGCGCATGGTGTTGCACAGATGAACCCTGTAACCCGCCTTCACCGCAGCCTGTTCTATCGAGAACACCATTTGGCCATTGAACGGGTTGACAATGCTGGGCACGACCAGGGCGATTACCCGGGCCTTGCCAGTCTTTAGTTGGCGCGCTGCCTGGTTTGGTCGGAAGTCAAGCTCGGCAATTGCCGTCGCAATCCGCGTCCGGGTCTCCGTCCCGAGCCGATGGAATCGATTGTTCATGTAATTCGAGACGCTGCTCACCGATACGCTCGCCGCTTTCGCAACGTCCTGAATGGTGGCGCGGTCCGCAGCATCTGTGGGCGATCCACTCTTCGGCGGCATGACGTTCAAATCTCCCAAGGTCCCAGAGACCCTCATTCTACGACTCCCGAAGGAGAACGAAACCTCGATGGTCGCGAGTCCGGCCCCGCAGCTGTGCGATCGAGAAAGTCGGTAAAACGGTACACTAAAAATCGTCTGTGTCAATCGAGGGTCGATCTGAGGCTATCGGAGGTAATGCCGCTGGTATTATGGGGTTTGCAGGAATCACCTGACTCTGATGGGAGGCAAACTCCTCAAGTGGCAGTTGACAGATGAAAAAAATCTAGTGTATCGTTTTACCTACTGTAAGCAAGCCGAAGAGCTTCGCAGCAGGCTGAACGGCGCCGAACATGTTTGGCAAAGGGCAACGCGACGCCTGAAACTTGCACGATCGTTTTTTGCGATGCCGCCGCTAGTCCGACGGGTACCGGGGCGAAGTCGGCAATGACAAACTTTCAATCATCAAAAACCGACGGAGACGGAACATGAAAAAGATTTTGCTAGCTGCCGCTTGTCTAACGTTACTCGGTGTCCCTGCTCACGCCGAAACGATCGGCTTCAGCATGCAGCGGTTCGACGACAATTTTCTTGCGATTCTTCGCAGCGGCCTGGAGGCACACGCCAAAGACCTTGGGAATGTGACGTTGTTGATCGAGGATGCGCAGGGCGACATCGCCCGGCAGCAAAGCCAGATCGAAAACTTTATTGCCGCCAAGGTCGATGGGATGATCGTGATCCCGGTAGAGGCCGATGCCGGCGTCGCGATGTCCAAGACGGCCGACAAAGCCGGAATCCCTCTGGTCTTCGCCAACAATCAGCCTTCCAACGTCGATCAGTTGCCGGAGAAGCAGGCGTTCGTCGGCTCGGACCAGATCCAGGCAGGCAGCCTGGAGGCGCGCGAGGTCTGTCGTTTGCTGGATGGCAAGGGCAAGGCCGTGATTCTGATGGGTGAACTCGGAACGCTGGTTGCGCGTGGCCGCACCGAGGCGGTGCACGAGGTCTTCAAGTCCGACGAATGCAAGGGCATCGAAATCGTCGAAGAGCAGACGGCGACCTGGTCTCGCACGCAGGCGCTCGACCTGACCACAAACTGGATGTCAGCTGGTCTCAACTTCAACGCTGTCATTGCTAACAACGACGAGATGGCACTGGGTGCGCTTCAGGCCATCAAGGCAAGCGGGGGATCAACCGGCGATTATGTCGTTGCCGGCATCGATGCAACGCAGGACGCCCTGACAGCCATGAAATCAGGCGACCTCAAGGTGACCGTTTTCCAGGACGCCATCAGCCAAGGAAAAGGCGCGCTCGACACAGTTCTGAAGCTGGCGCGAGGCGAGAAGACCGACAAGAAGGTCTTCACCACGCTCGAACTCGTCACCAAGGACAACATGGACAAATACCTGAAAAGGAATTGATCGCCAGCATCGCGCGCCGGTCGACGATCGGCGCGCGAACTGTTCCGTTCGATCTGGATTTGGGACGACTTCGATGCAGACCACAGTCGCCGCTACCTCAACCCCACCTTGTCTTGAGGACAAGCGTCAGCCCTGCCTGCTGAGCGTGACCGGGGTCAGCAAGTCGTTTCCGGGCGTAGTGGCTCTCGACGACGTGAGCTTTCAACTCAGACGGGGTACCGTCCATGCACTGATGGGTGAGAACGGCGCGGGCAAATCCAGCCTGATGAAGATCCTGGCAGGGATATATCAACCCGATGCGGGAGAGATCCTCCTCGATGGCGTTTCCGCTCAGTTCAAAACGCCTCTCGATGCGCTGGCGCAGGGTGTCGGCATGATCCATCAGGAGTTGAACCTGATGCCCTCGATGACGGTCGCGGAGAACATCTGGATAGGCCGAGAGCCGCGCAACCGATTTGGGATCATCGACCATCGGCGCATGAATCGCCTATCTTATGATCTTCTGGCGGAGTTGAAAATCAACCTGAATCCAGAGGCGGAAGTTCGCCATCTGTCGATTGCCAACAGGCAGATGGTGGAAATCGCGAAAGCGGTTTCCTATCGCTCGCGCGTCCTCATCATGGACGAGCCCACCTCGGCACTGACAGAGCGCGAGTCGGCCCACCTCTTCGAGATAATAGGCGACCTGAGAAACCAGGGCATCGGCATCGTCTATATCTCACACAAGATGCACGAGATCTTCGAAATATCAGACGAGATCTCCGTTTTTCGTGACGGCAAATATATCGGCACCCACGCGGCGGCGGCCACCTGCAGGGATGAGATCATCCACATGATGGTCGGCAGAGACATCTCAACACTGTTTCCGAAGAAGAATGTTCCGACCGATGATGTTTTACTTTCGGTTCGGGACCTCACTTTGCGCGGCGTCTTCTCGGGGGTCTCTTTCGATCTGCGGGCGGGCGAGATACTGGGCCTCGCCGGCTTGATCGGGTCGGGGCGGTCCAACGTTGCCGAGACGATCTTCGGGGTGACGCCCGCCACCAGCGGCGAGACACGGATAAGGGGGCAACGCGTCGATCTGAGATCGCCACGCGATGCGATCGCCAATGGAATGGCCTTCCTGACAGAAGACAGAAAACAAAGCGGCTGTTTTCTCGTCCTCGACATTCTCGAGAACATGCAGATTGCGGCTCTTCAAAGCCAATTCGTCAAAGCCGGTTTCGTCCAAGCCAAGGTGATTGCCGCGGCATGCAACGAGATGAGCAAGGCGTTGCGCGTCAAGAGCTCCGGAATCCACACCACGGTCGAAAACCTATCGGGCGGCAATCAGCAGAAGGTGCTGATCGGACGCTGGCTTTTGACCAAACCGGGCATCCTAATCCTGGACGAGCCGACACGCGGCATTGACGTTGCTGCCAAAGCTGAGATTCACGCCCTTGTCTCATCACTCGCCAGCGCGGGCGCGGGCGTCATTCTGATCTCCTCGGAGATGCCGGAGATCCTTGGAATGAGCGATCGGATCATGGTGATGCATGAAGGAAAGATCACCGGCGTTCTGGACCGAGATGAGGCGACGCAGGTCAAAATAATGGAACTCGCTTCGAAATAAGCGAGGAATAGAGGAACTGCACGATGGGAAAAGACACAACAGCCGCCGCCATTCCTGATTACCGTGGCAGCTTTGACGGTTGGCGAAAACCTCAGGAGCTCAATATCTTCCTGGTCCTGGTGGGGATCGTTCTTCTCTGCGAGGTGTGCGGCTGGCTTTTGATCGGGCAGAGTTTCGTCTGGAATCCGCAACGCCTCACGATCACCATCCTCCAGGTGTCCGTGGTGGGGATCATCGCAATCGGCGTGACGCAGGTCATCATTACCGGCGGCATCGACCTTTCTTCGGGGTCCGTCGTGGCGGCAAGTGCGATGATGGCGGCTGGGTTTGCGCAATCCGCGGAATGGTCGAAAGCTCTCTATCCATCACTGACCGGTTTGCCGGCGATCGTCCCGATCGCCGTTGGTGTCTTGATCGGTTTGATTGCAGGCATAACCAACGGCGTTTTTGTTGCCTATGCCCGCATCCCGCCGTTCATCGCAACGCTCGGAATGATGGTTTCGGCTCGGGGTATTTCGAAATGGTATACAAAGGGCCAGCCCATTTCGGGGCTGACCGATCAATTCACCGCCATCGGCTCGGCTGCCTGGCCGGTGTTTGTCTTCATAGTCGTCGCAACAATTTTCCATGTTGCGCTTCGCTACACCCGGTACGGCAAGTACACCTATGCGATCGGCGCGAACGTCCAGGCAGCGCGGGTCTCCGGCATAGATGTCGAAAGGCATCTGGTTAAAGTCTACGCGATCGCCGGAATGCTTGCCGGGCTCGCCGGCATCGTCACCGCAGCGCGCGCGCAGACGGCTCAATCCGGCATGGGATACATGTATGAGCTCGATGCGATTGCCGCAGCCGTGATCGGCGGAACGTCGCTTGCCGGCGGGGTCGGCCGGATAGGGGGCACCGTAATCGGCGTGGTGATCCTGGGCGTGATGTCGTCAGGATTCACGTTTTTGCGGGTCGACGCCTACTATCAGGAAATCGTCAAGGGCCTGATCATCGTCACGGCCGTGACCATTGATGTCTACCGGAATCGGCAGAAGCGCTCCTAGATCGAGCTCGCGGTCGAAGGGCGTCTATTTCCAAAAAGGTACAATAAAAAGCCGTTCAGATGAAACCCACCAAGGCAAGGAGGTTCCGCAAGCACAAAAGGACTTTAGGTCAATTCTCAAAAATTCCATCGATGGAGATCGAAAATGCAAATCAAAGCGCTACACAGTTTGGAACTGCAGCATTTTGACGTCGGCTCATTAGTCGAATGCATATCTCAAAGGTGGCGATATTTGGCCAGGGTTCACGACTTTGCTCGTCGCCTCGTCGACAAGCATGGGGCGAGCCGTGCGTCGGATCTTACAAAACGGGCCGCTGCCAGAGCATCGGGGAGGCGCGGGGCGACCCTGAGGGCAGTTGCCGAGTCAGTGAACGATCTGATGCGGTTGGACATTTTCTACCATTGACTGGACGATTCGAGCCCACGGCAAGAACTGCCCACAGTCGCTCACCATACAACGATCAACTCAGCTGATCGGGTGCAGTTCGATAGCCAACCAAACCGCATCGGCGTCGGCGAAATAGCGATGCCACGGATATTTCCACTGGTTCGTTCCGCTGACCCGGCAAAACGCCTCATAGGTAAAGCCCGGCACCATGGGGACATCTCAATAAAGCGTTGCCTGGTCTTTCTCCCGGAATTTCTGCATGCGGCCGGTTCCCAATATCTGCGTGTGGACCTCGAGGAAGGGAGGGTTGTGGTGAATGAACCAGTCGGTTCCAGCGGGTGACCACCAGAGGTTCAGTTTGAGCACGAAGCGCTGCAATTGCCGTTCCACGGCGATCTCACCGGAAAAGAAACAGCGGGTCGAGCTCGACTTCGCCGACCGTGTGCTGCGGTGAGATGAAGAGCGGGATCTGGCGCGGGAAAGACCGGATGCGGTTGCCGAGCCAGTCCCAGCCGCGGAACATGACACCACTCAGGTCGACTGTCTTGCAAATTTTCGATCCGGCCGCTCTGTTCGATCATCGCCTTCGACAGCATGGCCGAGCGCCACGGCGCAATTGAAGTCTTGATCGCATCATCGAGGGCCAGCCGGGTGCTCGACAGGTTGACGACTATGCCGCTTTCGATGTGCAGGCCGGAGCCATTTTCAAAGAAATCGGCGGCGACAAAATCGTCCGTGAAATTCAGAGGTCGATGCTGCAGCAGGCCGCTACCCCGATGAATACTCATTCGATTCCCACATCTCTCGGGACCATGGGGCGATGCCGTCCTGCGATGGCAGTCGCGAAGAAGGCGCAACGACTGACGGTCAACAGGACAGAAAGAGGGGGCATCCGCAATTTCGCAGGCGCGCTTCGATCAGCGCGATCTGACGCAATACTCGCGTCGCCGGCCGGTATTGCACCATCCGCGACACCGGCTGAGTCGTCGATCCAACAGCGGACAGAGGGTCTGGCGTCGAAATTCAAGCGGCCGATCCGATTTCGTTGCGGAAACCGGGCACCGTCGCCGAACGCGGGTCAGCATGCACCGACAGCATCTTACGCACTGGGCGCTTCAGATTGCGTCACATTAGAAATCATTGAGAAATTGCGAGTTGTCTGTCGGCGAAGTCATATCGCAGGGCATTCAGCCGATCCGGGCCGACCTACCAGAGGAATGGTCGTGCACATGGAAGGCAAATCACAAAAGAGCGGAGCAAATGCATGCCTGCGCGTGAAGACGTGCCACGGCAGACCGCTGGCGAGGGGAGTTCTGCAGGCATGAAGCTTACTGGCGGCCAGGTCATCGCGACTGCGTTGAAGAAGTACGGCATAAAATATGTGGCAGCCATCCCCGCGCACGGATGCTGGGCGATGCTCGAGGCCTCTTGCATAAGGGCAGCGAAATCCCGGTTATCGAGGTGATGCACGAGCAATGCGCGGTGCATATGGCCGATGGTTACTGGCGCGCCTCGGACAAGCCGATGGCGGCGATGACTTCGATTGGCCCCGGCGCCGCCAACACCATCATCGGCCTCGCAACGGCCTACGCCGACTCGACGGCGGTCCCGCTCTTCACAGGCGGGCCGGCGACGCATATGCGAGGCCACGGGGTCATGCAGGAGCTCGATCGTCACCGCACCAATTTCTTCCCGCAGATCGCCAGCGGCGCCGTCAAACGATCTTTCGAGGCTGGTCGCGTCGATGAGTTGCCCTTTATAATGCATCGAGCCTTCAACGCCATGCTCAGCGGTCATCCGGGTCCGGTGCATGTCGAAGTGCCGATGGATATCCAGTCGGAAGCAGCCGAGGTGGACATCCACGACGTTGATCTCAGGATGGCGATGGGCCGCGCCCGACCTGACCAGCGGGCAGTCGAGGCTGCCGCCACGGCGTTGCTTTCGGCCGAGCGTCCGGTGATCGTGGTTGGCGGCGGCGCCATCACGGCGGAAGCAGCACCGGAAGTGAGGAAGCTGGCCGAAAAGACCGGCGCCGTGGTTGTCACGACCTGGAACGGCAAGAGTGCCTTCCCGGAAGGTCATGTCCTTTACGCAGGAGCAGTAGGCCAGACGGGAACTTCGGCCGGCAACAATATCGCTGCCGGGGCGGACCTCATTGTTTCCGTCGGCTGCCGCTTCACCGATCGGCGTCCAGTTGGCGCAAAGGCGTCAGTTTCTCTATCCCGCCGGCGAAGCTTGTCCATATCGACATCGACCATCAGGAGATTGGCAAGAACTGCCCGACGGCGGTCGGACTTGTTGCCGACGCCAAGATGGCGCTTGCCGATATCATCGATGCCATTTCGTCCGAGCAGTCAAACAAGGCACTTGCCCGGCGGGAAGCATTCCACAACGCGGTCGCTCGTGAGAAGACTGATTGGGAAACGCAGCTCGCCGCACGTCGCGACAGCAACCAGTTCCCTTTCACGATGCAGCGTCCGCTGAAGGAACTTCGCGAAATCATGGGTCGCGAGGACATTCTTCTCGTCGGCTCAGGCAACACGCAAGGCGTCGTGAAACAGACCTATCCGGTTTACGAGCCACGCACGCACATCACCTCCGGCAGCTACTCCTCGATGGGTTGGGCGCTGCCGGCTGCCCTCGGCGCCAAGCTCGCCTGCCCGGACCGAAAGGTCTGCGTCATCCTCGGTGACGGCGACTTCATGATGTCGATGCAAGAGATGGCGGTGGCAGCGATGCACAACATCCCGATCATCGTCGTCGTGCAAAACAATTCCGGCTACATGGCGATCCGCAGCGGACAGCGAAAGATCCTCGGCCGCCATGCCGCCAGCGAATTCAATATGGGCAATGGCGGCGCCTACTCGCCGCAATTCGCTGAAATTGCCAAGAGCTTCGGCATCGACTCCTGGCGCGTCGAGAGCGCCGACAAGCTGAAACCGGCCCTGGGCTGCATTTTCGGAACTGACCCTACAGGACGCCCCGCAACGTCAACGCGCCTTGGTAGGCCGGCAGGAGCTGCTTACTGACAAGATGGCCGGGTGGTCTTCGGCTAGCCGGTCCAACAGCTTACGCGAAGCTGCGATTACACGGCGGGTTTCGTCGATGGTCTGCCGAAGGTCTTCGATGTCTGCGCGCGCGCGGCGCTCATTCAATCGAGCAGCTACTATTTCAGACTTGTCCCAGGCCGAAAGCATTTTGAAGACGTCTAGCGCTCCCGCAGCTCAAACTTGAGCATTGCCTCTGCGAACCTGTGGCCGCTTTCGTCGCGTACCTTCATCACAAACTCTCGATAGAGACCATCCGGCAGCTTATCTTTGGTGATTTCGACCAAGGCTCTTACCGCCTCTTGGTTTGCAGCTTCGAGGTTGGGCAGATATGTGCCTTCCAGGTCTGGGAAGACTTGGCCGGTGTCGGTGAAGAAGAAAAAGCGAGGCATTCCTACAAACACACCATGGCGGGAATGGTTCACGCTTGCCTAGCAATTGGTTGGTCAGCAGGCCTTTTTCGCTCTAAATCACGCCGACCGATAACAACCGTGGACTGACCTCCAATGTCCGCGACATTTGGTTAAAAACGTACGCGCCAAGACTCATCGCCGCGATCGGCTTAGAATTACTTCCGAAAGGAGCGCTCTTATGCTGCCATTGCCCCACGCCGTCGATCCGAAGGTAGTTGCTGAGGTCAATAGTCTGCTAGACGATCACGCGGGGGCGGTGCCAGTGCCCGTTCACAAACTGGCGGCGGTTGTCCGGCTGCGCCTCAAAAGCCATCTTTCCATCGCGACTATCGAGGAGCTGATCGTGGACGAAGCCGAGTGTCGCCACCTGCCCATGCTGTTCGAACTGCCGGGAACGGAAGCGGCTGTAGTTTCATCTGCTCTGAGTCGCGCGACTTGAAGGTTTAGGGGCTCGGGCATTCGGCTCTGGCAGGAGAGCCCACCGCGCGTCCGCCCCAATGGTGACAGCCTATGACCAGCAGCAGCTCAACTAGTGGTACGGCCTATCCTGGCGACCTGATTCTGTTGAAGCAGGTCTTTGATCGTGTATGCGCCGAGCAAGACATTCCAGTAGGAAGCGAGCAGGCGGAGCGCCTGAGCGTGAGCGCAATGGCACTTTTCTCGGACGGCGAGTTCGACGAGGCCGTTCTCTACGAACACCTTCGGTTTGTTGCCCGGTCCCTGCCGAGAAGGGACCGAGCATGACCCACCATGATTCGGATGGTCGGCGGGTTCGTGCCGCCCTACTTACCCCCCATGGCAACCCATTGGTTCGTCCCTCCGGTGTTCGTGAAGACTGAAACCGGCGACAGGCGTGGCTGCAACAATGCCAAGGCAGCCCTTGAGCAGCTCAAGAGGTGGACCCGGAGAGGACCTCGCTGGCAAAAGGCGGTGACCCTCTGCCTGTCAGATCTGGAGGGCGATCCGATTGACCCTCAGGTCGTACGAAAGTCCTTCGAGGCTGCCGCTAAGGAAGCCAAGATGTATCTTTCCCCGTAGGAGGGGCTGAAATTTCTCCCAATATTCAGCCCTTTATTTCGTATGATTCGAAGATTGATTTTTCCGTGGAGTGACCCATAAGATGGCCGCTTGGGTTCTCGCCGAGGTGGGAGGCCTCGTATGAAGTTTTTGACGAAACCGCCGACCCGACATAATGACTGCACATGAGCTTGTTGAACAGCTGATCCTACAGGCCCGTCGCGGCCAAATCATCTCCATAAAAGACACTATTGCAGCGGTGCGCCGAGACGGGCCACATCTGGCGGAAACTGACTGCGAGTTGGTGGAGCTTATTGTCAATGTTGCCCCAGCCTTTGGCCTGTTTGTCGGGTTCGATCTTCGTGAATAGCCGCATGGCAAGCCATTGGTTGTCCCCTCCAGTCTACGGCAGGACCGACAGCACCCAGGTTGGGACGAAAGGCGAATCGGGGCGCGCTCTATAGGTCGAGAGGGGTACGGGGTTTTCGCGCGAGCCAATTACCCGATCATCCGATCAGAAACTCCAGCTAAAAAATGCTGACTATTGCGGCCTAGCACCGTGCCAATTTGTACGACTCGTACATGGCCTTGATGTCGCTCAGGCAGGGAGTAGAGTCCACTTCGGCGTGTGCCTGGGGAGGGCTGGATGAGCGTCGCGCAAAGGGTAGGTCCGCTTTTAGGGCAAGCAATCAACGTACTCCTCAACAGGGCGGACCGTGGCGACACGGTCTCGATCAAAGTGGCGCTACGCGAAGCGCGGGAGGCTGCGCCTTATTTGGTGGCCTCCGACGAAGAATTAACCGAGGCGATAGTCGAGGCAGCAACGGCCATGGGCCTCTACGTGGCTTTCGACGGTCGCGAGTAGCTGTCAGCCAAACTTCAGTCACTGCGGCATGGCGACGGAGGCGCGCCGCCCTGCGCCAATTCCAACGGTCAGAGGTAATCCGCAATTACCTTCGCAACCTGCTGAATCTGCCTGTACAACGGGAACTGCCGGCTGAGCAAAGGTATTTGCTGGAGGAACTTGATAAGGTCGACAAAGAGTGACCGCATGGCTCGCCACTGGTTCAACCCTCCGGTCCCGGTCAAGACCGAGCGTCCCGGGATCATCCGCAACGTCAACAACGCCGAGACGGCCGGCGAGGAGCTGATGAAGTGGACCAAGCGTGGCCCTTGGTGGCACCTCGCGGTGCGCGTTTGTATGGCCGTGATATTCGACGAGATGGAACCTGAGGAGGCTCGTAAGGCATTCCTGGCTGCTGCAAAAGAGGAGGGGACGTTACGGTCCTCAGATTAGAGCTGGTGATTGAAAGTTTATCAAAACTCGCGATCGGAAGCTGGTTACTGAGGGAGTCCCCTCCAATTTCCACCCAATGGCAACCCATTGGTTCTCCCCTCCGGTGTACGTCACCGACCGACGTGGGGCCACCTACGCGTGCAACAATGTCGAGGATGCCGCCGAGGAACTTATGAAGTGGACCAGGATGGGACCTAAGTGGAGGAAGGCTGTGCAACTATGCATAGAAGCCCTCCAGGACCGTGTGATTCCGGAAGAGGTCCGTCAGGCTTTCGAGGCTGCTGCCAAGGAGGAGGGGGTGTTACGCTCCTCTGGTTAGGTCTCCTGTGTCCCTGTGCCCCTCGGCTACACCCTGAGGAGAAGTTCAGGGGAGCCTTGGGGATACCGGCCTAATCGTCACTCCATGTCGGGCACGTCGTTCCGAACCAAAGAGCGTCGTCGGCTCGCCGTATTCGTCCAGCGCCGGGTTAGCATCACGCGACCACGCAATGACATCGGCATGTTTCGTCGCCAGAGCTTTGGCGGTCCTTATCGCTCGGTCTTCGGTCTGCTGCTCGGCTGGCCCATAGGCTGCCTGGAAGTCGCCGCTCTCATCGCGGGTCGAAGGCGGTGACGACAATCAGCTTGGGGGCCTTCTGCTGAAGAAGGAAGCTGTCTGACATGTTGGTGCCTTTCGGATTGGTGAAGCCTAAGCAGAGGGCATGAAAGTGACAGGCGAAACAAGCGCCGACTCGACATAGAGTAAATGCGGGATCATCGTCCTCACGCACCAACTAGGTGGGGAGAAAAAAGCGTTGCTGCCTCAGCCAACGATCTGCTGATCGCATTCGGGTGAATGAGGGTGCTACACCTGAAGGGAATCGGCCGCACACACGCGTGTCGCAGGCGATGACCAGCACAGTCGGCCTTGGAGTAATCTAGCGTCAAATAATCATTGTTTGCAATTGCGCAGGCCGAATTTTCCAAATAGGAACGCCGGAGATCAACAAGGGAACGATTTTGATGGATGAAGCAATTGGGCAGCGAAGGGCTGATCTGCTAGGGATGACAGCAGATATCGTCGCAGCCTATGTCCAGAGCAACGCAACGCCCGTGGCGGATCTGCCGAATTTGATCGCCAGTGTTAATTCTGCGTTGTCTGGCCTGGCTGAGCCGGTCGCTGCAGCATCGCCAATACTGACGCCCGCGGTAAATCCTAAGAAGTCGATCTTTCCCGATCACATTATAAGCCTTGAGAACGGGCGCAAGTTCAAGTCGATGAAGCGCCACCTGGGCTTGCTTGGCATGACACCTGATGAGTACAGAGCCAAGTGGGGTTTGGCGTGGGACTATCCTATGGTAGCGCCCAGCTATGCGGCTCAGCGGTCTGCACTTGCCAAAGCTGCCGGTCTCGGCCGCAAGGCGGTTGACAAAACGCCGCCAAAGAAAGCACCAGCAAAGCGCAAGGCCAAAGCCTGACAGTGCACGAATTCGGGCCATGCCATTAGGTCTAGATGGTCTAGGTGGCCTGGCTGAGAATGAGCTGCCTGGCTTCGCGGTTCAGTAAGCGCCGCTCACGCCACAACACAAGCTTCTGCACGGCTTGCGTCTTCACGTCCTCGTATCCTGACGGGGCAGGGGAGGTCGATCAATGTGCGATCGACAAGTCGAGCCGATAGATACCCTCCGGCGAAGGCCGCCTTGCGAGAGGACGGCACGGTAGCGAGGCTGCGCTCTTAAGGTCGCCCTTACGAGCGAAGTTAGCAGCACAGCATGAGCC
>NZ_JAMYLV010000020.1:0-107936 GCF_040318195.1 Mesorhizobium sp. M1273 | reverse complement strand
CGCCACGCGCTGGTAGTCGAACATCAGCTTCGCCCGCTGTTTGGCTTTTACTCCGCCCTGACGGTGCCGAGCGCCGTCTATGGCAGTGACAGCGACTTTGCCGGCGGCAAGCTCGTAGATTCGCTGGTTCTGGCGCGGGCCGGGCAGGCGGTGGACCAGTTCGCCACCCTGGTTTCGGCACGGCAGCCGAAGCGCCAACAGGTCAGTCTGGCCTCAGCCTAAGGGGCAGCGAGTCGTAGACATCCCTGGTCCTTAGGTTAGCCAGACCATACGAGAGAATGCGAAGGAAATGGGTTGGCGAACCCTCCGCTAACATATTGATTTCCCAACAGGGAACGTTGACCCCGCAGGTCGAAGGGTCGCATTTGTTCGCCATGGCATCGTTCGCGCGTTGGAAGCGATGTTAGCATGCAGGCGAGGCATGATGAAAACGGGGAAGGTCTCATGAGTTTCGATGATATCGATCTCAATTTGCTGAGAGTGTTCGACGTGATGATGCGTGAAAGGAGCGTAACGCGCGCAGCTGCCGAATTGGGAAGAACACAATCAGCTGTAAGTCATTCCCTATCAAAACTTCGGTATTTATTGCAGGACGAATTGTTCACGAGAGACGGGGGCGAAATGCGACCGACCCCTCGGGCAGTGGAGTTGCTGTCAGATATTTCTGCTGCGCTGGCTACGATCCGCGCGTCGATCGACCGGCATCAGATCTTCAATCCAGCAACGACGCGACGCAACTTTCGCGTGGGACTCACTGACTATCACGCCATGATATTCATCCCAGGGCTCATACGGGAATTTTCGAGGCAAGCGCCTGGCGCGACGCTGAACGTCATTCCCGCAAACGGACCCGAAATCGGTTCATCGGTCTATTTGAGACAAGTCGACTGTGCGCTGACGGGAGCGGCAATACGCGACGACCCAGGTCTCTTGAAGGTGGAGCTTGGCCAGGATCAATTGTTTTGCGCGGTGTGGAGTGGAAGCAAGATCGCCAGGAACGCAATGACACTGGAAACATATTTGGCCAGTTCTCACCTGCAGATTTCCGCAGATGGTCTGGCAGAAGGCCTCGCGGATGCCGCCCTCAAGCAGCATGGTCTCCGGCGCAATGTCGTTGCGACCATCTCGAATTATCTGGTGCTGCCCTGGGCGCTTCGCGGCACTGAACTGATTACCCATTGCGGCGATGCCATCCTGCAAATTCTGGACGAGAGGAGTGAGGTGACGTTGGTCCCGCCGCCCCTTGCCATATCGAATGTGAATGCCTGGCTCATTGTTCACCGCCAGATGGCGAATGACCCGGGTACCAAATGGCTCCGGGAAATAATTATGAGCATCTACAACGAGTCGCGGACCGAGAGAGACCAAGGGTCAACCGTCGGAGCACCGGGGTTGGCTGCACCATAGGTCGCGCGCGCCGTCGCTCATTCGATTAGCCCGCCCCAAGCAAACTAGCCCGATCAGCACTCAAGCTGCCTTTCACCCGAGAGCGAGCGCCTCCTCAATTATGAATGGCGCTCATTTTTGCAATGAGAACAGTCAATTTGACGAATAGTCATACTTGAGGCCACATTCCCTTCAACAAAAACAGGGGAATACCGAAATGAGATCGATGTTCAAGGGCTTTCTTGCCCTCGCTATCGCGTGCACCGCCTCCTCGGCGTGGTCCGCAACCCTCGACAATGTCAAAAAGAATGGAGTGCTGACGTGTGGCACAAATTCGGCCACGGCTGGCTTCAGCCTTCCCGATAATGAAGGCAAATGGACCGGATTTGTGGTCGACTATTGTCGCGCCGTGGCCGCTGCCGTGCTCGGGGATGCGCAAAAGGTTAAGTTCATCCCATTGACGCCGAAAGATCGCTTCACCGCCTTGCAGTCGGGGGAGATCGACGTTCTTGCACACAACGCAACATGGACATCGTCGCGCGATACGTCTCTCGGCATACTTTTTGCGGGGACGTACTTCTATGACGGTCAGGGATTTATGGTGCGCAAGGCGGACAACATCACATCAGCCAAGGGGCTCGAGGGCGCATCGATTTGCGTCACCCAAGGCACCACGACCGAGTTGAACCTTGCCGACTATTTTCGCTCGCAGTCGATCAAGTACACCACGGTTGGTTTCGCCGACGAGGAAGCTGTCGTGAAGGCTTACGAGGAGGGGCGTTGCGACGTCCTGTCGGCGGACACCTCTACCTTGAACGCATCGCGGCTTCGCATGGCCAAGCCGGACGACAGCATCGTTCTTCCCGAACTGATCTCCAAGGAGCCGCTTGGCCCGGCAGTGCGGCAGGGAGACGACCAGTGGTTCAATGTGGCGAAGTGGACGCTTTACGTCATGGTGGCCTCCGAAGAATACGGGGTCACCTCCAAGAACGTTGATGCTATGAAGTCGTCGGACAATCCCAGCATCCGCCGTCTGCTTGGCGTGGAAGGCAGCATCGGCAAGGACATCGGGCTCGGCGACGACTGGCCGGTCGAGGTGATCAAACAGGTCGGTAACTACGGCGAAGTGTTTGATCGGAATGTCGGCAAGGACTCCCCGCTGAAAATGGAGCGCGGCATGAACGCGCTCTGGAACAAAGGCGGCGTTCAGTACGCTCCGCCGATTCGCTAGGCAAAGCATGGTTGCAAGGCGCTTGCGCGTTACCGCCAGCGCCTTGCACAGATCCCGATAGGAACACGCCATGTCCGATTTGTCGCTTCCAGCGCCCTCGCGCAGGAGCCTATCGCTGCACGATACGAAAGTGCGCGGCGTTTTCTACCAGCTCTTGCTCGCAGGTTGCCTGTTGGCATTGGCTCTGGGCATCGGCATGCAGACCGCATCGAATATGCGGGTCCGGGGGATTCCGCTCTCATTCGATTTTTGGGGTGAGGCTGCCGGCTTCGACATCAATCAAACCCTGATACCGTACGATGCACTATCCACCTACGGTCAGGCCTTCTGGGTGGGAGTGGTCAATACCCTCTACGTCAGCTTCCTCGCAATCTTGCTGGCCACCTTGCTTGGCTTCGTCATCGGCGTTGCCCGCCTCTCGCCGAACTGGATCGTTTCGAAGGTGGCGACCGCCTATGTCGAGCTTGTGCGCAATGTCCCGTTATTGCTGCAGCTGCTGTTCTGGTACAACGCCGTCCTCAAGCCGTTGCCTTCCCCGAAGGCGTCCATCGCCATCCCCGGCGGCATCTATCTCAACAATCGCGGCCTCATCATTCCGGAGATCCAGTGGCATCCGGGGGCGGGGCTTGTGGGCCTGGCATTGGTAGCGGCCGTTTTCTGCTGCATTGCATTCTGGTTCCGCGCCAAGAGTGTCCAGAAACGAACTGGCAAGCAGCTGCCGGTATTTTTGGTCAGCCTGGCGACCTTGATAGGATTTCCGCTGATCGTGTTCCTGGCGGCTGGCGAGCCGGTCTCGTTTGTCGCGCCGCAGCTGCGGGGTTTCAACTTTCAAGGCGGACATCAACTCTATCCAGAGTTTGCCGCTCTCCTGATCGGTCTGTCGGTCTACACCGGATCCTACATCGCCGAGATCGTCCGGAGTGGCATCCAGGCAGTGCCAAAGGGCCAGAGCGAGGCTGCGTATGCGCTGGGGCTGGCGCCGGGCAAGACGCTTCGCCTTGTCGTTGTTCCGCAGGCGCTGCGTATTATCATCCCGCCTTTGACAAGCCAGTATCTCAATCTAATCAAGAACTCGTCGCTTGCGGTGTTCATCGGCTATCCCGACCTCGTTCAGATCTTTGCCGGGACGGTACTCAACCAGACCGGCGCCGCCGTCCAGGTCATGGCGATCACCTTGTCCGTCTATCTCGTTATCTCCCTTGCCACGTCGTTGGCCATGAACGCGTGTAACCGACATTTTGCGATCGTCGAGAGGTGAGGCATGAGCGATCAGTCCATGCATTCGCCAGTTGTCAGCAGCGCGCTCATACCAGCGATGGCGCCCCCCGCTGACGTTTGGCCAGGTCCAGTGACCTGGATGAAAAAGAATCTGTTTTCGACGCCGTTTTCAGGCGCGCTGACAATATGCTTTCTCCTCTTCGCCGTGTGGCTGCTGCGTCACTTTCTGAGCTTTGCGATCTTCGACGCGGTCTGGAGCGGCGGTCGCGAGGCTTGCCGCACGAACAGCCAAGGAGCTTGCTGGCCTTTCATTGCCGAGAAGTTCGACTACCTGCGATACGGCGCGTACCCGGCTTCCGAGCGGTGGCGCGTTGATCTCGCACAGGCTATCGGCGCCATCCTCATCGTTTGGCTCCTGTGGACGAAGGCTCCGCGGCGCAAAGTGGCGGCGTTGCTATTCTTCCTTGTCTACCCCGTTGCCGCGTTCGTTCTCGTGCGCGGGGTCGCCTGGCTCCATTTGTCTGTCATCGATACGACGCTCTGGGGCGGTCTCCTGATCACGTTGCTGATGTCGATTGTGGGCATCGTCTTCTCGCTTCCGATCGGGGTTATCCTGGCGCTTGGACGCAGGTCCGAACTCCCTTTCGTCAAGGCGGTTTGCGTCACATTCATCGAAGTCGTCCGGGGGGTGCCGTTTATCACGGTATTGTTCATGGCGAACTTCATGATGCCGCTCTTCGTCCCGGACTATCTGACGCCTGACCGTCTCCTGCGCCCGCTTATGGCGATAGCGCTGTTCTCGTCCGCCTATATGGCCGAAGTTGTGAGGGCCGGCCTTCAGGCGATCCCGAAGGGCCAATACGAGGCGGCGAAGGCGCTTGGGATCAGCTACTTCGACATAATGCGCCTGATCGTCCTCCCCCAGGCGTTGACGATCGTCATACCGAGCATCGTCTCCACCTTCATCGGTCTGTTCAAAGACACGACTCTGGTCGCCATCGTCGGCATCGCGGATTTCCTGAAAGCCATCGAAACGGCGCGCGTCGATCCGAACTGGGCAGGCCCGACGATCTCATCAACCGGCTACCTCTTTGCGGGACTGGTCTACTGGGGCTTTTGCTTCGGCATGTCCCGTTACTCGCAATCGATGGAGCGCCAATTGGCGCGCGGCCACAAATCTTAGGACGCGACGATGATGCCACAAGCAATGTACGCATCGACGAAGGGACAGCCCTTCAACAAGGCGATGGCCATTGAACTGCGTGACGTCAACAAATGGTTCGGTTCATACCATGCGCTCAGGAACATCAACCTGTCGGTGCCACAGGGGCAGCGCATTGTGATCTGCGGCCCCTCGGGGTCGGGCAAATCGACGATGATCCGGTGCGTCAACCATCTCGAGGAGCATCAGTCGGGCGAGATCATCGTCGACGGCAAAGCGGTAACCGGGGATCTGCGCAAGATCGACGAAGTTCGCAGCAACGTCGGGATGGTTTTCCAGCACTTCAATTTGTTTCCCCACCTCACGGTGCTTGAGAATTGCACGCTTGCGCCTGTTTGGGTGAGGAAGATGCCGCGGACGGCAGCTGAGGAATTGGCGCGCCATTATCTGGAGCGCGTCAGAATTGCGGAAAAGGCGGACAGCTACCCGGGTCAGCTGTCGGGTGGCCAGCAGCAACGTGCTGCAATTGCCCGGGCTCTCTGCATGAACCCGAAGATTATGCTCTTCGACGAGCCAACCTCTGCCCTCGATCCGGAGATGGTCAAGGAGGTGCTCGACACGATGGTGTCGCTCGCCGGTGAAGGTATGACGATGCTGTGCGTGACGCATGAAATGGGCTTCGCGCGGGAGGTGGCTGATCGCGTGGTGTTCATGGACCGCGGGGAGATCGTCGAGATCAATACGCCCCATCAGTTCTTCACCAACTCCCGGTCGGAACGAGCGCGGCAGTTTCTGGCGCAAATCCTCAAATAGGGAAGTCCGCAGACGCAAAGCGGCCCGTAACCGTGGCAGTAGATTTTCCAGGTGAGTATCAAATGGCTTGTGCAGACACGCCCGCATCGGCGGTTGGGCAACAAAATATTGTGGGAATAGATTTCGACCAAATCCACGACCGCCAGCAATTCGGATCCGTCAAATGGGCCAACCAGTGGGACGAGTTCTCTCCTCAGGTGCAAGGCCAGGACCTGCTCTCCCTATGGACAGCGGATATGGATTTTCGTGCCCCGGAAACCGTCATCGCGCGGCTGCGCGAGGCCGCGGACCATGGCATTTACGGCTACACACGCCGCGATCCGCGCCACTATGAGATCGTGCAATCGTGGTTCACACGCCGGCACAACTGGTCGCCGATGCTGGAGACCCTGCTCCCCGCGCCGGCGATCATGCCGTCGGTCGCTGCGATACTGCGAACCTTCACGAAGCCTGGTGACGGCGTCATCGTTCAGTCACCCGTGTACTCGCCCTATTTCGAAGTGGTTCAGGGAAATGGCCGGATTCTGCTCACGAACCGGCTGAGGCTGCAAAACGACAGGTATGAACTCGATCTGGAAGACTTCGAGAAACTGGCGGCCGGCGGCGCCAAGGTGTTCCTGCTGTGCAATCCTCACAATCCTGCCGGAATGGCCTGGACACTCGAAGAATTGACAGCGCTGAACGACATTTGTGAGCGCCATGGGATTTTGGTCATATCCGACGACATTCACTGCGACATAAGGTTGTCGGACCACCCGCACATCGTCTTCTCCTCCATCTCGGACGATGCCGCGGAGAAGTCGTTCATCTGCACCGCTCCGACGAAGACTTTCAACCTCGCCGGGGTGCCTTCGGCAACCATTGCGGTGGCGAGCAAAAAGCGCCGCGAGCAGCTTCTTGCCGCGATGCAGGCCTCATTCATGGTAAATGCAAACTTTTTCGGCCGCCTGGCCCTGGAGGTTGCCTACAGCACCGGCGCGCCCTGGCTCGATCAACTCACATCCTACATCGCCAGCAACATTGATCTGGTTTGTGACTTCGCCGGCGAATACCTTCCAGGCATTACGCCCATGCGGCCCGACGCATCGTTTCTGGTGTGGTTGGACGCGTGCGCGCTCGATCGTAGAGTGGGTGGAATTCAGAAGTTCTTTGTCGATCAGGCCGGGGTCAATCTGTATGACGGCCGCGTCTATGGGCCTGGCGGCGAAGGTTTCATCCGCCTGAATGTCGGCTGCCCGCGTCCTCTGCTGCGCCGAGGGCTGGAGCGGATGTCCAGCGCGCTGGCATCCTTGTGACTGAGCGGAACCAAGCCAGGATGCCCCGAATGCGAATTGCCATCATCAATCCCAACACGACCGCTTCGATGACCAGCGGGATCGTCGCAGCCGCCATGGCGGCGCCGGATCCGGGGACGAAGATAGTGGGCATGCATGCCAACGGCTGGACCTGAAGCGATCGAAGGGCCATTTGACGGTGCACTCTCCGTAGCGGGCCTGCTCAAGCAGGTGGTCGCGGCGGAAATGGACAATGTCGACGCCCGTATCATTGCCTGCTTAGACGAAACGGGTCTCGACGCGGAAAGGGCCATCGCTACCAAGCCCGTCATCGGTATAGGCAAGGCTTCGCTTCATCCGTCAGCCTTGTCGCTCACAGCTTCTGTGTCGTGACCACTCTGTCGCGTTCCGCGCGACTGATTGAAGACAACATTCGCCGTTACGGGTTCTCCCGTCGTTTCCGGCGCGTTCTTGCCTCCGACATCCCGGTCCTCGAGTTGGAGAGATCTGAGAGTGGTGCCTCCGAACGAATTTCGGAGCTCATACGCGAAGGTGGAGGCATAGGCTGCTTTGGCGCCGAGCTGGAGGTGGTCTCCGACCGGTCGCCGAACTGATCACCCGGAATACACCGATGATCATGCTCGGCACGAGCGCCGGCCCAAATGCCGACGCGCAGTATTTGTTCAGCGAGGACATGCTTGGCCACACCGCTGGCCACAGGCCGCGCCACGCCAAGACCTACCGCAACTTCGCCGCCGAATATGAGCGGCTGCAACGCGAGCGTATTGCCGCCTATCGCGAGCTCGTATCCGACGTGCAGACGGGCGCTTACCCGAGCCGCAGCACGTGGTCCCGATCACAGATGAAGAGTTCTCGACCTTCAGCACCTCTCTCGAACTTTAGAAAGCCAAGATACACAACAGGCTGCGAGATTCCCTTGCGGTACGCTGACCGAACGAACCTAATCTGTTTGGTCAGTTCACGACCTCGGTTCTCGCAGGTGGAGGTCAGCTATCTCCGCTCCGGACACAAAGCTGACAGGCTGCCTTCGGCCCCAAATAGCCAATACAGAACTGCAGGGCGAGCGATCAGCGCTTGTCCGCCGGCTGGCTGCTCGTCGTCGAAGGGATGCGGGCGATGACCTTGATCTCGAAATCGAAGCGCGCAAGCCAATTGACGCCCACTGCGGTCCAGTTCGGGTAGGGAGGTGCACCGATTTCTTCCGCTCGGACGGCCAGAACTGTCTCGATCTGTTCGTCCGGGTTGGTGTGGAACGTTGTGACGTCGACGACGTCGTCGAAGCTGCACCCGGCGGCCGCCAAGACCGCGCGCAGATTGGCGAAGGCCCGTCGAACCTGATCCTCGAATACGGGCTCGGGCGAGCCGTCCTCACGGCTCCCGACCTGACCCGACACGAAGAGAAGATCGCCGGACCGAATGGCTGCGGAATAGCGGTGGATATCGTATAACGCGTGCCGGTTGGCCGGGTAGACGGCGTCACGTGTAGGCATCTCAAGTTCCTTTCTGTCTTGATAAGAGGTGGGCACGAGCAGCGGGCCGGAGCCGGGGGTCACAGCCGCGCCAACTCCTCGTCTGTGAAATCCGCCGCAACCGCGATGTCATTCTGCCGGTCGAGCTCCTCGATGCGTCCGCCGAGTGCCTTGCGGATGCCGGCATAGGCCTCGGCACCGAGCACCAGCCGTTTCGGGAGCGGAGCATCCTGATCGGCAAGCCTGATCATTGCGTCCGTCATGCTGTCGGGGTCGCCCTTGATTACCCAAGACCCATGGAGCGCCTCGCGGACCTGATCGGCGGGGGTTCCCTCATAGGCCGCAAGCGGCTTGGTCCGCGCGAGATTGCCGCCGAACCCGGTCCGCGCCGGCCCGGGTTCCACAAGGCTGAATTCGATGCCGAAGGGAGCAGCCTCCTGCGCCACGGATTCGACGAACCCCTCGATACCCCACTTGGTCGCGTGATAGAGGCTGAAAGCCGGATAGGCGATCTGGCCTCCCTCGCTCGATACCTGTAGAATCCGACCACCACCCTGGCTGCGCAGATGCGGCAACGCCGCCTGGATGAGCGTGATCGAGCCGATGAGATTGGTGTCGATGATGTCCCGAACCTGCACATCGCCAGCCTCTTCAGCCGCGCCGAGCAGGCCATAGCCAGCATTGCTGACGACGATGTCGATCCGAGCGGATGCCGCGACGGCCCGGTCGACCGCGGCGCGGACCGAGCTCTGGTCCTTGAGGTCCATTGCGACGATGCGGAGCCGTTCGGGGTAACTTGCACGCAGGTCGGGAAGTGCGTCCTCGCTGCGACTGGCACCGACGACGCGGTCTCCCCTGATCAGGGTCTTCTCCGCCAGCAGCCGGCCTAGACCAGAAGACACACCCGTTATGAGCCAGGCCTTTTCCATTTCTCATTTCTCCAATTGATCCAGGCAGGAGATAGGGCAATCGCATTGCGCGCATTAGCCGTTGAAATCGGCATGGGACAATGCAAAATCCCCATCAATGCCCCGCCCGTCGCTCAACGATCTCACCGCCTTCGTCGCCGTTGCCACACACCGTAGCTTCCGCCGCGCAGCGGACGAGATCGGCACGGCACCTTCCACATTGAGCCATGCGATGCGTGCGCTCGAGGAACGCATGGGCGTGCGACTTCTGAACCGCACCACACGCAGCGTCTCGCCGACAGAAGCCGGGTTCCGGTTGCTCGACCGTCTTCAGCCGGCGCTCGCCTCGCTGGACGAGGCACTCGACAGCGTCGCGGGGTTCCGGGGCAATGTCGCAGGAACGGTCCGCATCAACGCACCGCGATTGGTGGCCGGGCTTCTCGTTCGCTGGGTCCTTCCGCAGATGGCGAAGCGCCATCCGGACGTGACCGTGGACATCGTCGTCGAGGGGCGGCTCATCGATATCGTGTCCAGCGGGTTCGATGCCGGCGTACGCCTCATCACATCGATTCCCAAAGACATGATCGCCGTGCCGTTTGCACACGCGTTGACGTTCATCTGTATCGCGTCGCCTGCCTATCTCGATCGCTTCGGGGAGCCGGGAACGCCCGAGGAATTGCAACGCCACCATTGCATCGGCCACCGTATGCCCAGCGGCAAGCTCTATCGATGGGAGTTCGAACGCGCAGGCCAGGAACTGGTGATCGGGGCAAACGGCCCCATCGTCCTTGATGACGAGGAACTGATGGTCGAAGCCGCAATAGCGGGTCTGGGCATCGCCTATGTGGCGGATTGGGCCGCCGAAGCCGCGTTGTCCGATGGCCGGCTACGCAAGGTCCTGACCGCGTGGACGCCAGCACCGGAAGAAGTTGCGGTCTACTACCCCGGACATCGAGCCGTGCCGCCCGCCCTGCGGGCTTTTCTCGATGTTGTAAAGGACCTGCGGAAGAAAGAACCCTAACCAGATCAACGAAGCCGACGCCCTCGCGCGGAATAGCCGCAGCGGGGCGAAGCGAACAGCTGAAGATCGCGGTCCTGCTCTGACCCAGCTCGCGTCGCATGAGTTCGAGCAACTATTCGAGCGAGAGCTTCTCGCGGGGGCGCAAATTCCTCGATCGGGGCTAGTTTCCCGAGATGAGGCAGGTCACCGTTAAACGCAGGGTCCAATCACTACCTTCCCGTGACCTTCCGAACGTCTGCAAACGAGCAGGGCCGCGCCGCTTTTCTGGGAGCTGTGAAAACGGCCTGGGGCGGGTACCAAGCGTGCGATTCACTAGTTGCAGCTAACGCGGTGGAGGCATTCGCGGCCAGTTGTACTGATGAACTGATGGCTCTCAGAACGCGGTCATCTGCTTAGCTCCGTTCAGCGCACCAGCGCGTCCCGATGACAGCCAGACGGATGCCGGCAGTGCCGCCGACGCTACCCCTTGATCGCCGAGCCGACGATCGAATCCACAAAGAAGCGCTGCAGGAAGACGAAGAGCACCAGTGGCGGGAGCACGGCAAGCGTCGCGCCAGCCATCACCAGTCCCGTGTTGAGAGCGCCTCTGTTGTAGCTGAGCAGGCGACTAAGGCTGATGACGATCGGATATTCGTGTGCATTGCCCTGTAGAACGGTCAGCGGCCAGAGATAGCTATTCCAGTGATAGACGAAGGCAAACAGCGCCAGTGCTGCGATTGCCGGCGCCACGCTCGGCGCGACGATCTTGAACAGGATCAGGAGTTCCGACGCCCCATCCATCCGCGCTGCGTCGATCAGATCGTCGGGCACGCCGGCTATAAACTGGCGCATCAGGAAAATGCCGAACGCATTGGCGAGATTGGGCACGATGATGCCGGCAAGGCTGGCGTTCAGGCCGATTGATCCGACGAGACGGTAAAGCGGGATCAGCGTGACGATCGGCGGCAGGAACATGGTGGCGATCAGCACCGAAAACAGCAGTGAGCGGCCGGGAAAGTGATGCTTGGCGAAGGCGTAGCCAGCCATCATGCTGGTGACCAGAATGCCGGCGGTGGTGATCGTGGCGATCACGAGCGAATTCCACATCGAGCGACCGACATTGATGACGCCGGACACTTTCTCGTACGCTTCGAGGGTCGGCGTGCGGGGTATCCACACCGGCGGCACCTGCATGGTTTCGGCCGGCGTTTTCAGGCTGGAGAGCACCATCCACAACAGCGGGAAGGCGGAGGCCACGGCAACCAGCAGCATCAGCGTGGCGAGCAGTGCTCTGCGGCCCGCCAGGCGTTTGCGCGCCAACCGGCTCGATGCTGAGCGGCCCGGCGCGCTCATTCGTCATCCTTCCGGTTGGCGAATGCAAACAGCGCACACACAATGACGATCAGCGACAGCATCAGCATCACTGCCATGGCCGAGCCCAGCCCGCCTTGTGCCCGCTCGATGCCGACTCGGCGGATATGGTAGGTCAGCACGTTGGTCGAGCCGACCGGCCCGCCTTGGGTGATCAGCGCCACCGGCTCGAACACTTGCACGGCGTTGATGATGGCAATGACGGCGCTGAACAAGAGCGTGCGGCTCAATAGCGGCAAGGTGATGAAGCGGAACTGTTCGCGCCGGTTGGCGCCGTCAAGCGTCGCCGCCTCGTAAAGACTGCCTGGGATCTGGGTCAGCCCGGCAACGGCCAGCACCGTAAAATAGCCGATCTGCTGCCAGACATTGAGGACGACGATCGAGATCAACGCCGATCTTGGCGAGGACAACCAGAGTTGCGGGCCGATGCCGGCGAGACCGAGCACCTGGTTGAGCGGCCCCTCGCTCGGCGAATAGAGCTTCGACCAGACCAGCGTCACGGCGATCATCGGCACCATGTAGGTGGAAAACAACACGGTCCGCAGCGCCGTACCGCCTGCGACATCGCGCTGGTGGACCATCAAGCCGAACACTACCGAAAGGGGCAGGATGAGCATCACCGACAATGCCGTGTAGATGGCGGTGTTGAGCAGCGCTCGCTTGAAATCCCGCCCGACCGAGGTCGGCCCGAATATTTCGCGAAAATTGTCGAAGCCGATGAAGCTCGCATTGGAAAAAGGCGTCTGCGTCGACCAGTCCTGGAATGACAGCCAGATGGTGAGCAGCATCGGCAGCAGGATGAAAACGCCGATCAGTGTCACGGCCGGCGCCAGCATGATGCCCGCCGAGGCACGATAGGTCTTGATCATCGCTCTGCTTCCAAAGCGTCGGGCTCTCGAAACAGCGCCTTCGCTATTTGGCGGCACGCTCCAGGATCGAGACGGCATCGGCCTGCGCGTTCGCCTGCGCATCCTTGGCCGAGAGCTGCCCATACTGCAACGCCTCGAGCGTCTGCTGCAGCGATTCGCTGAATTCCTGGCCGCCCGGGACGACAGGGAAGGGCTTGGCGTCGGCAAGCACGCTGACATAGCCGGACAGGAACTCGGAACCGAGCTTGTCCTTGTGGGCTTCGATGTCGGAGGTCCGCGTCGGCAGGATGCCCATCGACATCAGAATATCCGACATTGCCGATGCGCCGTTCTTGCCGGACTTCGGACTGTTTAGCCACACCAGGAAATCCCATGCCGCTTTTTGTTCGGCCTGACCGGCATTGGCGTTGACGACGGTCATCCATGAATAGGAGATCGAGTGCGGCTTGTCCCCGCTCGGACCGACCGGGATGGGTGCGGTGGCGATATTGGAGAACTTGTCGCCCATGCCGCTCTTCAATGCGCTTTCCCACCAGTTGGCCATGATGATCATGCCGGTCTTGCCGGAGACGAAATTGTCGAGGAAGGGGCCGGTGGTGTTGGCGTCGGCCGTGGCCATCGCCGGATCGCTGGCGCCGGACTTGATCAGGTCCTCGTAAAGCTGGAAAGTCTCACCGGCTTGAGGACTGTCGAGCATCGGTTTGCCGTCCTTGACCAGCTCGCCGCCATTGGAGACCAGCAGCGAGGCGAAGGGATGGACGACGCCCGCCGCCCAGGAATTGATCATGCCGAAGCCTTGCTGGCCGGCATCTTTCCTGGTCAGCTTCTGGGCCGCATCCTTCAATTCGGACCAGGTCTTCGGCGCGGCTGTAATGCCTGCCCGTTTGAACAGCTCCTTGTTGTAGTTCAGCGCGTAGACGTCGATCTCGTTTGGAATGCCGTAAAGCGTGGCGCCAACAGAGGCTGCACTGACGACACCGGCCGGCCACGCACTCTTGACCTCGCCGGCAACTGCATCGGGGGCCGGCGCGACCAGCTTGTCTCGCGCCAGTTCGGGCAGCCACAAATCATAGATGCCGCCGATCGTCGGCCCGTCCGAGCTGCCGCCCTGGGAACGCAGTGTCGTGAGGAGATCGCCGAAGGGGACGGCGCGCACGGTGACGGTCACATCCGGATTGCTCTTGGCATAGTCCTTTGCCGCGGCGTCCAGCAAAGCGACCGTTTCGGGCGACCAGTGGGTCAGATAGGAGATGTTGACCGATTGCGCCCAACCAATGGTGGGCGAGGCCAACAACCCTGCAGCAAGTGCCAGTTTCGAAATCCAAGCCAAAGACATCCGACCCTCCGCATAGCCACACAGCGATGTCCATGACGTTATGACAACCAGAAGCAACGATGCAAGCGCTATCTTCGTGGAGAGCTCCTGCCGGCGTTGCGGCGTTTTCTTGCTCCGGTTTTGTGAAGGAAGATCACAGATCATAAACAGGAGTTTAAGTGCGATGGCTTCGAGCTGTTTCTCACTGCTGGCTATCCCCAAAACCTCTTGCGATCGAAGTCATGTCGTTATAATGACACTGAGCCGCTTTTCGTTGCCGCGGCGGAGACAGGCAGCCTCTCGGCTGCCGGGCGCCGCTTGCAAAGGATGCCGATGTCGAATGGGAGACGGAGCATGGTTCATCGACACGCTGCGCTCAACCCGATCGGCTTTGGCGCCGCGTGCACCGGAGTCTGTACCGCACTGCCGACCAGAGCCGACGACGCCGTGGCGTCGTGGACCTGGCGCTTCGAGGACCGGGCGGCAGCCAGTCGGAGTCGCTCTCGATGACACGCGTTCTGGCCATCGATCTTGGCGGCACCAACTTGCGCGCCGCTATCCATACCGGCGATGTTCGCTGGCTGGAGATGCTCAGCCGCGAGCCCGCACCAGCAAGTCTTGATGCCTTCGTCGCCCGAATCGGTGCCTTGCGCGCCGAGGCCGGTCCGGTCGAGGCACTTGGCTTAGCGGTGCCGGGGCTTGTCGAGGGCTCGGTCTGCCGCTGGATTCCGAACCTGCCCTATCTCGACGGCATCGACATCGCGGCCTTGTTTCCTCGTCTGCGCGTTGCCGTTGGCAATGACGCGCAGGTCGCCATGCTGGCCGAAGCGGTCGAAGGTGCCGCAAAAGGCCTGTCCGATGCCATCCTGCTGGCGATCGGCACCGGTATCGGCTCCGCCGTTCTGGTCAATAACCACATCGTCGCCGGCGTACGTGGCGGCGCCTGCTCATTCGGCTGGGCCTGCGCCGACATCGAGGATGAAGGCGAGGACCGCAGCGGCTGGCTGGAGCGCTTCGCTTCCGGGCGGGCATTCGACGCCGCGGCGCGCCAGATCGGGCTCGCCAATGGCGGCAGGCTGGTCGAGGCGGCCCGGGGTGGCAAGACGGCCGCCCTTGACGCATTGGAGCTGCCGGCGCGCCGGCTGGGCACTGCCTTGGCGGGTGCGGTCGCGCTGCTTGACACCCAGGCGGTGCTGATTTCCGGCGGGCTTGCCGATGCGCTGGACGTCGTCGGACCGCCGCTGCTTTCGGCTCTGCAGCGTCATCTGCCGCCGCATCTGCGCAATGTCGTGCTGCGGTCCGGCGAATTTGGCTCCCGCGCCGGTCTCGTCGGCGCCTCGCTGGCCGGTCTCGCCGGAGCACAGTGGAGGCAGATAAGATGAGCCAAGTCAGCTTTCAGCTGCCCGACCGCCGAAGGCCCGAGCCGCTCTGGTATCAGGTGGAAGAGGCCATCCGCGCCATCGTAAAGAGTGGCGAGTGGGCGACCGGCGACCAGATTCCGGCCGAAGACAGACTGTGCGCCCTGTTCGGGGTGAGCCGCATCACGCTGCGTCACGCGCTGCGCAATCTTGAGGAGCACGGACTGCTCAGGCGCGAACATGGCCGTGGCACCTTCGTGCGCTCCACCACGCTGGTCGCCGGCACCCGCGAACTCACCAGCTTCACCCAGGAAATGGGCAATATGGGCGTGGTCGCCGGCTCGCGATTGCTCGACTGCAGCCTGACCACCGCCAATGCCGCCGCGGCCGGAGCGCTGGAGATCGAGGAGGGCGACCCGGTGGTGCGCATCCGGCGGCTCAGGCTCGGCAACAACGAACCGATCGGTATTCAGACTGCGCAACTCTCGGCCGCGCGCGTGCCCGGCTTTCTCGATGCCGGCCTGTTGCAGGGCTCGCTCTACGAAGCGTTGGAACGCCATTACGGCATCGTGCCGGTCGCGGCGCGCGAAAACTACCGTGTTGGCGCTGTCGGGGCAGCGGATGCCGAGTTGCTCGATCTGCCTGCGGGGAGCCCCGCTTTCGTGGTCGAGCGCATCACCACCGACGAGCGTGGCCCGTTCGAATTCACCGTCTCGGTTATGCGTGGCGACCGCTACGAAATCCGCTCGACGCTGCGTGCCGGTCGCGCCGCGCCAACCGCAAGAAGCTGAGCCATTACCGAAGCCGACACATAACAGGAGTACCGACGTGTCCGATCTCTACATACCTCGCCTTGCCGCCCTCATCGAACAGGCCTCGAAATCCAATGCCGAAGCCTTTGGCGAGGCGGCCAGCCGCTTTGCCGACACCCTCGAGAGCGGGGGGTTGGTTCATCTTTACGGCTCGGGCCACTCGGTGTTGCCGGTCCAGGAAGTGTTTCCGCGCTACGGCAGCTATGTCGGCTTCAATCCGCTGACCGACCCGCGTGTCATGTGGCATAACGTGCTCGGCGCCGGCGGCGTGCGCGAACTTCTGTGGCTGGAGCGGACCGAGAAATACGCCGAGAAATTCCTCGACCACCAGCCGCTGAACAAAGGCGATTCGATCATCATCTTTGGCCACAGCGGCCGCAATTCGTCCGGCATCGACACCGCGCTTTATGCGAAAAAACGCGGCATCTTCGTCGTTGCGATAACTAGCAAGAACAATCTCGACAAGCCGGCGACGCACTCTTCCGGCAAACGGCTTGCCGATGCCGCCGACCTTGTCATCGACACCTGCTCGCCGATCGAGGATGCCATCGTGCCGGTCGAGGGCTGGAGCCGTCCGGTCTCCGGTTCGTCGACCGTGCTTGCCATGATCCTGGCGCATGAGCTGATCGCCCGCACCGCCGATGCGCTTTCGAAACGCGGCATCGAACTGCCGGTTTTTGCTTCGCCGACAATTGCCGGCGTCACACTGCACGACACCGACGTCATCTACGGCGTCTATCGCGAGAAAATGCTCGAGGCACAGAAGAAGCACCTGCCGACCTTCCAGGCGACGATGCGCGGTGAATGACAACCGGGGAGGGCACGCAAAACGCTAGGACGTAACTCATCACCGCGTAGCCAGATGCGAGTTGAGACGAGTTTCAGGGCAGCAAGGTAGTTTTCTGCCAGCTTGTCATCTCGAGTTGCGATGCGACGGAACTGCTTGGCCTTGTGAAGAAGCGTTCGACGAAGTTGCGGGCCTTGTAGAGGAGGGGGCTGAAGCACATCGGGTCCTTGCGGTGGCCTTGGGCGGCATGTTGGCCATGCCTTTTGCTCGGTGACGGCATTGCGCAAGGTGTTGGCATCATAGCCGTTGTCGGCGAGCAGCATGGCACCCTCGGGCAAATCCTTGATAAGTCCGCTGCGTAGGCGATGTCACTCATTTGACCTGCCGTGAGCGTCAGCTTGATCGGCCTGCCTTCGGCGTCGACAAGAGCATGGATTTTGGTCGTCAGCCCGCATCGGCAACGACCGAGACAATGATCTCGATTCCGCTTTTTGCCATCGCACCCTGCTGATGGACGCGAACAATGGAGGTGTCGATCATCTGCACCGTTGCATCATGGGCTTTGGTGATGCCATGCATGAGGCGGTCCCACACACCTGCTTTCCGCCATCGAACGAATTGTAGCAGGTGGTGCGTGGGCCGTAGCGCTCGGGCAGATCGCGCCATGGCGCACCCGATCGCAGCACCCAGAAGATGCCGTCTGCCCGCTGTGCCTGGACGGTGATCGTGCCGAAGAAAACCAGTGCTCCAGCGAACGTTCCTCGTAAATTGCGTTTAACCATGAAAGACGACGATTCGCCCAAAGCATGCAAAAGGGCCCATCGGCTCTCGCGCCGCGATGCAAGGCCAGGAAAGCCTTACGCCAGATCAGTTTGTGAAAAGTCATTGCCCTTGTAAAGCAGGGCAAGCCGGTGAGCCTTCGCGCAAGCGTAGGCAAAACAATCGCCGAAATTGAGATCGGCTTTGTGCCCGACTGCTTTGCCGTATTTCATGCTGGCTTCGATCGCCCGGTCGCCGATATCGCCGGATATCATGATTTCCTTGCCGGCGATCTCGATCAAAAAGGCGTCGACGGTATCACGGGCTTGCGCCAGCATGTCGGCCGTGGGCTTGGCGTTCTTTTTGATGGCTTCGGCCGACGCTCGCGCGAGACCCTGGACTGCCTCGAACCGCACGAGCGGGGAGGTATACAGCGGCTTGGTCGCGGCCGCGAGCCGCTTTTCCAGTTCTTCCGCGCCAGGTTCCTCGTTCAGGATGGCAACGATCACCGAGGCATCGACGAACATCAGTCGTCGCTCCACATTTGGTCGGTGAATTTCTTCATATCGAAATCAGGGTTGGCCGGCCCGATCCGCCGCGCCATTTCCTTGACTTTGGCAAGTCTCTCGCGCAGCGGGACGCTGCCGCGGTTGCGCTCGATCTCGTGGCGCAAGGCGGTTCTGACGGCCTCGGTCTTGCTGCGCGCGTTGGTAATGTGCTGCAGCTCGACGGCCATGGCGTCGACGTCGGGATCGCGAATGAAGAGCGGCATTTTGTATATCCTCATGAGTGATATATGTATATCATAGCGGAGATATACTCGCCAGCGAATTCGCGAGCGGCCTTTTGATAAGGAGGAGAGGGAGGAATGAGCTCGCGAAATTCCGTCGGGAGGTTCGGTTCTGGTGCTCAGTCCTTGGAATTGCTCGGCGTCTGAAACACGTCGCTCCGGCCATGTCACTGTCAATGCCCACATGCCCAAGGCGTATCGACGCTACGTGCGCCGACGCATGCGCATCCCAACATCCGCGGCGACCGATTGATGTCGATAGACCGCCCACGCGCCCGATGAGGCCAGCGCCAGCTGCATCGATTGCGTCAGGTTCATAGGGCCGTAATCCCGGCCCAAGTGAACTCTCTCGTTAGGGCAGCTCGGGGAGTGCTACGGCTGGATGCTCTTGGAAACATCTCGAGCGCATGATCCGGCGGCGAGGATAAACAATCTGAACCACGCGCTGCCTCCACATGATGGCGCGGCGAACTCAACGAAGCCGTGCTGCCATTCGTGGTGAACTGGATAACACGGCCTATCTTCTCGCTCGAAAATTCGGCGGCCTCGACAATCATTGCCGGAGTTACCTCGACGGATCCCTTCGCCGTCTATACGCGTCTCATCGGCTCTCGCGCTGATCCGGATTGACAGCCACCCGCAATTAAAGGGCCGTTTGATGACACCTTGGCCTCCCCAGCAGTATTAGTTCACAAAGCAGGTCGGCACCCCTGCGATCCGCTGGATCCGGTCAGCGTGTGCTTCGGGTTCGGGGTGCAAGATCAGGCGGTGCCATTTGCACGGATGGCGGCGAACCAACCACCACGGCAGGGGCGCCAGATTGCCCACCACGTTGGCTCTCTTCTTCGCGGCTCATACTTTGGTGAGCAGCTTGCATCTCCGGAACGGTGAAAACCGGCACCTCGCCCTTGAAACCCTGGAGGTCAAAGGCGCCCGCCTGGACGACTGGCATCGATGCTCCTGCCGCAAAGCCGGGACCAAGCACCAGCGGGATGCCCAGCTTCTTGGTCGTCGACTCGAGCCGTGCCGTGCGGTTCACCGGAGAGCCGATCGCGGTGTAATCGAAACGCCGTTCGGAGCCGAAATTGCCTACCGAGCAAATGCCCGTCTCGATGGCGACGCCGATTGCAATGGAGGGGTGGCCGTCCGCGCTGAAGGCGGCGTCTTCACGCTTCACCCGTTCGATCAGGGCAAGGCCCGCGTCGAGCGCGCGCTCGCGATGGTCCGGCTGATCAAGCGGCGCGTTCCAGAAAGCGAGCACCGCATCGCCCATGAACTTGTCGATGGTGCCGTCGCGCTTGAGGATCTCATCGGTCGCAATGCCAAGGAAGTGGTTGACCACCTTTGCGATTTCCTGGGTATCGAGTTGTTCGCTCATCGTCGTGAAGCCGCGTATGTCGCTGAGCAGGATCGTGATCTCGCGCTTCTCGCCGGACAGGATCGCTTCGGTGTCTGAGCTTGCGAGGCGCTGCACCACGGAAGGCGACAGATACTGGGAGAACTGCCGTGCCAGGGTGGACCGGCGCTGCTCGCTGCGCCTGTAGAGAACATAGCCTTCGAAGCCGGCTACCAGGATCGTGGCAAGCGCCGGCTGCAGCGGGTCATAGAGTGCACCCTGCAGGCTGTATTCGAAAGCGCCGAACACGAACGGCGTGACAGCAAGCAGCACGAGAGCCAGGGCACCAAGCACGACACGCCCGGCGAGCACTCCGGAAAGTCCGATGAAAATGACGGCACTGAGGACAAACCAGAGCCGCTCCACCGTGCGCGCATGCGGCGGCTCTGTTAGGTACTGCCCGGCAAGCAGCTGGGCGATTGCATCGGCGTGGATGTCCGCGCCTGGTCGCGCTGGACGTGTCGGGGTGGGCAGGTACTGCGTCAGTCCCACGGCCGACAGATCGACAATGGCGATGGCGTCCCGCAGCCGCGGATCACTGCCGCCCGAAAGGATAGTGCTGGCAGATATACGCGGCGTATCGGTGGCGGTTTCCCAGAGGCGGATGCTCCCCTCCGGCTCGAGCGGCACGATGGCGCCGGCCATCCTGAGTGCGTCGAACCCGGCGGCCTTCATCCGGGCTATGTAGCCGTCCTGCCCGGCGTAAAGGCGCAGAAGCTCGAGCGCGAAGGACGGCCACAGCTGCACGCCTTGAGCGGTATTGCGAAGCCACAGCAGCGGCACATGGCGCAGTACGCCGTCGGGATCGGGCAAGGTGCGAATTACGCCGAGGCCCGCGGCGGCGTTCGAGAATTCGCCAAGCGAGCCGGTCAGGCCGGCGAAGCCGGGAAGTGTGTCGGGTACCTGTCCGACGATCGACCAGCCGGCTTTGGGCCCTGCTTCTGAAACCGTCGCCTCGTTGCCCAGGCTGACAGCAAGCGCCGTTCGATTTTTGGCCAGTGCCGCTGCCAGGCGCTTGTCTCCGGCGATGCCCTCAGGCGAGGTGTCGGCCTCGGGCAGCACCAGCGCAAGCCCGATGACCGCGGCGCCGGATTTGGTGATGCCATCGACCAGATCGGCCAAGAGGCCTCGGTTCCAGGGCCATCGCCCATGTGCCTTGAGGCTGGCGTCGTCTATCGAGACGATCACGACAGGATTGCTCGTCGCCTGGCGCGGAGCGAGAAACTGGTAGAAGTCGTACGTGCGTTCGCGCAGGCGCGACAACGGCCCGTCAAAAGCCAAATGGCAAGCGAGCAGCAGGAGCACGACCACAAGGCCGGATACTTTGCGCCTGCCAGCTTGCCGCCAATCAGCCCAGCGCCAACCGACCAAGAGGCTCATGTCGTGCGGCCAGCCCTATTCGCAGTAGTTGCAGCAACCCTCACCCTCACACTCGCCCTTATTCACGCCGCCGCCCACGGGTGGCGTTGGGGTGTCGGGGAACTCCATGACCACTCCTGGCAATGCGCCGTCGGTGGAGTCGCAGATTTTGAGCGAGCCGCCGAGTGCCGACGCACAAAGCGCGCTTACATCCAGTCCCGGACCCGGTTCGCCTGGCAGGCCGGTGCCGGCAATCCGGTCGATGCTGTCCAATATCGGGAAGGTGTCGATTCCGCCGTAGCCGGTCAGCAGCTTGCCATCTTCCGATGTGCAGGCGTAGCCTGGGTTTGTGATGACCAGCCGTTTGCCATTGATCGTGCAGGTCATGCGGCCGGCGCGCAAAATGCCCACGGTCTGGCCGGCTGCCACCAGCACTTCGATGATGCCGCCTCTGGCTCCGAGCACCATATGCGGCGTCGCAACCTGCATGACGCCGCCTTTCGAAACCTGGCCGCCATAGAAACGGGCCAGGCCGCTGTTCATCCCGATGTCGATCTTTCCCGATCCGGAGCCCGGATTGTAGACGAATTCATCGATCGTCAGGCTGGTGTTCGGACCAATCTTGGCGCTCGATTCGTCCCGGAACACCAACATTCCAAGACCGGTGGGATTGCTGCGCAGCTGGTCGCCGAGTTCGACGCCGGCCCCCACGTTCATTGTCCCGCCGTTGTTGCGGACGATGTTGGTCTGGTAGGCCGTCATCGACCCGACCGTCTCAGCGGCGGAAGGTGCCGCAAAGGCAAGGCAGGCGACAAAAATGGCGATCTGACGGTACGGGGTCCTCATCGCGGCCTCTTTCAATTGAGCGTCAACGTGTAGCTCATGAGCATTTCGAACGATTTTCGGTCGCCGTTGGCGATGTCGAAGTTGGTTTGGCGATAGGCGAGATCGACGCTGATCTTCTGCGCCTCCGTCAGCTGAAAATCGCTTTCCGAGGCAATGCGCCAGAAGTCGCTTTTGATATTTGTGCCGATGCCGACGGACAGATCGGGAGTGTTGCTGTGGCCGGCCGAAAAGGCGATCTGGTGCGACCATGCGAAAAGATCCGGTACGTTCATCAACAGGCCGCCATAGCGGACCTCGCCCGTGTAGCTGTGGCCGATTTCGCCAGATCCGGAGGCGAAGTCATTCGAGCCGACCAGCCGCAGTCCGAGCGCCTGGCCATTGCGGAAGCGGTAGCTGCCGCCCGCCTCATAGAAAACCCTGCTATCGGCGAAAATGCCTTGCGAGGCGCTTAGATCGATGTAGCCGCCGCCTGCGAAAAGCGTCGTTTCGACCGTCGGGCGCACCAGAAAGCGCCCACTGACGCCGATGCCGGTCTCGTGGATATCGCTGTCGAAACGATCCGTAACTGTGAACGCCGAAAGCAGCAGGCGCAGCGAATCGATCCCACTGTTCGGCAGCCCCTTGTCCCAGGTGATTGCGGCGTTGCCGTGGATGAAGGTCTTCTCGCTACCTGGAACCGACAGGTCTTCCGTGAAAAAGCGCTGTGTCGCCGTCAATGAGCCTGAAAGGACGAGAGCGTCGGCGCTTGGCGTGCCGAGGTCCCACCGGACAAAGCCTTCCGCCCGCCCATAGGGCGAGACGAAGCTGTCGTCGTCCTGCGCCCCGCCGGGCTCAAAATCGGTAAATGCGCTGAACACGCCGCCGGTCAGGGCGAGTTCCCAGGTGACGCCACGCAACGCGCGCTCGATGCGGGCGAGCAGGCGAACGGCTTCCTGCTGCTCACTTGCGCTCAGACCGCCGACTTCGATGCCGTACTGCACCTGCCGCCGGGCCAATTCATAGGAGCCGACATGATAGTACAATCGGCTGGCCGCCAGTCGGGCGCGCGCATCGCGGGGATATTTGATCAGATACTGCTCGATTGAAGAGATCGCCTGATCGTATTGTCCCGCGTTGACGGCAACCGTGACGAACTGGGCGAGCGTTCCGTTGTCGGCCGGACTGGCGATGCGGGCCGAAAACGCATCATCATAGCCCGTAAAAAGACCTTGTGCGCCGGCCGGCAATACGCCGGTACAAAGCAGCGCTGCGGCGAAGCCGAAGATCGTTCGAAACGAAGATTGCATGCCGAGAACCCACCCCAAACCCGACTAGTGCGAAGGATTTAGCACGACTCAAAGAAAAAGGCGACTGAACTGTCACCAGACCATGCGAGTCTCAGCAGCTGTTGCAGCGGCGCAACAAACTATCGGTTTATTCGTGTTTCGGCTGCGCTGGTTGTCAAAACATCTTCTCAGCGTTGCTGTACATAATTGAAGTATTCGGCACCAGTGGCAACTAACTCGAATCATCATCAGTGGCGGATCGCGCAGCCGACAAGATTAATATTGTTTGCGCGATTCTGCGCGTATCTGGTCACCGAATGAGGCTTCAAGGTCACCCACGGCTCATCCAAAGGTCTTCCGTCGCGTTGCGCAAGGGGTCGGAGAGCAGGTGCTTCTCACGACACGTGCGCGATGCGGCCTGGCTGTTGCTATTTTGTTGAACGCGACGAGGTCAGCTTATCGCCCCGACTCCCAGGGACGCGTCACCGGACGCGTCTTGCTACAGCACAAGCATGGTGGCCAGCCCCAGCATCAGGCCCATGCCTACAATATCGGTCACGGTGGTGAGGAAGATCGCCGAGGCGACCGCCGGATCGGCGCCGACCCGGCGCAGGCCCAGCGGGATCAGCACGCCGGAGATTCCGGACATGAGGCACGATCCGGACATGGCGAGCAGGATCACAAGTGCCAGCATTGGCGCCTGGGCCGCCGACTCCGGTTGCCGCGAGGCGTAGAACCACATCGCTGCAGCCGCCACAAGACCGACGAGCACGCCGTTGGCGATCCCGAGCGCGCCCTCCCTCATCACCAGGTGCAGCTTCGGTCGTTTGTCCACATCCCCCAGGGCAAGGCCACGCAGCGTCATAGCGAGTGCCTGGCAGCCGGTGTTTCCGCTCTGCCCGGCCAAGACCGGGAGGAACGCCGCCAGGGCGACGATCTTCTCGATCGTGCCTGTGAATGAACTGACCACGAAAGCGGCCATGAAGGCCGTCAGCAGGTTCAGCTGCAGCCACGGATGACGCTTCAAGAAGGCTGAAAACAGCGGCGTAAAAGAACGCTCTTCCTTCTGGACACCCACCATCTGGCCAGACTGGGCGGAAATCTCGATGATTTGCTGCTCGAACAAGCGCCAGCCGCGAACCTGCCCGAGCAGCCGGTTCTCCGCGTCCACCACGGGATAGACAGGGTACTGACGGCGTACTGCTGCCTTGCAGGCGTCGCTCAAAGACAGACCGACATTAAGAGCGAACGGCCTGGGCAGCATGATCTGATCCACCGTCGCGTCCGCTTCGCTCAGCATCAGATCGCGCAGGACCACCAGGCCAACTAGTTTATTGCCCTCGTCCGTGACGTAGAGATAAGTGAGCTCGGTCGGCACCTGGGCGCGTCTGACAGCTTCCACCGCGGCAGCAACCGTCGTCGCGACAGGAACGCTGGCCGGAATCGGGTCCATTAGCTCGACGAGCGAGTCGGGGACCGCGAAATCCTTGCCACCGCCATGAGACCTGATGGGCCGCATATGCGGTGGCAAATGCTCGGCCACCTTACGGGCGTGCCCGTCCGGCAACAGCTTTAGTGTGTCGCGGATGAACTCGGGAGATTCTCGGGCCAGCAATTCAGCTGCGTCATCAGGTGCTCGAGCACGCAACGTGCGCACCAACTTCTGAACGTCGTTCTCTTCTTTCATTTGCTGCGGCCCCCAAATTGCTAGTGTCTTGCCTGACAGTATGACACGGATCGGATCGCTCTGTCTGGCGCGCAGTGGCTCAAGCGCCTCGATCCCGAAATCTTCGCCTCTCGGGCGCCGAGTGGACCGAACCCAGACAGATCTGAGCCGTTGCGGCGTACATAAAGGCGAGCTGTAACCTTTGCGTGTCGCCGAGAATTCAACGTGTTGCGAACTTCACCGGTCTTTTCCTGAGATCTGCGAGCACGCCGCAGCAATGAAACGCAAACCCGGAAACTCTGCAGCGGCAGGGCCTCCGGCGGTCGAATTGATTTGCCTCATGCCGCGCATCTTGCCAGTTCCTCCAGCTCTGGAGGCTGATGAATTCGCCACGATGACAAGGTGATTTGCGTAAACCTGTAATAGTTTAGCTTGAGAAGGGGTTCTCAGTATCAAATCTGTCTGAACGAGAGGTGCTCTTGAGAGCTTCCAGGTTCGGGGGCAGGCAGTCTGCTTTGTGAGACTCGAGCTCGTCGCGGTCCGATCCGAGTTAATGTAGGCCCACTGGCAATAGCGTAGACCGCTCGATCGCACCTGGGTGAACGAAGCTCGTTTCGAGAATGGCATCGGTTCTGTAATTGCCATCTCACCTGACAACGATCCGGACCGGCCTGGCATTCCTGGCCGCCCGTCATTGGGGATGCTTATGAGCAAGATTATCGCCGCAGGTTTTACCTCAGTCTCTTTCGATGGCAGATGGAGAGCCTTGAGGCGGACTTTCGCAGCTTTGCCGATATGTGCGTCGAAGCCGTCGGACTGGAACTGACGACCCTCGACCTGATGGTCGGTGGTCGCGTCGTCCCCGAGAGAGCCGAGAGGCTTATCGCGCTGACGAGGAAGTTCGATTTCCGCTATATACAGTTCACCGCGTCGTCTCATCGAACCTCACGGACCCGGCGGTCTACCGTTACCAGATTGATGCTGCCAAGGCCCTGGCGTTGCGCAGACGGCAAATGCGGTTAGCCATCTGAACCTGGTGGCGCTCATCGATTTCAGTCACGCTTACAGTGAATCGACCCATCGCGGCCTGAACTTCCGTGAGCAGCTGCGGGCCATGGCGCCGGTGACGGGCCACCTGCATGTCCATGGTTCCTTCGGGCGCCCACAGGGTCTCCATCGAGAATGCAGCGCTAGGTCCGGGTGACCTGCACTTACTCCTCGGTTGGGGCGATATCGAGTGGGATGACATCTTCAGCGAGCTGGTTTTTCTTGCCGGAGACGTTCTCATCATGAGAATCGGACCCCCTTACCGCAATGAGCAGCCCGGCGGCCTGGCGCAGGCAAAAAACCTTATCGTCCTCAACCATCGCGCTGAGAGCGGAGTGGCGGAATAAGGGTCGGGAAATCCGCCGCGTTGGTGCTGCCAACGTCGGTTAGCTGCCGAACTCGTTGGCAGCGAGTCGTCCGCATTGGAAGATCGACCGTGACGAGTTTTGTCGATCCTGTTTTCGATGAGATTGTAAGAAGAGTGCGCGTGCCGGTCTGCGATACGCCGGCCAGTTGGCCGGTCCGTGGCGGTCGAGCGCGGGCACGGGCCGGAAACGTGCCAGTCACGTACCCGTTGGCCAGCCGGGCCGTCGGCTGATTTCTGCCCTATGCAATTCGCGTGCCCGCGCGCCAATCCGGCTTCGAGGTCGCAGGATGCTCCCGCATTTCGAGTGAGCCCACTCGATCTGCAACAATTACAATCGTAAGTGGCTCTGTAGGTGGACAAACAGCAACCACTGTCGAAGACACTAGGCCGGACATGGATGAACGAAGCCTTTGCCGTCCGTTTGGTGCAAGTCATTTGCTTTCCAGAGGGCGTGCCAGCCGAACGCCAGGCCCGCCGCCATTTTCGGGAATGAATTCGACGCCACCGGCCTCCAACGCACGTTTCAGTGCTTCGATCGTCACCTGGTTGGCCTTCAACATGCCAGCGATTGGCTCAAGCCGCTTAATGGTCGCGACGGAAACTTTTGACTTCGCGGCGAGGGCTTTTTGATCCCATTGCAAAAGTGCGCGGGCGGCCCGCAGCTGCTCACTCGTTATCATTATTATACCTAACGCATCATTTGATGCCAAAAGTCTTGACGATGCCGGCGGTTTCGTTTAAGACCGTAGAGTGGACACTCCACTCGCTAAGCCCCAGACAATACTCGACCGGGGCAGGACGAGCCCGTGTGAAAACGGCCGAATAAGGTGGTGCAACACCTTACCCGGCCTGACCACAACCTAAGCTTCTGAGGAGCTCGGATCATGACTGATTCCGACAATATCACGAGTCTGCCATTCGTCACCCGCAGGCGCGTGCTCGCGGGAACAGTAGTGGCTACTACCGCGTGGACGCTTGAAGGCAACGCGTCCGCAGGCGACGCCGGAAGGACCAAACGGCGTTCTGATCCTGCACTGGCGCTTTGGCGGGAATGGGAGAGAGTCCACAAACAGGCCGAGCGGCTTTGCCGCAGGCAGCAGCGCCTGGAGACAAGGCTTGTCGAGAGCGTCGGCTTTCCCTGTGTGACCGTCCGCCTGGCGGAACGTGAGCAGGTGACGGTCCATTCGATCGAGATGCTCAATGAAGTGCTCGGCAAAGCGCCGGATCTGGCGGCGCTCCGCGATAAGGCCGAAGCTGATTTCGCGGCGCATCAGGCACGCTGGGATGCGGCTGCGGAGAAGACCGGCTACATTGCTACGCTCAGAGCCGAACGCGATGCTGCCGAGCGGACGGAGCATCTTCTGGAAGCGTTCTCAACCACATCTGCTACGAGTCTCGCCGGTGTGGCAGGCAAACTCGATGCCGTATTGCGCGAAGGCGAGGCATGGGAGGAATGCTCCGAATTTCCATGGCCGCAAATCCGCTCTGCGCTCAGTGATCTGGTGCGCATCACCGAGTCCCACGGTGCTGACCGGGTGCGGCGTCGAAGTGTGCGGCATGACTGAGCTGAAACTCTCCGCCATTCCCGATAACCGGTCGGTCAAGATCACGGTCGAACTGCTCGGCGCCGTTCATCGCGGTCTCGTCGCCTATGGCGAATTGCTCGGCCGTGTGACCGGACAGATAGTCGCCGATCCGGCAAAGCGGGTAGTCCGGTCTGACGGCTGGCGGGACCAATACCGATCGCGCAGGAACGCGATGAAGACCGGCAGGGCAGGATTGGCGTTGTCTGGGTGCCAACGGGCGAAGCTGGAGATCTGGATTGGCTTGCCCCTGATCCGAAGCTTACGGCAAACGACACCTTCCGGAACCCTGTTGGCTTCCCCATCGTGGATCAGAGCGACTCCAAGGCCGTTTCCGACAAAGCGCATAAGGATGCCGGCACTGACGTGATGTTCGACGATCGCGGGAAGCTGCACGCCATTTCCAACAGCATCGGCAAGCAGAAATGCTTCGCCCCTACAAACTAGCAACGTCTCCTGGTCCAGCTCCGACCACTCGATCACGGGACGGCATGCGAGAGAATGACTTGAAGCAACAACGACGGCCAGAGTATCCTTCCACAACTTCAGTTCGAATGCGCCGCCATTGGATCGCGAGGAGGAGGTCACGGTGACGTCGACCTCGATGCCGCCCAGAGCCCTGGGCTTGGGTTGGGACCCCTCTATCAAGCTGACGGTCACATTTGGATGACATTTCCCGAACTCAATGATTGCATCCAGCGCTCGCCCGGCGAGGATGAGTCCGTGGGAGCCGATGGAAAGCCTTTGTTGTTCATCCTTGATGCCCGTCCTGGCCAGCGTCAGAGTATTGTCCAGTTCGAGCAGCACGGAGCGCAGACGATCGAGGAAACGCTCGCCGGCCGGGGTTGGGCCAACGCCGCGGGCATGGCGATGAAATATCCTCGTTCCCATCGCGTATTCGAGATCGCGTATGCGCCGGCTGAGCGCAGTGTGATCGATCCCGGCGCGCCGCGCCGCGCGCAGAAAGCTGCCCTCCTCGGCGACAACAAGTGCATAATTGAGGCTCGCGAGTTGAATAGAGCTCCGCATCTCGGCTCAACGTCAAGGGCAGCGACAAATTGCAGACATTTCAGCGCTTTTGGTGCTGGCGAGCTATCCCCAGATCTCAGTATTGACATTGAGTGAAACCATCCCAGCGTCTTTTACGAAGGATCATGGGGACAAGGACGATACCATTCCATTTTTTCGGGCGAACCTTATGACGGGTACGTCGCGCTAGCTCCAGGATAAGAGCGCCACCCGGACTGATTACTTCGCTTGGAAATCCGGTGCTTGAACAAAGACGGAGCGGCGGACCGTCTCGAATTGAAGGTCCGCCGTTCCGGGTCGTTCAGATCACAAGGAACGAACCTGCCGTAAGCGACAGACCTGGAGAGAGAGTGGCGAACTGTATTTGAGCTGCGCCGCCGATGCCGTCGCTGTCGAAAGAGAGCGCTCCGGTTGAACTGTTGTAGATTATATGGTCGGAGCTATCATGCGCAGCCGTGCCAGCAAAGAAAGCATCGGATGAAAGGCCGCCCAACTTAAGCCCGGCAAAAATGGCGTCGTCGAGCTGGATCTTGTCCTGGAGCTTGTTGAAGTCGGTGACCTTGTCGATATTGCCGGCTCCAAGGGCGCTGTTGAACACGAATGCATCATTGCCTCCGTTACCGGTCAAGATGTCAGCACCGCCGCCACCATTGATGACATTGGCGCCGGCATTGCCTTGGACGGTCTGGGCAAAGGCGTTGCCGGTCAGGTTGATTGCAGACGTACCGGACGGATTGGTGGTGGCGAGGAGCTCGATCTGCGAGCCGGCCAACAGGGCGTGGCTCACCGAAGTGAAGACCCGGTCGGTGCCGCCGCCCACCGCCTCGTAAACTCTGTCGCCGGTATTATCGACGTAGAAGGTGTCGTTGCCGCCTTGGCCGGCCATCGTGTCGGCACCGCCGCCGCCATTGATGATATCGCCACCGCCGCCGCCATTGATGACGTTGGCGCCGGCATTGCCCACGATGGTCTGAGCGAACTCGTTGCCGGTGAGGTTGATTGCCGTCGTGCCTGACGGGTTGCTGGTGGCGAGAAACTCGAGCTCCGAGCCGGCTGAAAGCGCGTGGCTCACCGAAGTAAGCACCTTGTCAGTCCCACCACCCGCCCCCTCAACTACCCTATCCCCAGCGTTATCGATATAAAAGGTATCGTTGCCGCCTTGACCGGCCATGGTGTCGGCACCGCCACCGCCATTGATGATATCGCCACCGCCGCCACCATTGATGACATTGGCACCGGCATTGCCCACGATGGTCTGGGCGAACTCGTTGCCGGTGAGGTTGATTGCCGTCGTGCCGGACGGGTTGCTGGTAGTGAGAAACTCGATCTCGGAGCCGGCCGCAAGCGCATGACTTACGGAGGCGAATGCTTTGTCGGTACCGCCGCCCGCGGCCTCGATCTCCTTGTCGCGGATGTCATCGACATAATAGGTGTCATTGCCGCCATAGCCGATCATCGTGTGGCCGCCGGCGCCGTGAAACACATCGTCGCCGCTGGTGCCATACAAGGTGTCGCTTGTGTCGACGGGAGGCGGTTCGGTCCCAGTCGTTGCGAGGTTGTGCTCCCGGAAAACGGCTTGTAGTTCCGGAGAGCTCTCTAATGCGGTGTCGCCGTTCTGCGTTCCCCATTTGTAGGTGTAGTCGAAGGCAGGTGACGGAACCAGCTTGGCCCAATGATCGATCATGATTTGCATCTGTTCGGCGGTGGGCATGACCTGTCTGCCGCCGTCGGAAGTCTCCCAGTTGCCGCCGCCGAAGGCCTGATAGACCGGAACGATGTTGCTGATCGGGATGCCCGACTTCACCGCTGCAGCCACGGCTCGGTCGATCATGTCGTAGTCGACCGTGTCCGTTCCCGTGCGCACCGGATAGGGGTCTATTCCAAAATAGTCGATATGCGTGTTGGCCGGATTGTAGGTGTTGGTAAAATCCGGATTGGTAGGGGATCCCATATTCATCATGGTGACGAAGGTCTTGGCGCCTGGAAAATGCTCATGGATCCAGTCGGATTCCGCCTTCAGGTTCTCGGCGGTTGCATAGGTGCCCCACCTGCCCGTGGGATCGGGCTCGTCAACCAGATAGAACCCAAACACATTCGGATTGCCGAGGAAGGGGGTCATTTTCTCGATGAAGGATGAAGTTACGCCCTCGTGCTCGTTGAGGTACACCAGACCCTTCATGCCGTCCGGCAATGCGTCGACCAGCGAAACATACTGAACGTCAGCCAGATTGAAGCCGGCGGTTGCGATTTCGGTGGCAGAACCACCCGATGCATAGTGCAGAGTTGCCATCCATAATCCCTCATTTTGATTCGATAGCGCCCCGCGGATGTCTGCCTACTAGAGGGTGTATATTAGCGCCAAATCACATACCTGCACGCCCTGATAGAATGGTTGATCGGCGGCACGATTGTCACATTACCGCGAAAAATATACCTACGGATAGTTGCCTTGTTCGATAAAAGCAAAATTCAATTGCGGGGAGGCTCAGGTCGTTTTCGATGTTTATTGGTATCTCTATGGCATTCCCATTTGTTGCTAGGAAATGTATGACAACAATTAAGGTATATTCTGATTGGAAAAACTTGATAAATATTAAAATTTGTAACATAGCAAATTCACACTGAAAGAAAATGTATTTCAATATTGAAGATATGAATAAGAGATACAAACGATTTGATATCTTTATTACAAAAGTTTAAAACTGGAACTTCGTACGCCAAGCCACGGCAGAGAAACGGCCTTTCTCAAAAATATGTATTTTGCCTGCCGGCCAATTGAGCCAACGTTAAGCTAAGATGCTGGCCGGACCACGCACTCTGCCGGCGACACTAATTTGTTGTGGACAGATACTGCAGGTGCTCGCTCACAACCCGATGTCACCCGGCAACTGAGACTGCCGACCTCGGAAAATGTCGAGTTTGGCTTATCTGCCTGCTCGGTACGACTGTCTAGAGCGAGGTTTGTGTCTGAGGTGGGGTGCAACCAGCATACCGGAGTGCTGGGCCGCCATCCTGATGCCCGATCCGCCCGCGGCCGATCTGGAATGAGATCTGAGCGATTTTCGCATGTGAGCCGCTGAAGGCGCGGTCGCGTTCGGGACGCGTCGATCCGGTCGAGCACAGTGATCTCGGCAAAGGTGAAACACTTCGGGCGCGGCGTCTGGCTTGGCGCGCGCCGACATATTGACGAAGAACGTGCGCCAGCTGACCACCGCGATGAGGGCGAGGAACTTCCCCAGCTTTCTAGGCGGTCTCGAGTCTCGCCTACTCGGCACGGCAGCCGGACTTCATTCAACTTGTGCAACACCTCCGCCTTCCTGCGCAGAGCGTACCAGCCGAGCTTCTCGACCGCTACGGAGAGATCTTTGACCAGCAAGTTGGTCGCCAGCATTCAGTTGAACGGCTCGCCATCGGGTGACGGATTCTCTTCGAGGCGGAACTTGCGGACTTTTGCGCTTCTGCTTGCCCACCGGCGGCAAGGTGTTGATGGCGGCGAACTTCACCCGCAGCCAGGTCGTCTCGTCTTGATCAACCGTGATGCGATGACGTTCCGCCCAAGGCGCCGTCGCAAGTTGGGCAAAGACGCGATGAGCGGGATCGCGTGGGGCGGCGTCGGCAGTCCGCTCCGCCAGCCTGTTCGTCTGCACGCGCACGAGGAAGCTGGCACCAAGGTCCTGCGCGGTGCACTAGAGCTCGTAGGTGTCGCTCTCCCGGTCACCCACATGCAAGCAGCGGTCGGGCGCGCCAACGAGCGCGATGGACTAGCGCAGGTTCTCCAGCCAGCGGTAGCGCTCCTTGTCTCGATTGGCACGCGCATGGGATTGATGTGCCGCTTGAGCGCGAGCGTTCCCTTGAACTTCGTTCGTGTCCAGAACTTCGCCGCGTCAGACCGAGGGGTGTCCGGGTGAGGGTGACGGCCTGGCTCGAATGCATCAGCATCCCGCACAAGGTCAGCACGTTGGGCTGCCCGGCCTTGAGCGCCCGGGTTGATGGTTCTGGTGAAGCCGATTTTGCCCGGCTACGCGCGGCTGTAGATAAATTCGGTCGTGTCCTGCAGGATCAGAACCGGACCTTCGCTCGGAGGCGACGAATTCAACGTGGCGGTAACTCGTCCGCTCCGCCGTCCGCTCGCCTTCTCGGCCCCGATCGCCTCCGTCATCTCGGCTTCAAGAACCTCCTGCACGACACTCTGCAATGCCTGGCGAAAGCCGTCCTCATCCGACAACAGCAACGCTTTCAACTCGCCTCTGCTCAGTCTAACGTCTCGATTGGTCATGGCACTTCCCCTTCCACGGGAATCGGTGATCGCAACGTCATCTGTGGACGCCCCGTGTGCGTAAGAAGAATCTTCGAAAGGCAGTATAGCGGCGCGTAGTCGGGTGCTGACATCTGTCCGGCCTCTGATGCGGCCTTCCATTTGCCGCCGGCCCGTATGGGAGTTCGCCGATCGGATCCATATCACTACCGCGCGCTCGAAGCGCTCTGTGCTGAACTGGTTTTTCCGATCCGCTATGTGCCGAGCCGTGTGGCCAATCTCGAAAGCCGCATTGTCAAGTGCAATGGTGCAACGAAGAAATCGCCGAGCTTCGAACGCGGCGAGACACCAAGGAGCCAGAACACCACTAGCCATGGCAACGTTTACGCACGCGCCTGGGCCGGTAGAGGTCGACGACAACATCAACATGAGTCGTTCGCAGATCTAACAATCGGAGAGGGACTGCCTGCGAGCAGTTCGCTTAGGCTCCTGTTGTCAGGTTTGGCGCCCTTTTTCGGCGATTTCAATCGCGTGTTCGTGGCCATCGAATGGGCACATTGTCGTATTCGCCGTTGGCAAAATATGTCTTATCAACGCGGACCAAACCTTCCTCGGTCCAATCTGCGTCAATGCTCAGGTCCAACTTTCCGCCACCAGCAGCCCTATAATCATATGCGAACGACCCGACAGCACGTGTGGTCCCCAACACTCGGTTGGCGGCTGAAATTAAACGCAGAGAACACTCGACCCCACCGGCGATCGCGCTGATGCCGTACGAAATTTGCTGCTCCGATTTTACTCTCACGACATTGCCCGTAAGGATCGCAATGACGCCATCGGCAATGCCCCCTAGTTGAAGCCCATTACCGAACCCCGCAATTTCGACGACGTTTCCGCAAAGTGCGTACATGCTCGCACTCGTTCCGCGAATCCCGATTGGGTTTGCGTCGCCCGGAGCCGCACTGATCGAAACTGTATTGCTTGCTACGTTAATTGCATCCGAATCACCGGATCCTCCCCCGAGCAAAATGCCAACTCGGGGGATGCTTGGGCGCGCACAAAATTCGATCGTGTTGCCGACGATCACAATGCCGTGCTGGGCACCACCGTCGCCGGTACCGATGCCGCACACCGTGATCCCGTTGATCCGGTTGTAGGCGACCGTAATGCGATCTCCGGATGCGCCAATACCCGTTCCCACATCGGTCAGAAAGTTGCCCTCGATAAGGGCCTCCGTAGCATTGACCTGGATTGCAGGGAGTCCAACGTATGCAGCGGCAGGATGGCCAACATTTTTGACCCGGTTGTTTCTGACGATCAGCCGCTTTGTCTTGGTGACGTCGCCACCCTGCCAAATACCTTCGAAGGCGGTATTCTCGATCCAGTTCTCAGTGATGGAAATGTCTTCGGCGTCCTCCAAGTAAATCAGCTTCGGCGTATGAGTTTGATCCGCGTCTATCGTTCCAACTAGCCGAAGATTCCTGATCGAAACATGATGGACTTTGTATACAGTGATCAGGCCGAAATTTGCCGTGACGTCCAGCAACCAGCCAGTCCTCGCGCAGAAAATCTTGCTGTCGTAGCCTTCACCGGAGAGATGAACACCAGACGGGGGGCGTAGGGCTGCCGAGATCAGGTAATTTCCGGCTGGGAAGAAGACAGCCATTCCGCTGTTCAACGCGGCCTGGATGGCCGCGGTGTCATCGGTAACACCGTCGCCTGCCGCACCAAATTTGTCGTCCCTGACGCTGATGATTCCGAGAGCGTTTGGTGAAGCGGCAAGTTGTGTTGTCACGGATTGTGTGGCTGCGGCCATTCTTGTCACCTCGTGTTCCAGCACTTTGGTTTCATTTTTCATCTAATGTCTGCCCAATCACTTGCCGGTAGAGAGAGCCCGGCAGGACATCACTCGACTTCTGCCGCCCAGGAGGCAGGAGATGGGTTTGCGTGAACGACAGCCCCTTCTTTAACGTGGATTCGCGGCTTCACCTGCGAGCGGCGTATAGGATCACTTCTCAAAGCCGCTCGCCAGGATCCTGGCTTCTAAACGGATTTGCAGCAATTCACTTTGCGATGAGCGATCGAGCCGCCGGGTTCCTCAGCCTCAACGGGTACGAAGTGGATCATCCCTGGGGAAGGTGGCCCGCGTCTTCGGCAAACTGCAGCCGCACTAGATGGGGTAACGGGCCTCTGGCGCCGCGGCCAGCGCTGCTTCGTCAGGAATTGTGAACGCGCTGGAGGGTGAAGGTGTGGGGCTCACCGGGGTTTGCTGCCCAGAGGACCTTGTAGACCATCGACAACCCGTTCGGCACCAAGTTGTCACCTATGTCTTCCTCAGAAACAGCCGCAGCGGGGTGGGCTCCATCCTCTGCAGGGCATATTCAAGCGATTTGGCACGAAGCCGGACGTTGCTGAGAACCCGCTGCCGGTAGCGTTCTTCGTAATAAGAGGCTCCTGGGTCAGCGTAGTCCATGCGATGGAGAAGGGCGTTGTAGATGGTCGACCTTGAACAACCCGAGCTCTAGGCGGCGACCGGCTTGGGCCGGAGTTGAAGCTGAGCGATCAGGAGCGACAAAAAACCCTTCAGCCACCTGAGCAGGAGGGAGAAGTTGTAGCCGGCGGCGGCCAGGATGGTGTTGACGGCGTCGCCCTGCTGGCCGGCGAGGCAGTTGCGGCACATTCGGTGCTCGGCCTTGATGTGGCCGATCACTGGCTCGACCGCCGACCGGCGTTTGATGGCCGGAGTGACGCGGCGTTTCTGGCTGCTCGTGAAGACCCTGAACTTGTGGCTTTGCGGTGCGTTGTGGCCGGGTGCTTTTGCATGCAGAGCGAACTGGCCACCCTTGGAGCGCTTCAGCGTGGTGGCCACCGACACCTTCACTCCGAACTCGTAGGGCATATGCGCCTTGCCTTACCGATGCATTCCACCTCGTGCGCGTGCAGGCTGTAGAACTTGCGCCGCGCTGGCGCTGACGCTGCACGAGAACGGTGGCGGCCTGATAGAGCGGCCGTTTGAAAAGCGCGTCCAGTTCCGCATCGCCGGCGACCTGGCGGGAGATGGTTCGGCCGAGAAGGTCTTGAGCCTGCGCAGGGCCTTGTTGGCCCGCTTGAACTGCTTGGCGTGGGCATAGCGCTGGTGCTTGATCAGCGCCAGCTTGCCGACCCCACATAGGTCTGGCGCAAATTGAGCCCAGTCTTCCTGGCCAGCCGCACCATTCGCTCACTCGCCCGGTGGATGAGCTTGGCGTCGGTCGGGAACATCACGTTCTTCGGCTGCACGGTGGTGTCGACGATCACCTGGCGCGTGTCGGACGGCTTGATCGCCCCGGCCTTGACCGCGATGCTGAGGCTTTCTTGCACGAGCGCCACGATCCGCTCCTCGCCCATGCGGGCTGCGCCAGCGCGTCATCGACGAGCGATCGAACGGCAGCGCGTGGCCGAAGAATTCCTCGCCGCAAAGATACTGGAAGTGGGGGTCTCCACCCAGCGCTCGCACAGCACCTCGTCCGACAGGTTGAAAGTGTGCTTTAAGATGGCCAGCCCCGCCATCAGCCGGGTCGGCAGGGGCGGCATGCCGGGGCCGTCCGAATAGACCGCGCCGAAACGCTCCTCCAGCATCGGCCAGTCGATCGCCTGCGCCAGCCGCACCAACTCGTGCTTCTTGTTGACGATCTGATCGAGCCTGGAGCGGAACAGATCCTGTTTTCCCGTCTCGCGCTTCTCGCGTAGCCTGGACATTCGCCGTCCCCTCGGTTCGCCGCCGCCGAACCGAGTGATGGAGCGGATGCCCCACCCGACGGGATCGCAATGTGCCAGCACCTTGCCCCAGAGATCTTGTTGTGCGGCGCTAGGCTCACGGTAAAGTGCTTGGAGGTCGGCCAAGCTGGGAGCTCCGTGCCGCACTCGCTGACCAGCTTGAGCGCCAGGTACTGCCCGATCCCATGGACTTGTGTAAGATCGACGCCAAGGATCGCATGCAGGGCCTCGCGCATTGGAACCCCCGCCTCACAGGCCTGTGGCCGCTTATAGCCGGTAGGCGGTAGCGCCGCTGGCGGCGCCGTATAGGCGTCCTTCATGCGTTCCGAAACCACTGCGATCCGCTCATCGCACCCGGCCACCTTGACTTGGTATATCTCGTATAGCTCCAACGCTTGCGCCAGAGCGAAGACATACGCCACTGTCTTGACTCCGCACTGCTCAAGCCATGCGGCGAGGCGATGCAGATTGGCCGTGAAGGTTCCGAATGTCCGTACCCGCTCGGGATCGCACCGGGGCGAGACCGCGGCCAGATGTATGGTGCTCCGATGTCGATGGCAGCTGCATTGGGATGGACCGGGGTGAGATTTCTTTTCCGGCGGGGCTGCGTCTTGCGCGTCATGGCATACTCCTCCTTAGCAAGGCTGGAGGGCTGGGCTGCGCGAAAATATCAATTTCCTAATCCGGATCGCCACAGGTGGCGTCACCACTTTCAAATCCGCAGGAGCCCATGGGCCACGTTAGCTAACGGGGTCGAGCCCACCAAAGACCGGACGGGCGCTCCCTCTACGGCTATCATAGGGCTCCGCTGTTTCTTCCGCCACAGGCGGACTGCCGTCCTATGTCTCCGGGTTGGACAATGTAAAATTGGCTGGGGCGCCAGGATTCGAACCTGGGAATGTCGGTACCAAAAACCGATGCCTTACCACTTGGCGACGCCCCAACAGCCGGAGCGTGCCCGCTGTGCGAGCGGCCTTATATGACGAGCCGGGAGAAAGCTCAATGCCGACATATGACTATGCGCGACCGATTCACCAGTTTTGCAATCGTCACTTTGATCGGACCTATTCACCCCACACCGCCATTTCATTGCCGGCCGGATCGACGAAATGGAACCGCATGGGGCCGCCGGGGAATGAAAAGATCGGCTTGACGATGGTGCCGCCGGCATTCTCGACGGCGGTCAATGTTTCCTCCAGCCTTTCGGAATAGAGCACGGGCAGCGGCTTGACCGGCGCATCTTGGCCATCCCCCTGAAAACCGCCGTCCAGCCCTTCGGCAAAGGCTGAATAGGTCGGCCCGTAATCGGTGAACGACCACGAGAAGACCGCGCTGTAGAAAGCCTTCACCCTGCCCAGCGTTCCGCCTGTCGCCGGCATTTCCAGATAATCGAGCTTTCCGGTCATTCTCATCGTTCAGCCTTTTGTTCACGTTATGTTCAAACAAAGCTTTCCAAAAAGCAAGTCTTTTCGGCGCCGCTTTTCATTAATCGATTGTAGAGGCCGGCCGGCTTGGTCGATGCCTTGCCTTTCGCACTGCAGCATCATATCGCTCGATTTGTCAGTATTTCCAATCTCCTGCAACCGGGGAGCAAGCATGACCAAATGGGTCTACACCTTTGGCGATGGAGCGGCGGAAGGCCGTGCCGGCGACCGCAATCTGCTCGGCGGCAAGGGCGCCAATCTTGCCGAAATGTGCAGCCTGGGCCTGCCGGTGCCGCCAGGCTTCACCATCACCACCGAGGTCTGCAACGCTTATTACGCCAACGGCCACGCCTATCCGGCCTCGCTGGAAGCGGATGTGGCGGTCGCCCTCGATCACGTCGGTCGGCTGACCGGGCGCCGTTTCGGCGATCCATCGAAACTGCTTTTGGTGTCGGTGCGCTCCGGTGCCCGCGCTTCCATGCCCGGCATGATGGACACCGTGCTTAATCTCGGCCTCAACGATGAGACGGTCGAGGCACTTGCCGCCGATTCAGGCGATGCGCGGTTCGCCTATGACAGCTACCGCCGTTTCATCCAGATGTATTCCGATGTCGTCATGGGCCTCGACCATGAGGTCTTCGAGGAAATCCTCGAAGACCAGAAGGGTGGGCTCGGCCATGAGCTCGACACCGAGCTGACAGCCATCGAATGGCAAGGCGTGATCGCGCTCTACAAGGCCAAGGTCGAGGAGGAGCTCGGCAAGCCGTTTCCGCAGGATCCACACGAGCAGCTCTGGGGCGCTATCGGCGCGGTGTTTTCCAGTTGGATGAACAACCGCGCCATCACCTACCGGCGCCTGCACGACATTCCCGAAAGCTGGGGCACGGCGGTCAACGTCCAGGCCATGGTCTTCGGCAATATGGGCGACACCTCGGCCACTGGCGTCGCCTTCACCCGCAATCCATCGACAGGCGAAAAGCAGTTATATGGCGAGTTCCTGGTCAACGCGCAGGGCGAGGATGTCGTTGCCGGCATCCGCACGCCGCAGAACATCACAGAGGCGGCGCGCATTGCCGCCGGCTCCGACAAGCCGTCGCTGCAGAAGCTGATGCCGGACGCCTTCCAGGCTTTCGTCAGCATCTCCGACCGTTTGGAAAAACATTACCGCGACATGCAGGATCTCGAATTCACCATCGAGCGCGGCAAATTGTGGATGCTGCAGACCAGGTCCGGCAAGCGCACCGCCAAGGCGGCGCTGAAGATTGCCGTCGACATGGCCAGGGACGGATTGATTTCGAAGGAGGAGGCCGTCGCTCGCATCGATCCGGCCTCGCTCGATCAGTTGCTGCATCCGACGATTGATCCGAAGGCGGCACGCGACATCATCGGCGTCGGCCTGCCGGCTTCGCCGGGTGCTGCCACCGGCGAGATCGTCTTTTCCTCCAATGACGCCGAGGAGGCGAAGGCGCAAGGCCGCAAGGCGATCCTGGTCCGCATCGAGACCAGCCCCGAAGACATCCACGGCATGCATGCGGCCGAAGGCATCCTGACGACGCGCGGCGGCATGACCAGCCACGCTGCCGTGGTGGCGCGCGGCATGGGCAAGCCTTGCGTTTCGGGCGCCGGCTCGCTGCGCGTCGACTACAAAGCCGGCACACTGATGGCGATGGGCGCGACCTTCCGCAAGGGCGATATCATCACCATTGACGGCGGCAATGGCCAGGTGCTGAGAGGCGCGGTACCGATGCTGCAGCCGGAACTCTCGGGCGATTTCGCCGCCATCATGGAATGGGCCGACGGCGCGCGCCGCATGAAGGTGCGCACCAATGCCGAGACGCCGCTGGATGCGCGCATGGCGCGGTCCTTCGGCGCCGAAGGCATCGGTCTTTGCCGCACCGAGCACATGTTCTTCGACGGCGACCGCATCGTTGCCATGCGCGAGATGATCCTGGCCGATACCGAAAAGGATCGGCGAACGGCGCTGGCCAAGCTGTTGCCGATGCAGCGCTCGGATTTCCTCGAACTGTTCGAGATCATGGCCGGGCTGCCGGTGACGATCCGCCTGCTTGATCCACCGCTGCACGAATTCCTGCCCAAGACCGAGGAGGAGGTGGCCGAGGTCGCCGCCGCCATGAATGTGTCGCCGGACAAGCTCCGGCGACGCACCGAAGCGTTGCACGAGTTTAATCCGATGCTCGGCCACCGCGGCTGCCGGCTTGCCATCTCATATCCCGAAATCGCCGAGATGCAGGCACGAGCCATTTTCGAGGCGGCCATCGAGGCCGGCAGGAAGGCCGGCGCGCTGGTGGTCCCCGAAATCATGGTGCCGCTGGTCGGGCTGGTGAAGGAGCTCGACTTCGTCAAGGCACGCATCGATGCGGTCGCCAAAAGCGTGATGGAGGAGACCGGTGTCAGGATCGACTATCTGACCGGCACGATGATCGAACTGCCGCGTGCCGCGATCCGCGCCCAAATCATCGCCGAGGCGGCCGAATTCTTCTCCTTCGGCACCAACGATTTGACCCAGACCACGTTCGGTATCTCGCGCGACGACGCGGCCTCGTTCCTCGAGACCTACCGGCAAAAAGGCATCATCGAGCAGGACCCGTTCGTGTCGCTCGACATAGAGGGCGTCGGCGAGCTGGTGCGGATGGCCGCCGAAAAGGGCAGGGCGACGCGGCCCGACATCAAGCTCGGTATTTGCGGCGAGCATGGCGGCGACCCGGCCTCGATCCATTTCTGCGAAAAGGTCGGCCTCGACTACGTCTCGTGCTCACCATACCGGGTGCCGATCGCCAGGCTGGCCGCCGCGCAAGCGGCGGTGCAGGCTGCAAAGAATGGCCGCGGATAGGAGTTGGAGTCCACCGGCATCTGACCTTACTGATTTGTAACCGAATTCACGCGAACGTGCGTCTGTCGGCTCCAAATCCCGACATCGTTTCTGCCCAGTTTCCGGCCCCCGAACCCGCCCCGGTGCCAGAAACAGATGTTGCAGAACCCGCCCACGCACGTCCGCTCGATTCTCATCCTCCAGACGAAATTCATCGGCGATCTTGTCCTCGCTTCCGCGCTCGCCAGAAACCTGCGCCTCCAATATCCAAAGGCCAGGATCGTGTTCCTTTGCGAGGCGAACTTTGCCAGTTTCCTGTTGGCTCATGGCATCGCCTCGGACGTGGTGGCGTTCCGACGCGTACGCATGCGTGGCACCCCTGTGCAGCGTGGTCGCGAGCTTTACGCGATGGTGCGCGCTCTGCGCCGGTTCCGGTTTGACCTGACCATCGACCTGGCCGATTCCAAAACCTCACGCATGATCGTCAGGCTCGTCAATGCCAAGACCCGCGTCGGATATGATCCTCCCGAAAAACCGTTGCGCTGGCTGGAACGCCAGCCCGCCAACGTCCTGGCCAAGCCGTTTGGCTTTGGTGGCCAGCATTATCTCTACCGCTATCTTTCGCCGCTTGAGGCGCTTGGCCTGGAGTTGCGTGCGCCGGTCCCAACGATTGAGCCGCTGCCGCTGGAGACCGCCAGGGCATTGGCGCTTCTCGACCGGCATCATCTCCGGCGTAACGCCTTCATAGCCGTTCATGCAGGAGCGAGTTTCCGGGGGCGGCAATGGCAGCCGGAACGTTTTGCGCTGGCCATCGACGAGATCTCGCGGCAGACCGGGTTGGACTTCCTGCTTGTCGGAGGCCCCGACGAGTGGGCATCTGCCGAGCGCATCATCGCCAAGGCCGCTTCGCCGGTCGTCAACGTGGTCGGGGCGCTGTCGCTTGCAACGCTGCTGGCGGTCCTCGGCCAGGCACGCCTGTTTCTGGGGAACGAGAGTGGTCCGATGCACATGGCCGCCGCCGCCGGAACGCCGGTTGTCGGCCTGTTCGGCCTGACCGACCCGGCCGTCTGGGGGCCTGTCGGCGTGGCCAGTGTTACGCCGCGGCCCTCCATGCCTTGCGAGTGCATAGCCAGGGACCTGTGCCGCCGACCCGATCCGAGCAAGGCTTGCTGCGTCTGGCGACTTGAGGTCAAAGCGGTTGTCGACGCGGTGCGCGCGATCCTTTCACGGAAGGTTAAGGACGTGGAGCACGCATTGTGACCTCGCCCTTGCCAAAGGTCAGGCCGGCGGTCAAATTGCCGCTGCCGACGCATTTGCAGGGGCACCGTCCCGATTTCCGCCTTGATGCCGGTCTTGGGTCGCCGCTTCAACTTTGATCCGGCCGACCTGGAAATAATCGATGCGCCTGTTCCAAAAGTATTTTTGCGCCATCGCGATATCGCTGTGGGCTGTCTCTCCTGGCAACGCCCGGTTGCTCGTCGCACCGACGCTGCACATCAAGGCCGAGGCGGACGGCGGCCGCGTCGCGCTGACGCTCGATGCGTGCGGCGGAAGGACCGACACAAGGATTCTCTCGGCGCTGGTGGAAAACAAGATTCCTGCCACCATTTTCGTCACCGGCATTTGGCTGAAGCACAACGCCGCCGCCGTCGAGATCATGCGGGCGCATCCAGAACTGTTTGAATTGGAAAACCATGGCGGCCGCCATGTCCCGGCCGTCGACACGCCGCAAAAGATCTACGGCATTCGCAGCGCCGGCAGCCCGCAGGCGGTGCTGGCCGAGGTGGAATCGGGTGCTGCCGCGCTTGCCGTGACCGGCGAACCGGCGCCGAAATGGTTTCGCGGCGCAACCGCCGAATACAGCCCGTCGGCAATCGCGATGATACGCAAGCTTGGTTTCAAGATCGCCGGATTCTCAATCAACGGCGATGGCGGCTCATTGCTCGGCGCAAAAGAGACCGCCCGGCGCATTGCCGCGGCAAAGGACGGCGACGTCATCATCGCTCACATCAACCAGCCGACCCATGCGGCCGGCGAAGGCGTGGTGCAGGGACTTCTGGCGCTGAAGGCCAAGGGCCTCACCTTCGTGCGGCTCGACGATGCCGACGGCATCGGCGATGAAGGCACCACCGACTAATCAGTCGGGCGTAGCCTTGATCGTCACCTTGTTTGGATAGAACGCACCGTGATCGCGAATGTCTGACATCTCGTCGAACGGCCGCTCATAGCCCCACATCGCATCCTTGCCTGCATCGCCGGCGGGCAGCACGCTCCAATAGCTGGCATCGCCCTTGTAGGGGCAGTGGGTCGAGAGCTCGGTCTTACCAAGCTGCTTGAAGTCGATGTCGCCGAACGGAATGTAGAAAACAGGGGGATAGGGAGGTTCGGTCAGCACCTTGACCTTGCTGGATGAGGCGATAACGGTATCGCCGACGCGCACCGTCACGGTGCCCTTATAAGGCTCGACGGTGATGACCTTGTCCGGATTGCGTTGAAATCCCGGTGCCGGATTTGCGATCTGGTCCATATCGGATCTCCTTGCCTTTACCCCAAGATGTGTCTGGCAAGCGCGTTGCGCAAGAGCTGCCACCAGGCGGGCGTCGCCCGGGGGCTCGCGCTTCTTTCCGATACCTCGCCTGGAATTAGGCGGCGGCCTGGAATGCGTCCATCAGCCCGGCGTAGGCGGCGGCAATGCCGGCCACCGGATTGGTGCTTTTCGCGGTGGTCTCGACCTTCAAAGCACCACCGCTGGTCGGCAAGGTGAGCAGCAGGAACTGGCGATTGCCGCCATCGCCGACCGATGCGGCGGCGACGTGCTGGGCTTCGCCCTCGTTCTCGACGCACATCTTGAACAAGAGCGTGCCGCCGACAGCTTCGAGGGCGCCGCCGACGACCTCGACGAATTCATCTTCGGAAACGGTTTTTGCGTCAGGGACCAGATCAGCCTGCGCCACATCGGCCGCAACCAGATCGGCCAGACTTTCGGCAAGCGTATTTTCCAAGGCTTTGTCGTCGAGCTGCGCGTCCATGCGAACCTCTTTCATTCGCCACTCGCGCCCCGCCGTTAATCAACGTTAACGCCGAGCATGGCCGGATTGTGGCGAATTCGGCCTCAATTGGCTCCATGCCCGCTCCAGCCCGATCCTGGCTGGACAATCCGCCGGTTCGTCCCACAATGGCGAAAAAATAACGGGAGGAACAAGATGCTCGGGCTGATGCAGAAATGGCCGCTGCTTTGCCATAAGCTGATCGACAATGCCGACAGGCAGCACGGCAGCCGCGAAATCGTGTCGCGTTCGATCGAGGGGCCGATCGTGCGCAGCACATATGCCGAAATCCATGATCGTGCCCTGAAGGTCGCCGAGCGGCTCGAGCGTGATGGTTTCGGGCTTGGCGATCGCATCGCGACCCTGGCCTGGAACACCGCGCGCCACATCGAGGCCTGGTACGGCATCATGGGTGTCGGCGCCATCTATCACACGCTCAACCCGCGGCTCTTTCCCGAGCAGATCACCTGGATCATGAACAATGCCGGGGACAAGGCGATCTTCGTCGACCTGACCTTCCTGCCTCTGCTCGAAAAGATCGCCGGCGCGGTCAAGTCGCTGAAGCAGGTTATCGTGCTGACTGACAAAGCGCATATGCCGGAGACTGCGCTGCCCAATGTGGTTGCGTACGAAGAATGGCTTGCTGAAGCCGACGGCAACTTCGCCTGGAAGACTTTCGACGAAAACACCGCCGCCGGTATGTGCTACACCTCGGGCACCACGGGCGATCCGAAAGGCGTCCTCTACAGCCATCGTTCGAACGTGCTGCACGCCATGATCGAAGCGATGCCCGACGCCATGGGCCTGTCGTCGCGCGATACCGTATTGCCGGTCGTGCCGATGTTTCACGCCAACGCCTGGGGCCTTGCCCAGAGCGCGCCGATGATCGGCGCCAAGCTGGTCATGCCCGGCTGCAAGATGGATGGCGCTTCGATCTATGAGCTGCTCGACACCGAGAAGGTGACCTTCAGCGCCGCCGTGCCGACGGTGTGGATGATGCTCCTCCAGCATCTGGAAGAAACCGGCAAGAAACTGCCCTATCTGCAGAAAGTCGTCATCGGCGGCGCGTCCTGTCCACGCGCGATCACGACGAAGTTCCAGGACAATTACGATGTCCAGGTCGTCCACGCCTGGGGCATGACCGAGATGTCGCCGCTCGGCACGCTGTGCACCTTGAAGCCGGATTACGCCGGGCTGAAGGGCGAGGCTCGCCTCGCCGTCCAGCAGAAGCAGGGCTTTACGCCGTTCGGCATCGAAATGAAGATAACGGATGACGACGATAACGAGCTGCCATGGGACGGCAAGACCTTCGGCCGACTCAAAGTCCGCGGGCCGGCCGTCGCGCGCGCCTATTATGGCGGCATCGGATCCGAACAGTTTGATGAAGACGGCTGGTTCGATACCGGTGATATCGCGCATATCGACCCCGGCGGCTACATGCAGATCACCGATCGCGCCAAGGACGTGATCAAGTCGGGCGGCGAATGGATCTCGACCATCGAGCTCGAGAACCTCGCTGTCGGCCATCCCGACGTGGCGGAGGCGGCCGCCATCGGCATTCCGCATTCCAAATGGGGCGAGCGGCCTTTGCTCGTGATCGTACGCAAGCCGGGCAGGGAGCCGACCAAGACGGATATTCTCGCTTTCATGGACGGCAAGGTGGCGAAGTGGTGGATGCCGGACGACGTCGCTTTTGTCGGCGAAATCCCACACACGGCTGCCGGCAAGATCCAGAAGATTACCTTGCGCCAGCAATTCCGGGATTATCACCTGCCGACGGATTGACCGGAGATGCGGCGTCTTTGCGCCTTCAAGCCGCCACTGAAAGGCACTATGCCTGTGTTCGGGTTGGGGCAGCGCGGAAAACAATGACGGGAATTCCCGAGCGACAGACGTCGAGGGCTGCCAGCTGGTCGCGGCGCGCCGGCGCGTTTTCGGCAATCCTGCTGCTGACCGCTCTCATCGGCCATCGCTATGACCTCGTCGAGACCCAAGCTTTCCTATGGGTGCTTGGCATTGTCGCCTTGCTGGCTGCGTTTGCGCTTCTGTTCGCCGGGTTTGCCTTTGCGCGATTGTGGAATTTCGGCGATCGCGGCGGCCGCGACCTGACCGTCGGCGCCTTGCTGGCGGTTCTGGTGCTCATCCCTTACGGCGTTGTGGCCTATTGGGTGGCCACCTATCCGCCGCTACGCGACATCTCGACGGATCTGGACGACCCACCGGTGCTCGATATTTCTACCCGGACAAAGGATATGAACGAGCTTTTGCCGCCGACACCCGGCGAGCAGCGCCTGCAAATCGAAGCTTATCCGCTTGTTACCGGACGCAGCTACACCTTGCCTTTCGATCGCGTTCTGGAGGCGGTCAAAACGGTGCTCGATCGGCGCGGCTGGCAGCTCACGGCGCCGTTTCCAGACGCAGCAGGGCAAAGCGACGTGACGGTCGATGCGCTGGCCAAGAGCTTGCTGGTTGGTCTTCCCGCCGATGTCGCCATCCGCGTGACCGACGATGGCGACGCGGTCATCGTCGATATGCGCTCGGCCTCGCGTTACGGCCGCTATGACCTTGGCGACAATGCAGCGCGCATCATCGATTTCCTTGCCGAGCTCGACCAGGAAGTCGCCGGCCAGGTGGGCGTGGCGCCGGCGGGGTGATACCCGAAGTGTACTACTTTGCCGGCGAATAGATGCCGTCGAGAGCCGGCGCACCGTCGGTGTGGACCAGACCGCGCGCCACCAGGTCTTCCAGATGGGCAAGCACCGACAGGCTGGCCGCCCCATGCAGGCGCGGGTCGGTGTCTCGATAGATCGCCTCCACCATGTCCTTGATTGCCCGGTCGCCGCTGTTGATCCGCTCCAGAATTGCGCGTTCGCGCATTTTGCGATGCGTTTTCAATCCGCGCATGAAGCTGCGTGGCTCGGTCACCGGCCCACCATGACCGGGCAGCAGCAGCCGGTCGTCACGTTCGATCAGCCGATCGAGCGATGTCATGTACTCGGCCATCGCGCCATCCGGCGGTGCGACGATCGTGGTTGCCCACGCCATGACGTGATCGGCCGAGAAAAGGATGCCGGTTCCTTCCAGCGCGAAGGCCGCGTGATTGGCGGTATGGCCGGGCGTCAGCACCGTCCGGATCGCCCAGCCGTCACCGTCGATCACCATATCGTCCGGCAGCGCGATATCAGGAACAAAGTCGGTGTCGGCGCTGGCATCGAGCGGACTGACCTCGCCGGTACGCAACGGCCGCGCCGGACGATGCCGGCCTTCCGCCAGAACCGCCGCACCCGTATGCTGCTTTAACCGAGGCGCCAGCGGCGAATGGTCGCGATGCGTGTGGCTGACGAAGATATGGCTGACCGGCCTGGTCCCGATCGCTTCGAGCAGTGTTCGAAGATGTGCCTCGTCATCAGGACCCGGATCGATCACCGCCAGCGTCTCGCGCCCGACGATATAGCTGTTGGTTCCGTGAAAGGTGAATGGGCTTGGGTTCGGGGCGGTGACGCGTTGAATACCAGGCGCAACGGCTACGCCCTGGCCATAGGCCGGATCGAAGCTGGTATCGAATTTCAGCGCCATGGCGAACGTCGCGACCTTTTTTGGGAGGAGGGCAAAACCGATTGCCGCATAGCACGGAAGCCAATATAGGAAAACGCAAGGCCGCGTTCGGCGGCAATCCGGAACGGGGAAGACCATGGCAATTGCAACCACGATGCGTCCGCTCATTTCTCTCGCTTTGCCCGAAAAAGGCACGGCCCGCCTGGCGGGACAGCTTTTGCTGGCGATCGCCGGAACGCTGCTGCTGATCTTGTCGGCCAGGACCAAGGTCATGCTCGGACCGGTCGATATCTCGATGCAGACGCTCGCCGTCTTGCTGATCGCTGCCGCCTTCGGCATGCGCCTTGGCGTCGCCACGCTGCTTCTCTACATGGCTGAGGGCGCGCTGGGGCTTCCGGTCTTCCAGAGCACGCCGGAAAAGGGCATCGGCATCGCCTACATGCTCGGTTCGACCGGCGGTTATCTTGCCGGCTTCGTCGTCATGGCGGCGATCGTCGGCTGGGCTGCCGACCGTGGCTGGGATCGCCATCCTATCAAGCTCTTCAATGCCATGCTGGTGGCCGAGATCGTCATGATGGCAATGGGCTTTGCCTGGCTGGCGCTGTTGATCGGCCCGGAAAAATCCTGGCAGTTCGGGGTGGTACCCTTTATCGTCGGTGATCTGATCAAGGTTGCGCTGGCCGCGAGCCTGGTGCCGGCTGTCTGGTCGCTGTTGAAGCGTTCGTGAAGCCGGTCGAGCGGTGATAACCTGTTCTGCGCGACAGTGATTTTTCGCCGTAGTTGGTGTGGCCGTGCAGGATCTTTGTCGCTGTCGGCAGACTTGTGCGCGACGCCATCCGTCACATTAGCTTCAAGTCGACGGACTAAGTACCAGAACCAACGGGCGATTCGTCACGACCAGCGTAACCAAGCACCTACATATGGAAATAAATTGCTCGACATAGCATCTCAGCCAGCTGAAAAAGAAAGCGACTCGGTGATTATTTAGGCACAGCTAAATTTCTGGACAATGTGTAGGAAATTCTTAACCCAACCGCCTTGACTTTAGTGGCTTGGTTGCTTGCTGGTATCCACACACTGTCGTAACCGTTGACCTGAGATCATGCCGCCGACCGCCGAAGGAAGACACGTGAGTAGTGCGGAAAAAACAACGAGCAAGGCAACAGCCCTGTCGCGTGGGCCGACCGCCGCGCCGGCAACGCGCTGGTATGCGGCCAGCGTCTTTCCCGGAAAGGAGCATGTCGCAGAGCGGCATCTCCGGATCCAGGGATTCGAGCCCTTTGTGCCTCGCTGCGAGAAAACCGTGCGTCATGCCCGGCGTCTCGAAACCCGGTCGGCGGCCTATTTCCCGGGCTATATGTTCATCGCCCTTGACCTCGGACTGCAACGTTGGCGTTCGGTCAATGGAACATTCGGTGTGCGTTCCCTCGTCACGCAAGGCGACCGGCCTTTGCCGGTCCCCTCGGGTCTGGTAGAGCGTTTCATTGCATTGACCGGTAAGGACGGGCTGCTTGATTTCAGTGGAGGCCTCGCAGCCGGTGCCTCGGTCCGAATCCTTTCGGGCCCTCTCGCGGAACAGATCGGTCGCCTTGACCGGCTCGATCCAGCCGGAAGAGCCCGGGTTCTAGTGGCCATCATGAATGGCGAAATCCCTGTAGATCTGGATGCCAGGGATCTCGTAGCAATCGCGTAGCCGCGAACAGCAAGGCGGCGTCGTGATGTAAATTGTTATAGGATGCGCTCTCGGGTTTTCACCCGGGAGTGCGGTAGCCGTCGTTCGGTGGGGAAAGGGCGCTGTCTGGCGAGATCGTTTCATCGGCGCTGATGGAGAGTACACGGTATGCGAATAACAATGATTGGTGCCGGCTATGTGGGGCTCGTCTCGGGCGCCTGCTTCGCCGACTTTGGCCATCAGGTCTGCTGCGTCGACCGGGATGCGGAAAAGCTTGCCATGCTCAAACTTGGCAAGATACCGATCTACGAGCCGGGGCTTGACGACCTCGTCACCACCAACACCGCGCAAGGCCGCTTGCGTTTCGACGACAATCTGGCCGATGCCGTTTCTCAATCGGATGTCGTCTTCATAGCCGTGGGCACGCCGTCACGGCGTGGCGACGGGCACGCCGATCTGTCCTTCGTCTACGACGCGGCCGCTGAAGTCGGCCGCGCGCTCAAGGGATTTACGGTCGTGGTGACGAAATCGACCGTCCCCGTCGGTACCGGCGATGAGGTGGAACGAATCATTCGCGAGCAAAATCCCACCGCTGATTTTGCGGTGGTCTCCAATCCGGAGTTTCTTCGCGAAGGATCGGCGATCGAGGACTTCAAGCGGCCCGACCGCATTATTGTCGGGACCGATGCCGAACGGGCAAATGCCGTCATGGGCGAGATCTACCGGCCGCTCTCGCTGAATGCCGCACCGATATTCTATACGAGCCGACGTACGGCGGAGCTCACCAAATATGCCGGCAACGCGTTTCTGGCCATGAAAATCACCTTCATCAACGAAATTGCCGATCTCTGCGAGCGGTTGGGGGCCGATGTGCAGGACGTTGCACGCGGCATCGGCATGGACAATCGCATCGGCGCAAAGTTTCTTCACGCGGGGCCGGGCTATGGCGGCTCCTGTTTCCCGAAAGATACGCTAGCGCTGGTCAAGACCGCGCAGGACGCGGCAAGCCCGGTGCGGCTTATTGAAACGACGGTCTCGATAAACGACCAGCGCAAACGGGCGATGGCCCGCAAGGTAGTCGAGGCCTGCGGCGGCTCGGTTCGTGGCAAGACCATCGGTATCCTCGGCCTTACGTTCAAGCCGAACACCGACGATATGCGCGATGCCCCGTCATTGGCCATCATTCAGGCGCTCAAGGATGCGGGCGCTTCGGTCAAAGCGTATGATCCCGTAGGCATGGAGCAGGCGCGCAAGATGATCGAGGGCATTGCGTTCGGGGATAGCGCCTACGCGGTAGCCGACGGCTCGCATGCGATCGTCATCGTCACCGAGTGGAATGCGTTTCGGTCGTTGGATCTGAAGCGGCTCCGTGCACTCATGGCGACGCCGGTGATGGTTGATCTGCGAAACGTCTACCGCGGCGAGGACGTCGTTAGGGAAGGCATAGCCTATTCGAGCGTCGGCCGAGAGCGGCATCTGGTCAGGTGAATGTATCCGTTTTCATGAAGCCTGCTTGGCGGGATTCACTATGAACACCACCACTATCCATTTACCGAATCGACGACACCTCCTCCTGCGGATGCGGTTTCAGCTACTTGGCGGGTTGACGTTCGCCATTCTGATGCCCGCTGTGTTGCGCCTGTCATTCGACCAGCAAGCAATCTGGTCATCGAATATGCAGGTCACGATTTTTGCAGCGTTTGTCGCTCACACCACAGGTTATCTGTTTTACAAGCGCATTGGCAATTTCCCGGGTGTTGCAGCAGCTGGCTACATCCTGCCTACCTTCGGCTTGACCTACGGCCTGGTGTTCGCGACGATCTTTTTCTTCAGGTTCGACTACAGCCGGTTCCAGGCCGCGGCGAGCTTCATCCAATCGACGTTGTGGTATTTTGGTTTGAGCTTGGCCACGCGGCGCCTCGATGCACACCGGCTGGCGATCATTCCTGGCGGAGACGTCGACCGGCTGGAGAGCATACCGGGTGTGAGCTGGCACAGGATTCAATCGCCTGACAGGGTCGTCGAGTACGCGACCGGCGTGGTGGCCGATCTTCGAGCCGACCTTTCAGATAAGTGGGAGCGGTATATTGCCGACAGCGCACTCTCGGGAACGCCGGTCTATCATGTCAAACAAATAAGCGAGTCGCTCACGGGCAGGGTAGAGATAGAGCATCTTTCTGAAAATACTCTGGGCTCCTTGAATCCAAATCAGGCTTATCTGAAAGTAAAGCAGGCGATAGACGTGGCTTCTGCATTATTTGTGCTTGTCGTTTTCTCCCCATTGCTGCTGTTCGTGGCGATTGGCGTGAAGATCGATTCACCTGGACCGGCGCTATTTAGACAGAAGCGAATGGGCTACAGAGGGCATCCCTACGAGGTCTACAAGTTTCGGACGATGAAGCTCAGCGACACGGCCGTCGACGAGAAGGAAGCGGCCATCACAAAGGCCGGCGACACACGCATCACCCGGTTCGGACAGTTCTTGAGAAAATCCAGGATCGATGAGTTGCCGCAGGCCTTCAACATCCTGCGCGGCGAAATGAGCTGGATCGGCCCGCGGCCGGAAGCACTCGTACTGTCGCGCTGGTATGAGGCGGAACTGCCGTTCTATCGATACCGGCACATCGTTCGGCCTGGCATTACCGGATGGGCGCAAGTCAACCAGGGGCACGTTGCTGCCGTGGATCAGGTTTTAGAAAAACTTCATTACGACTTTTACTATATCAAGAATTTCTCTCCTTGGCTCGACGTGCTGATTGTGTTTCGTACCATCCGAACCATGGTTACAGGATTCGGCGCGAGGTGAGAGTTGACAAAAATGCGCTTAGCTTGGTCTAAAAAGACAGAAGGTTAGAGGCGTGAAATACTGGTGCATAGCAAATGAGAGCCGTTAGGCAAATGGGCCGCTTTTTGGCGGAGCATCCTCTTACCCGAAACTCGCAGCTTCGCGCGTGGCGGAGAGTGTTGCGATGGCAGATCGAAAGTCGACTAAAAGAAGAAGTGATCGTTCCATGGGTTGGTGGTCAGAAGTTGGCGGTCCGTCGTCATATGACGGGTGCAACCGGAAACATCTATGCGGGACTTCACGAGTTTGCGGACATGGGTTTAGTTCTTCACTTTTTGCGGCGTGGTGATCTTTTTTTTGATGTTGGTTCGAACGTTGGAACTTATAGTGTTTTGGCGTCAGGTGTATGTGGAGCTACCACTTGGGCATTTGAACCGCATCCTGAGACTGTACTTCGCCTTGAAAGAAACGTTGCAATAAACCACCTTTCCGATAGGATAAAGATTTACCAGCTCGCGCTTGGTTCAGAAGCCGCTGAGGTATCTTTCACTATTGGACTTGATACTATGAATAAGGTTTCCAATGATGGGACCGGATCTTTGAAAGTAATCCAGAAACCTCTAGACGCCCTGGTCAATGATGCTTTCCCAATCATGATCAAGGTTGACGTTGAAGGCTATGAAGAGGATGTTGTTCGAGGTGCGCTTTCGGTGTTGGCAAATAGCCACCTTAGGGTGGTCGAACTCGAAACGGTGACGCCCTGGACCTTGAAGACGATGAAGGATCACGGTTTCGAGCAGGCTTATTATAACCCAATTTTGAGAACGCTGAGCAGCCAGTCCAATTTTGCCGGTCCCTCGAACACCACCTTTATCAGAGACCCGGATTTCGTTGCCGATCGGGTCAAGTCGGCTGAAGCAATTCAAATTTTTGACAGATTGATCTGAATTATCTCGGAAGTGGTATGCCTCATGGGGGCAGTAATAGCCGATGGAGGGAAGTAGGCAATTGTCTCGTAAGATCGCACTTATTACCGGAGTCACCGGCCAAGATGGAGCGTATCTGGCCGACCTCCTTCTTAAAAAAGGTTATGAGGTTCACGGCATCAAACGACGTTCTTCTTCCTTTAATACCGGCAGAATCGACCATGTTTATCAGGATCCTCACGATTCTGACGTGCGGCTCAAATTGCATTATGGAGACATGACAGACGCGACAAATCTGATTCGTATCGTGCAGGAAGTGCAGCCGGACGAAATTTACAACCTGGCTGCTCAGTCTCACGTTCAGGTGAGTTTCGAGACTGCTGAATATACCGCCAATTCCGACGGGATGGGTGCCCTTCGTTTACTGGAGGCTATCAGACTGCTAGGGCTCACCGCGAAAACGCGCTTCTACCAAGCCTCGACATCCGAACTATTCGGTAAAGTGCAGGAGATTCCCCAGTCCGAGACGACGCGGTTTTATCCGAGGTCGCCTTATGCAGTTGCGAAGCTTTATGCATATTGGATTACGGTGAACTACCGCGAGGCGTACGGCATTCACGCCTCGAACGGGATTTTGTTCAACCATGAAAGCCCAATAAGGGGCGAAACATTTGTAACGCGCAAAATCACCCGAGCGGTGGCGGCAATTTCGTGTGGACTGCAGGAGCAGCTGTTCTTGGGGAATCTGGACGCAGAGCGTGACTGGGGTCATGCCCGTGATTACGTGGAAGGGATGTGGCGCATCGTACAGCAGGATGATGGTGACGATTTTGTGTTGGCCACCGGCATAAAGCGCTCTGTTCGCGAACTTGTGGAACTTGCATTTGCCGAGGTTGGAATCACAATTGCCTGGCAAGGTGCGGGGGTCGATGAGAAGGGACTGGATATCAGCTCCGGAAAAGTCTTGGTAGAAGTGGATCCACGCTATTTCCGTCCTACTGAGGTCGAAATTTTGATTGGCGATCCTGGAAAGGCCGAAAGAGTGTTGGGTTGGACCGCCACGACTTCATTCGGTGAAATGGTGAGCGAGATGGTGCGTGCGGATCTTCAGGCAGTTGTGCGTGAATCTGAGCATCGTAGGCTCGACGAAGAGCATTTCAGGTTTGCTACGCAGTGAACTCCAAAACGTGGTACATCGATTAGTGAAAATCTCCGTTCTCACCGTGTGCAGAAACTCGGCGGCCACTATTCGTCAAGCGCTCGACAGTTTTTTTGCACAAGAACACGCAGAGAAGGAGCTTGTCGTTGTGGACGGAGCTTCTTTTGACGGTACACTCGACATAGTTCGCTCCTATGCAACGGACGGTCTGATCCTCGTCAGCGAGCCCGACAAAGGCATGTATGACGCGCTCAATAAGGCATTGACTATTGCTAGTGGCGACGCTGTCGGCGTTTTGAATTCGGATGACGCGTTTCACGACGATTCAGTGCTCGGCCGGGTCGCCCAAGGTCTGACCTTTTGTGATATTGTCCATGGTCATCTCAATTTTGTCGATGACCATGATAGAAAGCGCGTTTCGCGCAGGTGGCGAGCTGAGCCGAGACCTGCGAACGGGTTTCGCTCCGGTTGGATGCCAGCTCATCCCACCTTCTACGTTCGGCGAAAAGTGGCAGAGATTGTCGGACCATTTGATCTCAGTCTTAAGGTGGCATCGGACTACGATTGGATGCTGCGTGCTGTGGAACTCTATGGTTTCCAAACTGGCTTGATAGATCACGTTATGGTCGACATGATGCTGGGGGGGAAAAGCACCGGTGGTTTACGCTCAAAAATCGAGCACAATATCGAGGCCCTGCGATCTCGCAGGAAATGGCTAAGAGCCGGCACAGTCGACTTTGCGCTAATCGCGAAGCCCGCGCGCAAGCTGACGCAATTCATCTGACGTAGAACAGTTGTTTGACGTGGCCAGAGACGGGGCATCGGCTGTCTGCCTAAGCTAAAGGTAGTGATGTATATCGTTATTTAGTTTAATCCGACCTACTCAAAACGAGGATGGGTCGGTCGAGATCATGATAGTATTTTCCTCTACTCAGCGAGCCGACCGAAAATGACACGTCTGTATGACAGCCGAAAACGCATACTAGTTACGGGAGGCGCTGGCTTTCTCGGTTCGCACTTAACGGATCGGTTGCTTAGTGAAGGTCATGAAGTAATATGTGTTGACAACCTTTTTACCGGTACCAAGAGAAATATCGATCATCTGCACAATCATTCGAGATTTGAGTTTATGCGGCACGACGTGTGCTTTCCACTCTATATCGAAGTGGATGAAATCTACAATCTGGCATGCCCTGCCTCCCCAGTGCATTATCAACATGATCCAGTGCAGACTACAAAAACCTCAGTACATGGTGCGATCAACATGCTGGGGTTGGCAAAACGACTAAAATGCAAAATTCTACAGGCTTCGACGAGCGAAGTGTATGGTGATCCAAGCGTACACCCGCAGACAGAAGACTATTGGGGGAACGTAAATCCAATTGGTCCTCGATCATGCTACGACGAGGGAAAGCGTTGCGCGGAAACGCTGTTTTTCGACTACTACAGACAACACAGCCTTAGAATTAAAGTGATGCGTATTTTTAACACCTACGGCCCTCGTATGCATCCAAACGATGGTCGGGTTGTATCAAATTTCATCATGCAAGCTCTGGGTGGAGAGTCACTTACTTTGTACGGGGATGGAAGCCAAACTCGCGCCTTCTGCTACGTTGATGATCTGGTTGACGGCATGATTCGTTTGATGGACTCTGACGACACAGTCACGGGGCCAATAAATATAGGGAACCCAAGTGAGTTCACGATCAGGGAACTCGCAGAAACCATATTGCGAATGATTGGTCTCAGAGGACAGGGAATTGTTTACCTCCCGCTTCCCGGGGATGATCCTAAGCAGCGTAAACCAGATATTGCGCTAGCGCAGAAGTTGTTGGGATGGACCCCGGGTGTTTCTTTGGGTGAAGGTCTAAAGCCAACGATACGCTATTTTCGGGATTTTCTGCAGAATGGAAATGTAGTTTAGTAACTCTTCTCGCTTGTAGTCTGCATTGGCAGATGGATTGGTATCTAGCCGGTTGTAACGATGGCAGGAGAGAGGGCGTGCACTGTAGTTGGGCGTAGCCAGCCGCCGTAGCGGTACACTCTAAATTAGAGTCATTTTCTTAGTTAGACGTAGACACGGACGCCAAGCCACTTGAGACTAAAACGAAATAATACTGTGCTAGCTCTCGTTGCAGAGGCGTTTGGGGGATATGGGGGCATCGCCCAGTCCACTCAAGATTTACTATCTGCTATTTCGTTCAATCCGGCTATTGATAAAATCGAGGTCCTGCCAAGGATTGTGCGCGATCAAATCGGCGACTTGCCCGAAAAGATCACACAGCATCCGGCGATTTGGAACCGTTTCTCGTATAGCGTTGTTGCCTGGCGGCTGATGTCGTCTACGCGTCCTAAAATCGTCTACTGCGGCCACGTCTTTTTGGCGCCCTTGGCGGCAGCGTTGGCTAGAGCATACGGTGCAAAACTCGTCGTTCACGTACATGGTCTAGAAGTATGGGGGAGACTCAATTTGGCTCGAAGGTGGGCCTTGAGAATGGCGGACATGGCGCTTTGCGTCAGCAACGATACGAGGGACCGATTGGTCGTAAATGCTGGCCTTTCGGCGGAAAGGGCAGAGGTCATATATAACACCTATTCGGATAGATTCGTCCTAGGCGACCGAACCGCTGCAAGGGAGGCTGTCGGCTTCGGTAGTGAGATCGTGCTGCTGACGGTTAGCAGGCTTGATGCGAACCAGAGGCATAAGGGGCATGATCAAGTTATTTCTCAAATTTCTCTCCTCAGGTCACGGGGAAACAATGTTATATACGTAATTGCAGGCGATGGTGATGATAGCTTGCGGCTTCAGCAGGTTGCAAAAAGCCAAGGGGTCGACCAGTATGTAAGGTTTCTGGGGCGTGTACCCGCTGAGCAGTTGCCGTCGCTGTATCTTGCGGCGGATATCTATGTCATGCCCTCCTCGCGCGAGGGATTCGGGATAGCCTTCATTGAGGCTATGGCATGCGGAACACTCGCGATAGGCTTAGCGATAGGCGGAGCGACAGAGGCGCTATGCGCCGGAGAACTGGGCATGGCGGGTTCACCTGAGGACTTTCCAAAGGATCTGGCATTGGCAATCGAGCGCTTACCTATTGATCGTCACCTTTTGGCAAGCAGGACAAAAGCGCGCTTTGGGATCGATGCGTTTCGTTCGAGAGTAAATGTGGCGATGACGAGGTTCATCAAGTGAGTGTGTCGATCCAGAGGAACCGAAAGACGACTAGTTTTGGTACTGCGGGGCGCAGATGATAATTGCTCAAAGATTAGACATTATAGAGCGTTCTGATCCACCACCGATTGCCTATCGGGTGGCCTTCGTCTGTACTCATCCAGTTCAATACGTAGCTCCCCTTTTTGCATATCTCTCAAAATACGCAAACATCGAAGTCACCGCTCTCTATCTCTCTGACTTTTCAATTCGCGGGGAGCATGATCGGGGCTTCGGACAATCTATAAAATGGGATATAGACTTGCTTCAAGGATATAAATCGCAATTCCTGGGATCAGCAGCCGCACGAAGAAAGATCGGCGGTTTCTTTTCAATGGTCGGTCCTCAATTGTGGGGTGCGATTCGAGGAGGCGAGTTCGACGCCGTTGTAATTCATGGCCATAATCTGGCCGCGCATCACGTCGCACTTATGGCTGCGAAATCCACGAAGTGCCTCACTTTCGCGCGGGCCGAGACCCATCTCGGTTTGAAACGCTCCGCGTGGCGCGGGCTACTACGGACTCCATTGCTAAAGATGTGGTACAAACTGTTTGACGGGTTCTTGGCCATTGGCAGCAGAAACTCGCGTTATTTTGCTGCGATGAGTATTCCGCAGGAAAATATATTTTTGATGCCGTACGCAGTGGACAATGACAGGTTTCTCTCGGCCGCCGAAGAAGCCCACGGAAATCGCCAGGAGACTCGCCGGAGACTCGGAATTGAAGGGAACGCTCCGGCAATTCTGTTTGCGGCTAAGTTCGATTATCGCAAACGCCCCTCAGACTTGGTCGAGGCATTCAGTCTGCTCCAGCGGCAGGGGGTCCAGGCATATTTGGTAATGGCGGGTTCTGGTGTGCTCGAGCGACAGCTAAAGACGATGGTTGCCGATCGCGGAATTCGGGATGTCGTATTTCCTGGTTTCATAAACCAAGCCGAGTTGCCGGACGTTTATGCAGCCTGCGATGTGTTTGTACTGCCCTCAGAGAACGAACCGTGGGGACTGACCGTCAATGAGGCGATGTGCGCTGGTTTGCCAGTAGTGGCTTCGCAAGAGATTGGCTGCGTAGAAGATTTGGTCCATGACGGTGAGAACGGGGCAACATTTACCGCGGGCGATGTAAACGGACTTGCGGCTGCGTTACATCCGATCCTTGTTGATTCAGATTTTCGCGCAAAGTGCCGCGCCTCCAGTCTCGCCAGGATCAGGAATTGGAGTTACCGGGAATGCGCAATCGGACTTCGCAAGGCTCTTGAAGCCAAATTGCCATAGCATAGTACAATCCAAAGATGTCGTCATAGGGGTCAATATTGCCGATCAAAGAGAGCGACATATCGATTGTTATTCCGACGTACAAGTATCGCGACAAGATCGGGCGTGCGGTAAGGTCGGCGCTGGCAAGTGGTGCAGGCGAAATAATCGTAGTCGACGATTGTGGCAAGGATGGCACAATTGAAATGCTATCGGAGTTTTCCGACTCACGTTTGATAGTCCACGAGAACGAGCGAAACTTAGGACTTTGGGAGAATCATCTTAATGCTTTGGGCATGGCAACGAAGCCTTGGATCAAATTCATTCAAGCTGATGATTATTTGCTCGTAGATGGGCTGGCGGCGTATGCAGCTGCCGCTGAAACTGGAGTATCTGTTGTTTGGGCTGTGCCAACAGTTATCGATGACGCGACCGGCAAGAAATGGTTTTTTCATTTCCTAAGAGAACCTATCCGAGTTTGCTCGCGTACCATGCAGGATATTTGCCTATCATCTGGATGGATACTGGGCTCTCCTTCGCACATGATGTTGAGATCTGATGTAATTGAGCGTGATTCCTCAGCCTGGCGGACAGGAGTGTCAGCAGACGTGATTGTGGGTTCAATTGCCGCAGCCCGCGGCGACGTAGTCCTCTTGCCTGCTGGACCTCTTGCACAAGGCGCCCATCCATTACAGGATGCGAAAACGCAAGGCGCCCTTCTTGGTCTGAAGCGTAGCGTTCGCACGATAGCCTTCCTTAGAAATCGCGATGAAGAAGGCCTTCGAAGATTTGCGAATCACTGGGCCATATTAAACGTAAGTGGAATGTTTCGAACGACTTTGCGAGGTCTCATAAGCCGCGATGTGCCAACCTTTGAACTTCTGTACCAATTTTCGCGATTAATTACAGATTTTACAATCACAGATTGGCGAAGTGTGGTGCGAGATCGGGTGGAAATACTGGAAGCAATGCGATGCCGGCGAAGGAGTGCTATGCCGATAGAGCTTGACAGCGTTTTCCAAGCGTTAGCATGCGCCAAAAGCGAGGTAACAGCTTGACCATCGCACCACCATATCAAAATTACGGCAATGAATTGGTACTGTCGTTGGTCCCAACGGTGGCAAAACGAATTCTCGATGTTGGATGTGGCGCAGGCGACAATGGGCGGAGGTTGCGGGAAATTCGGCGGGACATAGATGTCTTCGGGATAACGCACAGTGTTGAGGAAGCTGCCATGGCGGCCCCCTTCCTGTCTGGGGTAGAAGTTCTCGATGTGGAATTTGACAGCTTGTTACCGCTCGGAACAGGCTTCGACGTAATAATTTTCTCCCATGTGCTTGAACACTTGAGAGACCCAGTCGCTGTTCTCCGTCGATTCCTGCCACTCCTTACTGAACAAGGATTTGTCGTTATCGCTGTGCCTAATACGCTTGAGTGGAGAACAAGGTTTGCCTTCCTAAGAGGTCGCTTCCAATACGGAGACCGCGGTATACTAGACAGAACGCACCTGCGCTTCTTTACGTATGCAACTGCGGTTGCTGAGCTGATTGAGCCAGTTCGAGAACTTGAGTTGTTACAATCCCGGGGACGCGGCTCGGCACCACTAGGCCCCTTCCGCAATCGGTTCCTTGCCCGCCCACTTCGGGCTCTTATAGATGATTTAGCGGTTAGAAAGTTCCCAAATTTATTTGCCAGGGAGATTGCTCTGGTCGCAAAGAGGCGAGGTCAATAACCGACCAATGGTTTTCCATCGTCTTAAGGACGTAGAGCATGCTCGTCCAGCTCTCGAGCCTCCTCATAGTGTCTTTGTTTCTTTAGCCTGAAGGAGGTAACGATTTGTCCCAGATATTATGCTGTCCTGTTCACCACATCGACATAGAAAGTGAAGCTGGACATTTTAGTTGCCCAAGGTGCGGCGTCGTAGGGCGAGCGGTCGGCCCGGTGCTGTCCTTCTTGTCAGAAAAAGATAACTTCTATGAAGGTAAATATAATAATCGCACAAAATACAAACCTTGGGACGACGGATTTCTAGCAACCCTTCCGCTTCGAATTGTCTTGCAAGGCTATCCTACCGAGGTTGCAAAATTTGTACCGGCGGGCTCGACTGTGGTGGAAATTGGCTGTGCTGGGGGAATCGACTGGTTCGCCAGCCGCTACCAAATGATTGGGGTCGACCTCTCGTTGACAGCACTTCATATAGCAGCTGAGAACTATGATAAAGTGATTCAATGTAACGCAATGCGACTGCCAATCAAATCGGAAGCTGTTGATGCGGTAATTAGTTCTTGCCTATTCGAGCATTTGACTGATGAAGACAAAGATGCTTTGCTTCGAGAGGCAAATCGGGTGCTAAAACCTGGGGGCAAGCTTGTCTTTTTCTATGATATAGAGACCGAGAACCCGTTGATTTTGGCCTATCGCAAACTCCAGCCGAAATTATACGAGAGGCTTTTTTTGGAGGGCGACGGGCATCTTGGCTACTCAGATATTCAGGGGAACCGAGTTCACTTCGATCGCACTGGGTTCGATATCTGCCGAGAAATTTTTCACGAACGCACGCCTATGCTTGGTAACTCCGTCTGGCAAAAATTCGCCCAGTGGCCAGGAAGGATGGGCAAGGTCGGATTAGCGGCGAAGTTAGCTACGTCTGGTATATTTCGGCTGCCTTATTTGGCAGTCTTGTCGCTAACGGACACCGCGATTGGTCGGTTTTTTCCCGCTCGATATGCGAGGGGTATGACGACGGTGGCAAAAAAACGATGAAAATTTTGGTAATCGGACAGTTCTATGCCGAGGGATTTGCGACCTTTATTGCTGACGAGCTGGAACGTCTACGGCACGATGTGGTGAGGTATGATCCTGGCCTGTCGTTACCTCCAACTGGGTCCAAAGCGGGATTTTATCTTAATCGGGCCATCGGATTGGGATATCAGACGATCAGGTCGGCTACTCGAAGGATTGGTTTTGGTGGCGACGCCAGGTCGTTGCGGCGTCTGGTAGAACGGTCAGGGTTGATAGACCTCACGATCTGTTCCCACGATTATCTCAGTCCTTCAGACGCCGTGGGCGTAAAAAAAATTACGAAAGCGCCTTTAGTTCTTTGGTATCCCGATCCGGTATGGAGTTTTCGTAAACATATGTTCCTAAATGCACCTTTCGACCATATATTCTTAAAAGATCCGTACTTGGTAGATTTACTCAGGCGAAACCTTCGTGCCCCTGTTGCGTATCTTCCTGAAGCCTATAGCCCATCTTCGCTTAAGAGTGTTGAAACCAGTTCCCAAGTCGATGACAAGTACACTGCGGACATATGCACAGCAGGCAACCTATACGCCTACCGTGTCGCCTTTTTCCAGAACCTTTCAGACATGAATATTAAAATTTGGGGTTTGCCAGCGCCGCTTTGGATGAACCTCGGTGACGTAAAGCCAATGGTTCAAAACCGTTTCGTCGCGCACTCAGAAAAAGTGAGGGCATTTCGCGGCGCCAAAATTGTGATAAATAATCTGAATCCTGCAGAGGTGTGGGGAACAAACGTACGCACATTTGAGATTTGCGGTGCCGGAGGATTTCAGGTTCTGGACTTTCGACCCGGACTTTCACAGCTCTTCGAACTGGACCGCGAGGTTGTGGCGTTCCAATGTGTCGACGACTTGAGGAAGAAAGTTTGGCACTACCTGAATTCACCCGACGAGCGCCGGGAGATCGCTGAGGCAGGCCAAAGGCGTGCCGCACGGGAACATACTTACGCACACCGGTTGCATCTGCTTTTGGATACTGTAGCCGGCAGGAGTAGCGGGTTTCCCGAGCCGAAAATAACCACCTCGGTCCATTAGGAGATAAGTTCTGCGCGCTCTAGATTCAATCGGAGGCGAAACGGAATTCTCCGGTACCAAAAAAATGACGCAATTCGCCGTCTTTGCGTTGTTGATTGGTACTGGCTGTGTGAGTGCCGTTGGTGCTATAATAGTTGAAAGTGAGTCAACAGCAGTGTTTAGGCTGGTGCTCGCGCTGTTTGCGTTTTACGTTTTTTGCGAATGCAGAGTTTATATCTCAAGATCGGACGATTTAGGTCTGCTTTCTCCTGTGTTATTGGCGTCATTTTGTCATTTTTTTCTCGGCTATATTTTGCCGTCCGTTGCTACGATTTATGATCCTTGGATACTAGACAGGTTCTCGCTGTTGGCTTCGACCGATGACCAGACCAAGGCTCTGTTGATTTCTATGTTAGCAACGTTTTGCATGTGGCGGGGCTATTATCTCGGCCGACTGCTGATCGGTCCTATACGACATCAGCTTAGGTTGACCGTGAGTTTGCGGAAGGGCTTACGGCCAGCCCTTATACCTGTGATTATGCTGCAGGCATTGTACGTCGTTTTGGTCTTGATCGCGGCAAGCCGAGGAATCTTTGGATTTGCTGGATCGGGAGAGGCTCGCCAAGCCAACGTCGATTTTCTAGAAATTCTGAACATTGGCATGAGCGGGGGCGCGCTGTCGCTGTTTCTTCTTCTGACACATTGCTTCCGCGTACGTGCCGAAGGGCAATCCGCTGTAACTCTCAGCGTGCTATGTGCCTCGCTTCTGTTTGTCAGTGTAGCATTCGGCGCGATATCTGGCTTCAAGTCCCAAATTGTTATGCCATTTGTTTTACTAACGATGGCGCGATTTGTGGCAACTCGACAAATCTCATTAGTCTATATTTCACTGGGGTTCGTGGCTATGATTCTGGCCTATAATGTGATCGAGCCGTATCGGGTATACCTCAACAACAACTCGGTTGTTGGGACAAGGGATGTGGGTACTCTCTTCGAGGCCCTACAACAATCGAAGGAAGACCAGCCCCTTGACGAGAATGATATTCCCCTTGGATCGCAGATCATATCACGATTTGATTTGACAGGCATGACTTCTGTCGGATTGGCCCATGCCACGTATATAGGTGTCGATCCGGAGATTTCGAGTCGAATGGGTGAAAGTATCTATCTGTCGCCAATTCTGGCGTTTGTGCCGCGCTTCTTGTGGAGCGGAAAGCAATCCTACTCTACTGGAGTATGGTTTAATCAAGCGATAATTGGGAAGTTAGATGATGCCACAACATCGGTAGGGATGGGGCCGGTAACGTTCCTATATTTTGTGGGAGGTGTGGCCGGTGTGGCCGCCGGCTTTGCCTTGTTGGGGATTTTGCAGGCTCTGATATTTGAGGGCTTGGCTCGCTCAGGCGCCGGCGGGCTCATTATTTACCTAAGTGCAACGACTATGTTAGTTATGATTCCGTCCGATTTCGGGCCTGCGCTCACTGGAACGTTGCGGATTATTCCAATTGCCTTTGTGGCGCAGTATCTGTTGCTGGCCGCAGACCGACCATCCGGGCGGTTCCCGCGATGAGACGCATTGGGATACTGGGACATTCCGATCCCACCAGCACTGTACGCTACTTTGAACGTGCCGCTGCATCGGCGGGGCACGAGTTTGTAAAAATGGAATCCGTAGACCGCGCCTCTTCCCTGAATGGGTTAGATTGCCTTATCGTGGTCGACCCGTTCCTAACTGACCCCGCGGTATTTCGCAGTGCCCCATGCCCAGTTGTTGGCTATTTGATCGATGTGCATCAGCAGCTTATGCCTCGTCTGGCGTATGCACGTTACTTTGATCACGCCTTTATTGCCCAACTTGACTTTCTTTACGCGTTTCAAGCACTTCCTCACCCAAGCGTTCACTGGCTGCCACTGGCGTGCGATCCGACGCTGCATTTTACAGCGGATCTGAAGCGAACCTATGATGTCGGCTTTGTCGGTAAGTTCGGGTCAAGCGAATCTGAGCGCAGTCGTGTTTTGACGGAAGTCCTGTCGAAATTCCCTACCAACGAGACGCGACGGAAGTACACCCCTCAGGAAATGGGACGAGTGTATAGTAGCTCAAAGATCGTATTTAATAAGAGTATCAATGGGGATCTTAACATGCGAGTATTCGAGGGCATGGCTTCCGGTTCTATGCTGATTACGGATCGTATTAGCAACGGGCTTGATAAGATTGGAGTAGATGGCGAGCATTATGTTACGTATAGCTCGTCGAGTGAGGCCATCGAGAAAATTCGGTATTTTGTAGAGAATGATAGAGAGCGGGAGGAAATAGCGCTGCGAGGTCAATCGCACGTGCTTTTGGAGCATACATACCAAAAGAGATTATCCCAGATTTTGGGCAAGATTGATGAAGGCGGCGCAGTTCGGTCGCCCGCTCGACGGTGCTCGAGCAGAACTGAAGCCGTTTGGCGGAGCGAGTGGATGAGATTGAGAGGCGCATCACCAAGGGAAGCTTTCAACTTGCTGGTAAACGGCCATCTGTCGCAACGAGTCCTCATTAACGGCGCGGTTGGCCTTGCCCGCGGACTCGTAAGATCAGCACGCCAAAATCTTTCAACCTGGTCATCACTGACTTGACGGCTAGCAGAAACCGACGATTGCTTACAAACGCAGCAGCAATGCTCGCTCTCGGGTTTTTCCAGAGAGCTGCCGGTTTGATCAGCATATCCATACTAGCTCGGTTGCTCGACGGTAGAGGCTTGGGCGCATTTGCGTTCACACAAGCGGCCAGCCAAACTTTCTATGGTCTTTCAAGACTGGGCACCGACGCAGGAATACATGTTCGGCTCGCCGGCGTGGAGTTGCCCGTTGACAAGAGGCACGCGGAGGCAATCCTGGGCGAAGGACTGACGATATTCGTCCTCATTGTAATAGTCGTTCCCTTGGTAATGATATTGGGGGCGGACTGGATTGCCCAGAATATTTTTGGGGCCCCTGAGCTTGCGGATTTTTTGATTGCCGGAGCGGCATTCTTTGTCGGGCAAACGTTGAGCCAATATTGCTACACCGTCTACGCTGGACTTGGAGCGTTTCGCACATATTCCAAGATTACGGGCGTCACGTCCGTCATAGCCGTGTTTTCTGTCACCATAGGCGGATTTGTCTTTGGCGCAAGCGGAGCAGCATGGGGACTAGTGGGCGCACAAATTTTGGGAACCATTAATCTCGCCATTGGTCTAAAGCGTCTATTTAGGCACCTAGGCCTAAAGGTCACCGCCCGTCGACCAGCCCGAGAAACTATAGCAATATTTTCGATTGGTATGCCGTTCTATGCGGCAGGACTGCTTCTAATTCCCGCGGAATTCATCAGCAACGGTATCCTAACGCAGGTTATCGGCGTAAAGGGTCTCGGTGACCTACGCGTGATTCAAACGCTGATGTCGATCGCTACCGTCGTTCCTATCTCACTTTCCGGACCGATGATTTCATTCTTTGCCGATCGCCATGGCTTTGCTGAAGGCCCGGGGGCCGTTCTCTTGCAATTGAAGGCGATCTGGATCGGGGCCTTAGCTATGGCTGTCTGCCTGGCGGGGCTCTGGCCCTTTCTGGTGCACCTGTTATTTGGCAACGGCTTTGGCACAGCTCAATCGTTCGGAATGTTGGCACTTGCAGCGTTCATACCGACGATGATTCTGACAGTGCTGACAGGCGCGCTGTTCGGTTTGCGAAAATCTGCATACCTTTTTGTCATTGGAGCTTGTCAGGCCAGTACATTGGGTATTGGCGCATGGCTGCTAGTTTCGGAGTATGGCCTTTCAGGTCTTCTCATCGCTCAAACTGTCTCAGTATCAGTTGCCGCTCTGCTGTCTTTCACTGTTTTTTCGCGGCAATTTAGGCCAAGAGCATTACGCCCTTGGATGGTGCCGATGACAGCGATGACTCTCGTTGTATTCGCGCTTCTTCTCGGTGACGCATATTCTTCTGAGTCGACGATAGTGCGCCTCGCTGTTACATTTTCTACGTTGATAGCTTGTGGCCTGGTGGTCGCTAACATGGTTATAAGTCGGGAAGAGAGAATTCGAATTAGTGACGCGCTACGTGCGTTGCTCACCGTTCTGCGAATATGGTCGCGATTTTCACTGAGCAAGAAGACCTGAATGAGAGTAGCTATAGCGTCACTCGGTCGGTTCCATGTTCTAGATCTGGCACGAGAGTTGGGTGGTCTCGGAGCCGAAACGAGATTTTATTCGTACGTTCGCCGCAGCCGGGCCAAGCAGTTCGGCCTAGCGCCAACTTTCCATCGTGGGCTTCTGCCGTTCGTCGCTCCGTTGATTATTTGGCAAAATTACGGAGGGGCGTTTTTACCCAATTTTCAAGAGAGAACAATTGCCTATGCCCTTAATGCGGCTGTGATTGCTCGACTGGAGCCATGCGACTTCTTCATTTGCATGTCAGGTATCTATCTTGAGGCCGCTCACTATGCACGTCGTCGGTTTGGCGCCCAAATATGGCTAGAGCGGGGAAGCCGTCATATCATTTCACAGCGGAACATTCTGCGTGATCTCTGCGTGCCGCGAATTCCGAGCGACTTCATCGTAAATCGAGAGTTAGCAGGCTACGAGATGGCTGACCGTATTGTTGTGCCGTCTGGCCAAGTAGTCGACAGCTTCGTGTCGCAAGATTATACTCTCGCATCGAAACTATTTCGCAATCCGTACGGTGTCGATCTCGGTCAATTTCCTCTTCGTGCTGACTTACCGCCTAGCAAACCAGCGACTGTTCTCTTCGTTGGTGGTTGGAGCCGCAGAAAAGGTGTTGACGTGCTCACCAAGGCTATTCACCGACTTAAAGGTGTCCGGCTGCTTCACGTGGGTTCCCTAGTTGACGAGGCCTTTCCTTTCAACGACCCGCAGTTTGAGCACGTAGATCCCGTACCGCAGTGGAAGCTACAAGACTACTATCGCGAAGCTCACGTGTTTGCACTTGCCTCGCGCGAAGAAGGGCTTGCCTTGGTACAAGCGCAGGCGTTGGCATCTGGCTTGCCAGTGGTTTGCACCTCTATGACGGGTGGAATTGATCTTGGTTTGTCAAAATCGCTTCGTGAGCGGGTCCATGTTGTCGAGCCAAACGATGTTTCTGGCTTTGCTGATGGTTTGTCCCGCGCACTCAAAGTTGCTCGCGATAGTAAGGGATCGGAAAGTCTGTCAGATGAGGATCGTGAGCTTCTCTCATGGAGAGCTTATGGAAGGCGGTATTTTGACGAATTGAGTAAGTCGCATAGCAAGGCGGATGCATCCTACATGTAAGCGGCAGACCTCGATTGTACAATTGTATATCGGCGAGTCGTTTTCCGCGCATCACGTGTTTACTAGACCTACCGCTTCGGTAGACTGTTCGAGCTGATTTGTGTATTGTAGGCTCTATTTGAAGTGATAACAGGGGAACAGTATGGCTATTACAAATATCGAAGAAAGGCTTCAGTATTTCGCCAGCCAGGTTCGGCGCCGATGGAAGAACGTATCTAACGAATGTCCGAATTGTAAAGGGTTAGCATACAGAACGCTTGACAGAAAGTTAGTTGTGATCGAGCTTCGAGAATGTATGCGATGCAAGCTGATGTATCGATTTCCTGCAGATACAAATGATGATAACTACGAATTTTACCAAAAACAGTATAGTCAAGGATTTACAACCGACCTACCTGATAAGGATACTCTTACGGAGTTGTGCCGTTCCAATTTTGCTGGGCACGAAAAGTCGTACGCTGGATTGATCGAGTTAATAGAGCGCCTTGGCTTTGGACCAGGCGCACGCATCTTCGATTTTGGCTCCTCCTGGGGCTTCGGGAGCTGGCAATTTGGGCATCGCGGATTTGATGTAAAAGCCTATGAAATTTCGTCTATGCGCGCGGAATTCTCCAAGAGAGAGCTAAATGTAAACTGTGAGACAGATATTTCTATATTGGAGTCAAGTGATGAGTTCCATGGATACTTTGATATATTTTTTTCTAATCATGTTTTCGAACATATTCCTAGTCCGAGACGTGCCATTCAACTTGCTAGGCGACTTGCCAAAAAGGGGGGGGTATTTATTGCAGTAACTCCAAACGGGTCGTTGGATTTTCGCTCAGTTGCTCCGAGAGCTTGGCACCATTTTTGGGGAAAAGTGCATCCCAACTTAATTAGTGATTTGTACTGGAAAACGGCTTTCGAAAACGATCCATATTTCATTGGCGGGCTTCCAATGGAAAAACGTGAAATTGATAATTGGACGCTAAATGGAGGACAATTCCTCGGCGATCGGTCAAATGCAGAGCTTCTGTGTGTGGCGAGATTATTGTAATGGCCAGTCGGTACTGAAAGGAATGGGCAGGAGCGGGATGCGCGTCATTCAGGTTGTGGGTTCGATTGACAACAAAGCTGCAGGTCCCAGCTATTCTGTTACAGGGCTCGCCGAGGCGCTATGCGCTCGTGGAGTAGATGCCGAGATATTTAGTACAAGCGTTTCAAAGAGCGGCGATGAACGAGGGAACTCGCGCGTTTTCTCGACAGATTTTTCCAATATACCTGGCGTGCGGCGTTTACTTTTCTCCAAAAGCCTCGCCGCAGCGATTGAAGTCGGTGCTGCTGCGGGAGCCGTCCTTCACGCCCATGGCCTTTGGCTTATGCCAAATATTTATCCTGGCACGAGCGCTTTGCGTCACCGGTGCCCGCTTGTCACCTCACCGCGGGGCATGCTTGGAAAGGAGGCATTGCAGTTTTCGGCCCGAAAAAAGCAGATGTTCTGGATGCTCGCGCAGCGCCGCGTACTGATGAGGTCCGACTGTCTTCACGCAACGAGCATGGAAGAATGTGAGGCAATCTGGGCACGCGGGATCCTTCGACCTGTTGCCATTGTACCCAACGGGGTCGACATACCACCGGACCATGAAAATGCAAGGCACTCGAAGAGGTCAGATGCGGCTGGAGAATCGCGTACGGTGCTGTACCTGGGCCGCCTACATGCTAAGAAAGGCGTCGACACTTTACTTCAAGCTTGGGCAAAATTGCAGTCAGAATTCCCCGCGTGGCGGCTGAGAATTGTTGGCCCGCTAGAAGGGCCTCAGCATTTGGAGCTTCGAAAACTTGCGGGAATGTTGAGGCTGGACCGCGTAACATTCGAGAATGCTTTATTTGGAGACGACAAACAGGACGCCTATCGCGAAGCGGAATTGTTTGTTCTACCCACGTTAAACGAGAATTTCGGCATGGTCATCGCTGAGGCTCTAGCAAGCGGCACGCCGATAGTAACTACTAAGGGAGCCCCCTGGCAAGGCGTTGTTGACAACGCATGCGGCTGGTGGGTTGATCATGGGGCGGATTCGATAGCAGGCAGCATGGCGTCCGCCATGATGTTGCCTCGGCCGGAATTGCGACGAATGGGTTCTCGCGGTAGAGCTTGGATGAGTCGGGATTTTTCTTGGACTAAAGTGGCTGCCAACATGGAGCAAGTTTACAAATGGACCCTAGGTGAGGCTGAGCGGCCCGAATCAGTTGTTCTGCCCGGTGAAGCCAATTAGCAGTCGCTCGCGCTCACGCCTTAGTCTGGTGCCGCCTCCGAGCTATTCCGACAAGGCTGCTCGCCTTGTATGGACGCTGGTGCAGGCAACACTTTATAAGTGGTCGCCGGTTGCGATGCATGGTTGGCGCCGAATCCTGTTGCGTGCGTTTGGCGCTAAAGTGGGCGACGGTGTGCACCTCTATCCTAGTGCCAGAATCTGGGCACCCTGGCACTTGGAGCTAGGCGAGGGCAGTTGTTTGGGCCCTCGGGTAACATGTTATTCAGTTGGGACTGTTCGGCTCGGTGCTCACTCGATTGTTAGCCAAGGGGTTCATTTATGTGCTGCAACTCACGATCACCGTGATCCGATGTTTTCACTTATGATTGGGCCTATCGAGATCGGATCTGGCGCTTGGATTGCGGCGGATGCCTTTATCGGGCCCGGCGTCACCGTGGCAAATCGCGCGGTAGTTGGCGCAAGGGCGGTGGTTGTTTCGAACGTGGACGAAGCTACTGTCGTGGTCGGAAATCCAGCACGGGTTGTGGGTAAACGTTAGGCAATGACATGCCATCAGTCTTGATTCTAACCTACAACGAGGCAGTCAACATCGCAGATTGTATAGCATCAATCCCTTGGCGCGAGCATATCCATGTACTTGATTCAGAAAGTACAGACGGCACTGCAAAAATAGCAGAGGAGATGGGCGCGAAAGTTGTAACGCGACCTTTTACGGACTATGCGGATCAGCGCAATTTTGGTCTAACTTTGCCAGATCTTGAGGAGTGGATCGTTATGCTTGACGCGGATGAAAGGATGACGCGTGAGTTGGCAACAGAGATCGAGCATTGCATTCAGTCAGCAGATGCAAGCAGCGCTATGTTTCTGGTTCGGAGAAAGGACCTATTTATGGGTCGCTGGCTTCGGCGCTCATCGGGATATCCGACTTGGTTTCCTAGGGTATTTCGCCATGGAAAGGTCCTGGTGGAGCGCAAGGTAAACGAAACTTACCGTGTCGAGGGTTCTGCCAGGCAGCTTGAGGGACATATTCTACATTTTCCATTTAATAAGGGCCTAGACTGGTGGCTTGAAAGGCACAATCGGTACTCGACAATGGAAGCTAGGCTGGTTAAAGGAACACCAATTACGTTCGGCACAGTAAAATGTTTAGTGTCTAGAGATCCAAGAGCCAGGCGCGAGGCACAGAAGAACTTGGCCTATAGGATTCCTGGGCGTCCGTTTCTAGTCTTTATTTACCTTTATATCTTCCGCCTTGGAATATTTGACGGTGTTGCAGGGTACCAGTTTGCCTGCCTTCGGCTGGCTTATGAAATAATGATAGACGCGAAGGCTGCTCATTTTTCGCATCATTTTAGACCTAATTCTCAATCGCAGTGAGCTGTTTAGAATATAGGGAGCAGCTCGGCCTAAGCACACGCGTCTAGATCAGAGCATGTAGTGGCTTCAGCGTCGCGGCACAGGCTCTGACCTGGTCGCCAGTGTTAAAAGACTGAGGTCGATGCCCTCGCGGGCATAGGGCTCGCTTAGCCGGTTCAGCGGGCGGTGCTGGGCGAACTGACGTGCCAGTGAACTTTATCCAGCAGCGAGAGCCTCGACCGTTTCTGTTACGCCCCGGGGCGCGGGTTGAGCGTAACCGCCCGGTTGTCACCGCCTGCCTGACATCGTCGTGATGGCTTATGACACGGGTTTAACGACGTCGTTGGCGACGTGTCTTATGCGAGGTTTGCGATGCGTGTCGAGATTCTTGGTGCTGAACGGCGTCACCGCTGGGGTGATAAGAAGAAGCTCGACATCGACATGTCGCCTGGAATTGAGGGGGCGACCGTGACTGAGGTTGCCGAGCGGCATGGTGTGACGCGGCAGCAGATTTACACCTGGCGGCGAGAGCTGAGGAGGAAGGGGCTCCTGTTGGCCGTCCGTGGCCGACTGGACGGCTAGGCTGACGTCAGCGCAAATGGCGATGTGATGGGAAGGAATTGACTGGCGACGCCCCAATTGGGGTGCGCCGCCGGCGCGTGTCGGGTAACTTATCTCTCTGAATCTAATGGTTTTTATGTCTACTCGCCGTGACTAATGGCAGTTAGGTGCATGTCGAATGTCGCCGAAAATTTTCCGGCGATCCTGCCTTTCTGAAGGCGATGATCGCCGACTTGCAGGCGGAAAATGCGAAAATGTCGGCGACGTTGCAGGCGCATGACCAGTTGATCCAGGCCTTGCGGCTGCGCATTGCCCGGCTGAAGAAACAGGTCTTCGGCAAGTCTTCGGAAAAGATCGAGCGGGAAATCCAGCAGCTGGAACTCGCCCTGGAGGATCTTTTGATCGCCGCGAGGGAGAGCAATGCCGGGCCATCAATGAGGCCGACGAGGCAGCGTCTGTCGCGCCTATGACGAACGCGCCCGAAAGGATCACGCGCCGTCGTCCGCGCGTATCGCACAAGGCAGTTCGCGAGCGCAGGGAGCTCGATCCCGGCGGCTGCTGCTCCGCCTGTGGCGGTGAACTACGGCTCGTGGGCGGAGTGCTTTGAACGTCAGGTCAATAGCCGCTACAAATATAGGCAGTGATCGTTGGCAACTCGTTTGCTGGCTGCGATGGATGTGTCACAGAGAAACCTGTACTTAGCGGGGTTTGAATTTGTCGATTAAAAAATTAGGCTTGTTTGCGTTTCTGGCCTTAGCATTTGGGGTTGGGTTCCTAATTATTTTTGTTACGAGGGGCACCGACCTCGGCGCGCAGGTGCCCACGCCGCCGCCGGCGCAAGTGCCATTTGATGGCAAGCTCGTTGTCCAATCAATCGACGATTTGCGTGTCGGCAGCCGCAAAATCGTGCTGTGCGGCGTCGCATTCACCAAGCCCCAATCCATACGCGCCATGGTCACCGAGGCCGCACGTCGGGATTATCAAGGCCTTTCCTTGACATGCAAACCGGTCGGCACTGGGACACCTTGCGACGGCAGCGTCGCAACGAAATTTGGTGACGCCCTCGTTGTACAGTGCCTCACTTCCGATGGCGCGGATCTGGCTGCAAAGCTCGTCGAGGACGGCATCCTGTGCGGGCAGCCCACTCAGGCGGGCTCGACCTATAAACGCTGCTCACCAGCCTCGTAGCTTCCACCTCGGGTGAGGCGAAAGGTCGGATGGACGAAGGCCCCTGGTCGGCACGACGCTTCCTGATGATGTCAGCTGGCGCGAGGATCTTTGAAGCAGCTCGTTGTAAACATGATACGTTCAAATTCTCTTATGGTGTGCTCTCTCAACCACACCGAAACCAAAAATTATCTCGCATGTGCGAAATAGGTTGGAATCAAGCCGAAAAGCTGTTACGCGCTGGTTGCAGTACCTTATGGTTGGGTGGGCCTGAGGTAAAGTTGGACAGAGGGATCGAGACGGATGAATTTTGTTTTGAAAAATGTGTTGGCCGGATTCGTAGCTTCGGTCGGCTTCGTTCCGGTATCGTCTTTCGCCCAGGATGCCTCGTGCACCTGTGCAACGGCCTATTCAGGCGTAAATCCGATTGGGTCACTCGGTCACGTCAATGGCGACGTAATAATCTCGCAAGTGGCTGGCTATGGCCCGGCAAAAGCCGGTGGCGCGCTGGATTTCGGCAGCCGTGTCGTGGTTGGCGCCAAAGGCTCGGCTTCGGTTCAGGTCGGTGGCTGCAATCTGAGCGTGCCGGCCAATTCTACCCTCGACATCTCCCGTGTCGAGAACAAGATTTGCCTTAATGTGCTGGGTTCGGAGCAGACCGCCCAAACGGACAATTCCAACAACAAGAGCAACGTCCCGCTCTTGATCTTTGGCGGCATGGCTGTTGGGGCCGGTATTCTGGCCGCGACGGCGGACAAGGACCACGGCGTCAGTAACTAAGTTGGCTGGCAAACGGGGCGGCAGAGTTGCCTTAGCCATATGTTGGTATCGGAGCCGGTGTATCGGCTAGATAACTGAAGCCCTAGGCGATGCCGGGGTGTCTGAGGCTGCCCGGAGTGAGGGTCGGAGTGTTAATCTATCCCGGCGCACGCACCTTGTGACCGACACGCACTCCGCTGCGTGTCGGTGCGAGTTGTAGATCCGGCGTTCCGAAAAATCGACGATCAAAGTCCATCCTGTGGAGGGCGGCATGTGTGTAGCGCTCGATACATCAGCTGTAGGTAGTGCCGCTGGCAGCGTGGGACATGGCCTTATGCCACCAATTCTGTCGGGCGTCGCGGTAATCGCCGGTGCGGCGCTGATCATCGGCCTGCATGATGACGACGACGACACTGTCAGCCAGTAGCCGGGGTCTGGCCTTCACCGTATTGCATCAACTTGACAAATGCGTCATTCGCTATCCTGCGGGTGACGCATTTGTGTATTTTGGAGATGACGTCGACATCTCGCTTCGCTGCTGTCATAAACGCCAATGATCGATCTGCATTCCCATATTTTGCCGGGCCTCGACGATGGCTCACCCAATCTTGCCGAATCGTTGGAAATGGCCCGCCTGGCGGTGGCCGACGGGACGACCCACATGGCGTGTACGCCGCATGTTACGCCGGGCGTACACGAAAACAGGACGTCGAATATCGTTCGAGCGGTTCAAGAACTTGACCATGCGCTGCGTCGCGCCGCAATACCGCTTGCTCTTTATGTCGGTGCCGATATTCACGTAGCGCCCGATCTTCCCGACCAACTGGCGCTCGGCAGTGTGCCGACTTTAAACAAGTCCCGGTATTTTCTATTCGAACCGCCGCATCACGTTTTGCCTCCACGTTTAGAAGATCTTGCACTGCGCCTCATAAAGGCCGGTTTTATTCCGATTCTTACCCATCCTGAGCGTCTGACTTGGATCAAGGCGAACTACGACGTTGTCGAGAGGTTGAATGCATTGGGCTGCCTTATCCAGCTTACCGCAGACTCGATTGTTGGTGCTTTTGGACGCACGGCGCTTTATTATTCGGAAAAGCTGATTGACGAGGGCAGGGTGGATATCATCGCATCGGACACGCATAGCGCTACGCGCCGGCGTCCTGGGCTCTCGCAGGCGGTCGCTGCTGCTGCCAAGCGATGTGGGGAAGACGAGGCCCGCAATATGGTGTTAAGACGTCCGGGCCAAATATTGGCGAACTGGCCTATCGAGCCGGTCGGAAGAGCACGCCCGAAAAAACCAAGCGCCGGCAACACCAGCCGCTTTGGAGGATTGGGCCGCTTGTTCAAGAGCGGGACTGCGTGATGGGCGTTTTTCGTTTTACAATAAATCCTATTATGGGCAGGGTATTCGTCGTGCTCGCTTCACTGGCAAGCTCTGCGTGCACAAGCACCTCGTCGACGAAACCATCTTCGTCAAATTCGGTCGATGCGCTCCAACTAACATCATCATCGACGCCACTTTCGGGCGGCGGTGCTCTGCAGGTGGTAAAGGATCTGCCTGCGCCGCAAAACACCCAGAACGGCAACGAGCAGCCTTTGTCTCCGAACGACGTGCTCGAGGTAAATGTGTTTCAGGTCGATAACTTGAACAGAACGGTTCAAGTCGACTCTGGTGGCCAGATTTCGCTTCCGCTTATCGGCACCGTTACCGCGGCAGGGAAGACCGTCCGTCAGTTGGAGCAGGAAGTCGAAACCGCTTACGGTGCCAAATATCTGCAGTCGCCTGATGTGACGATTTTCGTCAAGGAATCCGTCGGACAGCGCATAACCGTCGACGGCGAAGTTAACCGAGCTGGGATCTTTCCGGTATCGAGCAATTCCTCGCTTCTGGACGCGATCGCGCTCGCTGGGAATTTCAGCCCGATTGGGGATGCAAGTAAGGTCTTCGTCTATCGAAATATCGGCTCGAACACGTTGGTTGCAAATTACGATGTGGAGGCGATCCGTGCAGGCAAGATCCGCAACCCGCGCATCTACGGAGGTGACAAGGTTGTCGTCTTTGCCTCGAAATCGAAAATCGCGATGAACAATCTCAAGGACGCCCTCGGCATTGCCTCGAGTGCAGCCCGACTTGCCGTGATTCCCTAGAATGATTCATCACTTTCAATCAGAATACCGACAAACTTAGGATCACCTGGCGCTATGCTCGATCGTAACAGGCAGCATCAAATTTCAGGCCCTGGACATGGTCAGGCGCTGTCTGCGGATCTATATTATGACGGCGCTCAAAGCTATAGCCCATACGGACGTGATTATTCGGAGCAGGACGGGGGGTTCAATCCCCTCAAGTTGCTTTTTTACGCTGTCCAGTACCGTTGGCTGATTGTCATGATGGCGGCCGCAGGGCTTGTCGCTGGCGTCGTCGTGACGATGATGCAGACGCCAAAATATCAGGCAACAACTCAGTTAGAAGTCTTGGTCCCTTCAGCAAAGGTCTTCCAGGACATTGAGGTGGTCTCTGAAAACAGCGACGTGCGAGCCTTTCTGACCGCTCGCGAAAAGCTGAAAAGTCGCGCGCTGGCGCAGCGCGTGGTGTTCCAATTGGGCCTTAGCGAAAAGCCGGACTTCCTGTTTCCAACGCCAGACTTCTCACTTGGCAATATTTTCTATCGCGCGTTCAGAATTTCCAAATCGCCTTCCGTTCAGGAACGAACTCCCGAGGAACGTGAAGCAATTGCGATCGGACGCGTCTTGAATGATCTCGCGGTCAATCTGGTCACCAACACAAGCCTGTTGTCAATTACGTTCACCGATCAGAGCCCTAAGTATGCAAGCGATGTAGCCAACCAAGTTGCGCAGAGTTTCATCGACCAGCGCCTCGATCAGACCAGTGAAACGTCCGATTTAGCACGGCAGTTCATACAGGAACAGGTTTTGCAGGTGAAGCAAAAGCTCCAGAAATCTGAAGAGGAGCTGGTCGCTTATGCGAAGGATGCAGGCATCACGATAACCGGCGATGACAAATCGCTAATAGGATCGAACATCGAAGCCCTGAATACCGCGCTTGCGACAGCCATCCAGGACCGGCTCGACGCAGGACGGGTGGTGGACCAGATAGACAAAGGCCGTGGTTCGAGCCTCAGCCCGGTCCTGGAAAGCAAAGGGCTGCAAGCGCTCAGCGAAAAACTGGCGGACTTGACTAGCCAATATCAACAGAAGTTGGGCATATTGAAACCCGGTTTCCCGGAAATGCAGCAGCTACAGTCGCAGATCAGGGAGTTGCAGCGGCTCTATAACAATGGAGTGCTGGCTATAACGGATTCATTGCGGTTGAAATACCAAGAGGCACAGAACAAAGAATCGGACTTAAAGGCCAAGCTCGCGGAAATGGAAAGGCAACAGGTTGTCTTCAATGACAAGAACATCAAATACACCATCCTAAAGCGGGAAGTTGACTCGAACCGGTCACAATATGACAGTCTTATTGCAAAGTTGAATGAAGTCGGTGTTAGCTCGGAGCTAAAAACCCAAAGTGCTGCGATAGTTGATTTCGCGGCGCAACCCAGCGCTCCTTATTCTCCTCGCATGAGCAGAAATCTTGCAATGGCGCTGACGCTTTTCATGGCTCTGAGCGCATCAATCATTTATGTCATTGAGTTGTTGAACAACACCTTCACCAATCCTGAGCAGATCGAAAAGGAATTGGGGTTGGCGATGCTCGGCATCTTGCCGCTCGTCGACGACCGAGAACTCACAGCCAGCATCGCGGATCAGAAGTCAGGATTGTCGGAGGCCTACCGTTCGCTTCGAACGTCGTTACAATTCTCTGGTGCTGAAGGCGCGCCACGATCGTTGCTCGTCACGAGTTCCGAGCCATCGGAAGGCAAATCGACGACGTCGTTCAAGCTTGGGCAGGACTTTGCCGCGCTCGGTGCGAGGGTCCTCGTTGTCGACGGCGATCTTCGAAAGCCCAACCTTCATCGGCTGTTTGGTCTCGACAACACGATCGGGCTCAGCAATCTCCTGACGAACACCGTCCGCAAGGAGGATTTGGCGAGCATCTTCAGGACGACCAAGTATCCCAATTTGACCGTTCTGACCTCGGGAACAATTCCACCAAACCCTGCTGATCTACTCTCATCGCCGAAGATGGCTCTAATCTTGACCAATCTCGGCAAGCGTTTCGATCTTGTTATCATTGATGCGCCGCCGATCGTCGGTCTTTCGGATGCCCCCATTCTCAGCCGGCTTGCTGAAGGCACGTTGGTAGTCATTTCTACCAATCAGGTAACGCGTAAGTCGGCAAAAACGGCGCTGAAGCGCCTGCGTGCCGCCGGCGCGAATGTTGTTGGAGCCGCCATGTCGAAGTTTGCAGTGAACAAGTTCGATTACAATTACGCATACAAGTACATGAACTACCAGTACTACAACTACGGCACGGATAGCAGTACGCCGAGGATTGAGGGCAAAATCGATGATGGAGCAAGCCAGCCCGCTTATGCAAAATCTCAGACGCTCAGTCGTTTGGTTCGTCGCGTCCGTTCTAGTGTTGGTCGCTTCCTCGATCGGGCTAAGTCGATTTCTTGAAACAGAAACCCCAGCCGCTTCCCTTGATCTGGATCCGTTCAACGTCGAGGCCTTGATTGCTGAAATCACTAGCGACCTGAACGATACGACCGATGCTCCTGATCTTGACGCTTTGGTTGCGAAGGCCCGAGGCGCGCTTGCCTTCGATATCGCGGACGCACGTCTCTATAGCCTAATCGGAGAAATCAAATACCGACAAGGCGAGAAAGATGAAGCCTATGAGCTTTTCGATCAAGCTCGAAAATTGTCCAAGACAGAAATCCATGCGCTTCGGAGGTCAATTGGCCGATCAGTCGAGACAGGCAATCTGTCAAAGGCCGTGGCCGAGATTGATACACTATTGCGGCGATGGCCGGATCAGTTTCCGGCTATCGCCGACGGTCTGCCGACGATCCTGTCGAACTCCGATGGATACCAAGCCGTGCTGATAGCTATCAGAGCGGAAGCCCCCTGGAGAGCCAGCCTGTTCGCCGCTCTTGGCAAAACTCCCGAAGGACTAGACACCGCAGATCGCCTGTTGCTCGATTTGGCCGGATCAAGCACGCCACCAAAATCGAGCGAATTGTCTGCTGTGATCAGCGGCTATATTGGTCAGAAGGAATATGGGGCAGCGTATCGGCTGTTTCTTTTCAGCCTTTCCGATCAAGAACGAAAGTTGGGCGGATATATTTTCAACAGTACCTTCGAGCCGATATTTAGTGGTAAGCCCTTCGATTGGCAACTGCGCGATCAATCGGGGTTGGAAATTGCGTTCGCGACATCCCAAGATGCGGTCGAAGGCGAGGGTGGGGCGACGGTCCGGTTCTTGAATACACCGGTTAAGAATACTGCTCTTCAGCAGTTAATTGAACTCCCGCCAGGTTCCTACAAAATTTCGTTGATTGCTTCCGCAAGAAGCTTGAAGCTTCCAAAGGAGCTATTTTGGGCGATCAAGTGCGTCGATCAGGCAGGCGAAATAGCGCGGTTCAATATTCCTGAGGGTACATACAATCGTCAGAGTTTCAGCTATAATTTTTCGGTTGGATCAGCTTCGTGTCCGCTACAGTTGCTGAGGCTGCAGACCGCCGCCATTGCCGAGAGCTGGCGATTTCGATATGTCGGTACGTTGGTAATGCACAAATTGAGCATCGAGAGACTTCCATCTTGAATGACCGGCCGTCGGAGTGGGACAAATATCTCCTTGGGTCGGTGTTGTTTATTTCACTGCTGATCGGCGGTGGTACTGCAAGCGGCCTCTATACCGACACTCTGATCGAAGTCGCGGCAATTGTCTCGGCGGCGGCTGTCTTTTCGCAAGCCCCTGGCCAGAGAAGCCCCCATTCTGTTTTCTGGCTGCTGATCTTCGCCGTCGCATTGGCGGTTTTGCAACTGGTCCCGTTACCAGCGGCGATATTCAGTGGCTTGCGACCAGAACTGCTGCTGGGCGACCCCTGGGTTGGAGACACCCGGTTTCGCTTCATCAGCGTCGGCGTCGGCCGCACGATCGAATGTCTGCTCAATCTCGTAGCTGCCGCGGCATTTTTTCTGGCCGTGTTGCGCTTGCGTGTCGAGCAGGTCAATGCACTTCTTCCGTTCTTTTTCATGGGTGTTATTTGCAATGGTTTGGCAGGAGCGATACAATATTCGTTTTCCGACGATGTCGCCATTATAGGGCTTCTGCCGTTTACCATCAATGCCGGGCTTTTTGCTAATGTGAATCATTTTTCGGCTTTGCTTTTTGTGTCCATCCCCTTCGTCGTCTACTTTGGTCTGTTCCGCGGACATCTTTTGTCTGGATCCTTCGGCTTGATCGTGCTTTTGCTGCTTCTTTTGGCCGCCGGTTCGCGGGCCGGTGTTCTACTCGGATTGGCGATCACGGTGTTGTCCGTCGTTTTTCTATCGGCCCGTTCCAGGACAAGCGGGCTGAGCATTCTGGCAATTTTCGTCGGACTTTCAATCTACTCGATCGGCGCGTGGACGAAGCTCGACGCGGACGTGATCGACCCGGCTTTCGGGCGAGGAGAATTTGCCCGAACCACGATCGACGGGATCAAGGACAATTGGGCGACGGGTGTTGGGTTCGGAAATTTTCAAAAGGCCTATCAGATATATGAAAGGGAGGGCATGATTTTCAAGCAATATGTGAATCATGCTCACAATGATTATCTTGAAATAGCCTTCGAGGGCGGAGTTCCAGCTGTCGTGCTGATGACAGGTTATTTCGTACTGCTTCTGGCTGCATTGGCTAAGGTTCGCCGCGACCCGTTTCAGAAGGCGGCTTTTCTCTCAGTGTCTTTTCTTCTCATTCATTCGTTGGTCGACTATCCGCTACGAACTGAGGCGCTGGTGATGACCTTTGCGTATATGAATGCAATCATCTTCCACAAAGGATTTGCGGAACGTTTGAGCCATAATAATGGCGAGCTGATCGAGATCGATCACAATGGTGACAAGTTGTTTGTTCCCATCGGTACTTCGTCTTAAGGCCTGTGTATAGCCCCGCGAAACGCCGCGGCCTGCCCGTCGCGGTTCCCTTTCACCGCAATGAATTGCGCGCCGGGCGGTCTACGGCGACAACATCCTCGCTTATGCTAGTTAGAAGGTTAGAAGCACAAGGTGCCATTGCTTGATGCACGCGCGGCTTCAAAACCGGCAGGGCTGTCCCAAGGAGGACGACCGAATTATCGGTCACCGGGTATTTAGAAGTCATCCACGAAATAGAAAACCTCGCCTCACCGCAACGAAGTTGCTGTAGTGGAAAAACTCTCGAAATTTGTCATAACGGAATTCCCGCAGCCCATCAGGGAGAAGAACGGACACATCGTAGCCATGGCGCTGAAGCAGAGAAATTGCCCCTCCCAATGTCGATCCGGCATCTGCCCACGGATAATTATACTCAAACTGGATGACGTCAATTGCCCCACGAGCGATGTAGCCGATGGCGCCGCGCAGGACATGATAATCAAACCCCTCCGCGTCGATTTTTAACAGATCGACATGCGGTATACGCCTTTTTCCTAGCTCTTGATCCAAGGTGGAAACTTGGACTTGCACGCAATTCGCGTCACTTCGAGCATGGCCGACGATCAGGCTGGAAGTCTCGCCCGTGTCAGGCTCCGCGAAGAAGCTCGCTTGCCCGGGGGCGTCGCTTACCGCGATCTCGACCACTTCCAATCCAGGATACTGACTCAAATTTTCACGCAGCACTGCCGCCGTTGCTGGGGACGGCTCAAATATCATCCCCCGCGGATTCGACATGCGGCCAGCCATTGCGAGTGACCAGGCCCCGACGTTGCCGCCCACATCGACGAAATAACCGCACGTTGGGGCAAGTCGCTCAACGAGCCATCCTTCCCCGTTGCGCTCGTGATCAATGCCGGCGCTCAAGCTCAGTCCGATTATTCTCTCGCACTGATGGCGGACTTTATTCGCGACAGAAATCAGCGTTGGGCGGCGGGACGCCCAGAGCGCGACCAAGCCCACGACCTTGTCTAAACGCATTTGCATCCTCTCAGCTTTGGAACAAAAGACCGCGGCAGTAAGCGGGTTGGGTTGCATATAACATAAATCACCCAGAGCAACACAATCACCCGAGCCGACGCCCCGACGCTCAGGGCGCGCGGTCGTCGCGTGGGAGGACGCATCAAATCGGCGTGTATGGACCACGCCGACGGTCTGCCCCTCAAACATCCGCTAGAGCGGCTCGCGCTCTGGTTGAATGTCGTCCTTAAGAATGAGGAAATCAGACTCGATATTCTGACCGTTGCGATCGAGAGATATCGCGAAGCCTCGTTCGACAGATTTGCGGTAACTGGCGACGGCCGGACTTGGACCAGGCAAGTCGAGTTTTGAGGGTGTGCCAGCCTTTGAAGATGGCAGGGCGGTGTGCGGGCGTGCAGCTGCACAGTTCTTCTTGCTAACTTCGGCCGATGCCGCCAGGTCCAGGTCCAGGCGCTTTCCGTCCGTCTCCCGCCTTGGTGATGCCGCCCATGCTAACTTTCTCGCCAGTTGACTGCTCTCCAGAAAAACGGGGCCGAGATACCCAAAACTGGCGCGGCTTTCGAATCTGCAATCGCCAGTCTCGGTAGCGAATTTCAGGACTACAATTGGTCTACACTGTTCAAGTTGAACAACTCTTCGACCGCGCATTCAGCCGCTCGACCCGTTCTGTCGAACTCCCAATGCTTCGGCCACTTGCTAAAGCGTGATCTGGTCCGCAGGACGATCGGCATTGCCAATCGCTCGCTCGCCTGCTCCAGATAAGCCAAGGTCGCACGGGCGATTGCGATCGGCTCGCGGTAGAGTTGGACCCGATTGGGTTGACCGCGCGTGAACTGGATCTTGCGAGCCCGCTTCTTGGCTGCGCGGCAATGATTGCGCCATGCCGAGCCGGCACTGCCGACTAAGATGTCAGCCCGCTTCAGCAGGCGCACCATGACCCGCACGGCACCCCAAAGCAGGCTGCTGTCGCTCGGCTCGTGCATAAGTGCCCAGGTCACGTGCTGTCCAGCCGCACGACTGCGCCGTCTTCGAGCTTCGCCTGCCGAGCGCTCGACAGCAGTACCCGATTGACCTGCTCCCAAGTCTCGGACCGGATCTCACTGATGGTCCTTTGCAGCACCGCCTTGTGCGGGCTCCATGGCAAAGGCAGGCGAGCAAAGGCGCGAAACGAGGCGGAGTCCTCAAGATGGAACGCCAGCTCGTTGCCGGTACTGCTTGAGGATCGCACAGCGCAACGCCGCTTCGGCAGGCAGGCCCTGCCGTCCGGTGGCATTGACGTCGACCGCACGAGATCGCGCGCCACCAAGCCAAGCAGGCCCCGACACTCATCCAGCCACTGCGACATCGCCTTCAACTCGTGACCGATCTCGTGCGTGGCGAAAAGATCGAATATGCTGGCTTGGACGGTGCGTTCTTGGCGCATTCTCGGCTCCGACGATGGCAAGGCCTTGGACTCAGTCGTATGATCCAAGACATCTGAAACCGCCGGGCCTTGCTCGCGCACAGCCACGATTTACCCGACAGAATCAAGCGTTTGCCGCCTATGGATGGAAACTAGGCTAGGCTAGCCTCACTCTCTGAAAAAACGGCTGATCACGACACCAATTCAGGGCCAAGATTGACAAGCCCCTGCGCGGAACATAAGCACGAGCAAATTGCGTTGGTGGAGAACGAACTTTTAGGAGAATTCGTTGAAGGGCATTATCCTGGCCGGGGGCAGCGGAACCCGGCTCTATCCGCTGACACTGGCGGTTTCCAAGCAGATCTTGCCGATATATGATAAGCCGATGATCTATTACCCGCTAAGCGTGCTGATGCTCGCCGGCATTCGTGAAATTCTGGTCATCTCGACCCCGCGCGACCTGCCGGTTTTTCAAGCCTTGCTCGGCGACGGCTCGGTATTCGGGCTCGATCTGTCTTACGCGGAGCAGTCGCATCCGAACGGCCTCGCGGAAGCCTTCATTATCGGCCGCGATTTCATCGGCAGTGACGGCGTCTCGATGATCCTGGGCGACAACATCTATTTCGGCGAAGGGCTGTCGCAGCTTTGCCGCAGTGCCTCATCGCGCCAAAGCGGTGCATCGGTGTTCGCTTATCATGTCGAGGATCCGGAACGGTATGGCGTGGTCTCGTTCGATAAGACCACCGGCGCGGCCTTGACCATCGAGGAAAAGCCGCCGCAGCCCAGATCCAACTGGGCCATCACCGGCCTTTATTTCTACGACAATGACGTGGTGAATATCGCCCCTACCATCCGCCCCTCGGCGCGTGGCGAGCTCGAGATCACGGCCATCAACAACGTCTACCTCGAACGCGGGCAGCTGCAGGTTCATCAACTCGGCCGCGGCTATGCCTGGCTCGACACCGGCACACATGACAGCCTGCATGAAGCCTCTTCCTTCGTCCGTACGATCGAGCACCGTCAGGGTATCAAAGTGGCCTGCCCGGAAGAAATCGCTTTCGAACAGGGCTGGCTGACGGCGGACAAGGTCTTGCTGCGCGCCACCCACCTGGGGAAAAACGAATATGCCACCTATCTGCGCAGGCGCGTTGCCGAGTTGACGGAGAACAGGTAGGTGCTTGAGATCAGACCGCTCAGTCTCGCAGGCGTGCTGGAAATCATGCCAAAACGCATCGGAGATGCGCGGGGATTCTTCGTCGAAACCTACAATGAACAATGGTTTTCGGACGCAGGGATAGAAGTGCGTTTCGTTCAGGACAATCACTCTTATTCCGCCGCCACCGGTGTGTTGAGGGGGCTTCATTATCAAGTTCCGCCCCGTGCTCAAGACAAGCTGTTGCGCGTCGTCCGAGGCAAGGTGCTTGATGTAGCGGTCGATATTCGCCGCAGTTCAAAGACATTCGGAAGATGGGTGGCGCTTGAGATCTCTGCCGAAAAGGGCAATCAGGTCCTGGTGCCGAAGGGCTTTGCCCACGGTTTCCTCACGCTCGTACCCGAGACGGAGGTGCTGTATAAGGTCAGCGACACCTATTCACCGGAGCATGATCGATCAATTCGGTTCGACGACCCCGTCATCGGCATTGAATGGCCCTCAACGGTCGGTGGATTTCAGCTTTCGGACAGGGACCTTAAAGCGCCAATTCTCGCCGCTGCCGAGGTGTTCGCGTGACGATCTCTGTCCAAGGTGATTGTGTCAGGAGAGTGGTATGAACTTTCTAGTGACGGGAGGAGCGGGCTTCATCGGCTCGGCGGTGTGCCGGCATTTGTGCGGCAACCCGGCTTACCGAGTGACCAACTTGGACAAGCTCACCTATGCCGGTAATCTCGCGTCGCTGCGAGCGATTGAGAATTCCCACAATTACAGGTTCGAGCACGCCGACATTTGCAACGACAAGGCAGTCCTCGAGGTGTTGCATCGCGATGAGATAGACATCGTCATTCATTTGGCTGCTGAAAGTCACGTTGACCGGTCGATCGACAAGCCTGATGTCTTTGTCGAGACCAACATCGTTGGAACCTACCGAATGCTCAATTCGGCGCTGGAATACTGGCGCAGGCTGCCCGGCGAGAGAAAAAGCCGGTTTCGTTTTCATCATGTCTCCACCGACGAGGTCTTCGGCGATCTGCCTTTCGACAGCAGTGTCTTCACCGAGCAGACACCCTATGCGCCATCCTCGCCCTATTCGGCATCGAAAGCGGCCTCGGATCACCTGGTGCGTGCATGGCATGACACTTACGGTCTGCCGGTGGTGCTATCGAACTGTTCGAACAATTACGGGCCTTTCCATTTTCCCGAAAAGCTGATCCCGCTCGTCATTTTGAACGCGCTCGAGGAGAAGCCGGTGCCGGTATACGGCGCCGGCAGCAACGTACGGGACTGGCTCTTCGTCGAAGACCACGCTCGCGCCCTGGCCATGGTCGGGACCCGAGGCGTGGTCGGAGAGAGCTATAATGTCGGCGGCGGCTCGGAACGCACTAATCTGCAGGTGGTCGAGTCGATCTGCAACGTTCTCGACAACAAGCGGCCGCGTTCCGGTGCTCGGCGCTATCGCGATCTCATCGCCTTTGTCGCCGACCGCCCGGGCCACGATCGCCGGTATGCGATCGACGCCTCCAAGATCGGGCGCGATCTTGGTTGGGCTCCGCGCGAGAGCTTCGATAGTGGCTTGGCGAGGACGATCGACTGGTATCTCGAGAACGAATGGTGGTGGGGGCCGATCCGCCGCGAGCGCTATGCGGGCGAGCGGTTGGGCGAAGTATACGAGGGAGCAGCATGAGACTTGTCGTCACGGGGCGCGACGGCCAAGTCGTTAAGAGCCTCGTGGAACGAGCGGGTGCCTGGCCGGGCTTCGAGGTCATAGCGGTCGGCCGGCCTGAGCTTGATCTGGCGAAGCCGGAATCAATCGCCCCAGCGCTGGCAGCCGCCCGGCCGGATCTCGTCGTTTCCGCTGCAGCGTACACCGCCGTCGACCGGGCCGAGGACGAACCCGACCTTGCCTTCGCCGTCAACGGAGCCGGAGCTGGTCATGTCGCCGCTGCCGCTGCAAGGCTCGGCGCGCCGGTGATCCACCTGTCGACCGATTATGTTTTCGACGGCAGCGGTGAGGGCGCCTATACGGAAGCAGACGAGCCTCGCCCGCATAGCGTCTATGGCGTCTCGAAGCTCGCCGGCGAGCAGGCGGTCGCCCACGCCAACCCGCGCCATCTGATCCTGCGCACGGCGTGGGTCTACAGCCCGTTCGGAAGGAATTTCGTCAAGACGATGCTGGGCCTGGCAGCCGGTCGAGACGAGGTAGCGGTGGTCGCCGACCAGTGGGGAAATCCAACTTCGGCATTGGATCTTGCCGACGGGATTTTGCAAGCTGCTCTGAAGCTCCGCGACAACAGCTTTGCGCCTTTTGGCGTCTACAATTTGGCCGGAACCGGCGAAACCAACTGGGCCGATTTTGCCCGCGATATACTGGACACGAGCCGGGCGCTGGGTGGCCCCTATGCACGAGTGCGGGATATCCCCACCGCCGTTTATCCGACCAAGGCGAAGCGCCCGGGCAATTCTCGTCTGTCGACGGCAAAATTTACCGCCACCTTCAAATGGATGGCGCCGGACTGGCGGAAGTCAACGAGAGAATCGGTACGCCGTCTCCTGAGCTGAAAGACGAGACGGGAGTTGACAACATGACCAGAGGTGCTCCACCGGAACATGTTGCGGAGTGCCAGACCGACTCCGCGCTCGCCGGTGAGGTGGCACTGAAGCACAAAGCAAGACAGCCATCACGAAACCTGTTCTTGTGGTACTCGGCTGCATCGCGACAGATTTGGCCGGCAGGCAATCCGTTGCGCTCAGCGAAGACATACACATACAACGGCCCAGGCGGTCGTCTTCCCTTGTCCGGGCAATATTTTCCTGTCCTTAAAAGACGCAACTTGTCTCTGAGCAGGAATTTCCCGATTTTGCCGGCTGTATGGAAAATTCATTCTCGAACCATTCGGCCGCTGGCTTGTCTTGCATTGTTCTGGGCGGGAACGATCTGCTAGAACGCCCGCACGAGAATAGATTGTCCAGAAGTGCAGCTTGAACCGGCGGCTGACGATCGCGCCCGTTGATGATACAGGCCCTTCCGTGGATCGGTACGAAAGAACGCTTACAGTCCATGAACATCGCACTTACGCACCTTCAGCGGCTTGAGGCTGAATCCGTCCATATCTTTCGCGAGGTGGCCGCGGCGTTCGCCAAGCCGGTGATGCTCTATTCGGTCGGCAAGGATTCGTCCGTGCTCATGCACCTGGCGATGAAGGCATTCTATCCGGCCAAGCCGCCCTTTCCCTTTCTCCATGTCGACACGACCTGGAAATTCCGCGAGATGATCGCCTTTCGCGACCAGATGCAGCAAAAGCTCGGCTTCGACCTCCTGGTCCATGTCAATGAAGACGGTGTGCGCGACAACATCAACCCTTTCGACCACGGCTCCAACACCCACACGCATGTGATGAAAACGGTGGCGCTGCGGCAGGCACTCGACAAATACGGGTTTGACGCAGCCTTCGGCGGCGCGCGGCGCGACGAGGAGAAGTCGCGCGCCAAGGAGCGCATCTTCTCGTTCCGCAACGCCCAGCACGTCTGGGATCCGAAGAACCAGCGGCCGGAGATGTGGAAGATTTTCAACACCCGCGTCGCTGCCGGTGAATCGATCAGGGTGTTCCCGTTGTCGAACTGGACCGAGCTCGACATCTGGCAGTACATTCTCCAAGAAGACATCCCGATCGTGCCGCTGTATCTGGCCAAGGAGCGGCCGGTCGTAGAGCGCGATGGCATGCTCATCCTGAGGGATGATGAGCGCATGCAGCTGCGGCCCGGCGAAGCAGTGGAGAACCGGATGGTGCGGTTCCGCACGCTCGGCTGCTATCCGCTGACCGGCGCGATCGACTCGGAGGCCGACACTCTGGAGGCGATAGTCGGCGAAATGCTCACGGCGCGCACTTCCGAGCGGCAAGGTCGCCTGATCGACCGTGACGAAGCCGGCTCGATGGAAAAGAAGAAGCGCGAGGGGTATTTCTGAGTATGCGCCACATCATGGCCAAGAGCCTCGCCCCGACCGACGGCGTCCGCGACTATCTGGCGGCGCAGGAACGAAAGTCGCTGCTGCGCTTCCTGACCTGCGGCTCGGTCGACGACGGCAAGTCGACGCTGATCGGGCGCCTGCTTTCCGACACCAAGCAGATTTTCGAGGACCAGCTGGCCACGCTCGAGCGCGATTCGCGCAAGCACGGCACCACCGGCGACGACGTCGACTTCGCGCTGCTGGTCGACGGCCTCGAGGCCGAGCGCGAGCAAGGCATTACCATCGACGTCGCCTATCGCTTCTTCGCCACGCCAAAGCGCAAGTTCATCGTCGCCGACACGCCCGGCCACGAACAGTACACGCGTAACATGGCGACGGGTGCATCGACGGCGGATCTCGCCATCGTGCTGATCGATGCCCGCCAGGGCGTGCTGCGTCAGACCAGGCGGCATTCGATCATTGCCTCGCTGCTTGGCATCCGCCACATTGTGCTCGCCGTCAACAAGATCGATCTTGTCGGCTTCGACGAGGCGGTTTTTGAACGGATCGTCGCGGATTACGCACAGTTCTCACGTGAGCTCGGCTTCCAGATGATCATGCCCATCCCTATGTCGGCCCGCTATGGCGACAACGTTACCGGCCGTTCCGACAGGACGGACTGGTATTCCGGCCCGACGCTGATCGAACATCTCGAGACAGTCTCGGTCGACGAGGCCGCGCTCGAATTGCCGTTCCGGTTTCCGGTCCAATATGTGAACCGTCCCAACCTCGATTTCCGCGGTTTCGCCGGCACTATCGCCTCCGGCGCGGTTGCGCCGGGCGACGAGGTGGTCGTCGCCAAATCCGGCAAATCCTCCCGTGTCAGGCGCATCGTTTCGCATGGCGGCGACCTTCAGCAGGCTATCGCCGGCCAGGCCATCACTCTTGTCCTCGACGACGAGGTGGAAGTCTCGCGCGGCAATATGCTGGTGTCGCCGGCAGCACGGCCGCAGGTCGCCGACCAGTTCGCCGCCAACATCGTCTGGTTCGACGAACATGCGCTGCTGCCTGGCCGCTCCTACATCCTGCGCACCGAGACCGACCAGACCAGCGCCACCGTCACCGACCTGAAATACCGGGTCAACGTCAACGACTTTGCCCATGAGGCGGCCAAGTCGCTTGAAATGAACGAAGTCGGCATCTGCAATATCTCGACGCGGTCGCCGATCGCCTTCGATCCGTTTGCCGAAAACCGCACCACCGGCGCCTTCATCCTGATCGACCGCATCACCAACGCCACGGTCGGTGCCGGCATGATCCTGCATTCGCTGCGCCGCGCTGAAAACATCCACTGGCAGTCGCTCGATGTCGGCAAGCGCGCCCGCGCCGATATGAAGAACCAGCGGCCGGCCGTGTTCTGGTTCACCGGGCTTTCCGGCTCGGGCAAGTCGACCATCGCCAATCTGTTCGAAAAGAAGCTGTTCGCCACCGGGCGCCATACCTACATTCTGGATGGCGACAACGTCCGTCACGGCCTCAACCGCGATCTCGGCTTCACCGACGCCGATCGTGTCGAAAACATTCGCCGCGTCGCCGAAGTGGCACGCCTGATGGCCGACGCCGGGCTGATCGTCGTCGTGTCATTCATCTCGCCGTTCAGCGCCGAGCGGCGCATGGCGCGCGAATTGATGGCCGACGGCGAATTCGTCGAGGTGTTTGTCGATACCCCCTTCGAGGAATGCGCCAGGCGCGATCCGAAGGGTCTCTATGCGCGGGCGTTGAACGGCGAGATCAAGAATTTCACCGGCGTCGATTCACCGTATGAGGTGCCGGAAAAGCCCGAAATTCATCTCAAGACACTCGGCAGATCGGCCGAGGAGATGGTGGACGCCCTGGAACACTGGCTGAACGAGCGGGACATTGCCGAAGACCAATATGACAGCGGCGGCGGTATCTGACGAGGAAGCGATGCTCGCCGTCTTCGAGCACCTTGCCTTGGCGGCAGGGCGCGAGGTGATGCGCGTCTTTCGTGCCGGCTGTGCGGTCGACAGCAAGTCGGACAGTTCGCCGGTGACGGAGGCGGACCGCGAGAGCGAAAAGATCATCCTTGCCGGGCTGCGCGCCGCATTTCCAGAGATTCCATGCGTGGCAGAGGAGGAAGCCTCCACCGGAATCATGGCGCCGGATCTCGGCGACGCCTTTTTCCTGATCGATCCGCTCGACGGCACCAAGGAGTTCGTCAACCGGCGGACCGATTTCACTGTCAACATCGCGCTGGTTCGCCATGGCGTGCCTGAGATCGGCGTTGTCTTCGCGCCTTGCACCGGCCGCTTCTTTTCCGGCCGGCCGGGCAAAGCGGAAACGATCGAGATCAATGACGACTACGAGATCGTCGATCGCCAGCCGATTTCGGCAAGGGCCGGTATGGTGCCGCTGACCGTCGTTGCCAGCCGCTCCCACAACACGCCGGAAACCGACGCCTATATCCGCGCGCTGGGCGCTGCCGAGATCGTCTCGGTCGGCTCGTCGCTGAAATTCTGCCTTGTCGCCGGCGCCGAGGCAGACGTCTATCCGCGCTTCGGCCGCACCATGGAGTGGGATACGGCCGCGGGTGACGCGGTGCTACGCGCCGCCGGCGGCATGACGCGCACCCTGGATGGTGAGCCGCTCGCCTACGGCAAGCGCAACCAGAGTGACGACGAGGATTTCGCCAACCCGCATTTTATCGCAAGCGGCAAGGCTGCTGGATTTGGCTAGACGGTGATTGCGCAGTTCCAGACCCGTACGAAAGTGCGGGTGTTGCACGTGACTTATGCAAGCGACCTCAGATACTGCTCGAGATCTGTAAACACAGCGGTACGATCCCATCCAGCCGACAGTTGGGTCGGCGTGGCCGATTCGCTTCGTGTGCGGTCGATGCTGCGGGGCCTTCACACGGGTGTATCCAAATTGCTGTATACCGATAGACTTGAACGGCTATACGAGCGAGTGATGGCGTTCCACATCAAAAATCCCGAGACCGACGCACTGGCCCGCCGGCTCGCCGCAGTTAAGAGGACTGGTCTGACAGAGGCCGTCCATGCCGCGCTCAAGCATGAGCTTGAGCGCGAACAGGCTAGACCGTCCCTGGTAGAGATCGGCGTCAGGTTCTGCCGTGATCTGCGAGCCCGGGGCAAGCCTGATCGCGGCAGGCCCGCCGACAAGGCGTTTCGCGACAGCCTGTACGAGAATGACTGATGTTCACCGACGCCTCGGCCCTGACGGCGCTGATGACCAACGAGGATGATGCGCGAACTCCTGGCCGGGACCCGGCGCGCCTGAACGGTGTTGAACCGGACTTTACTTGGCTGGCCACGGTCCAGATTGATCACGTTCAAGAACCTAAAGTGCGGCGGGCTTGCTTCGGATGGTTAAGGCCAGGAGCGCCTCCGAAAGTCGTTTCTTCGCCCGCTCCACCCCGTTCTCGTCGATTGCCTCAACATCGAGGAACAAGTCGAGACCAGTCGCATGCTCGCTGATGACCTGAGGGCGCTGGGCGAGTTCACCCAGGAGGCCCTCGACTTCGTAGGGGACAACCTCCCGGCTGATCCCCTTCATGGCAATGGGTGCTAACGGACGCGCCCGGACAAGGTCGCGCACGAGCGCGTAAGTCTCATAGCTGAGGCAGATGCCGCCGGGCTCGGCAATCGACTGCAGCCGGGCCGCCAAGTTCGCCTCGGCTCCAATGATCGTGTAGTCCATCCGATCATCGGAACCGAAGTTCCCAACATTGCAATAGCCCGTGTTGATGCCCATGCGAGCTCGGAAGGGCCGTTCAACTCCGCGGTCATGCCACACCCTGTTCAACTGCTCCAGCCGACGCTGCATGTCGACAGCCATGCGCAAGCAGGCTCTCGCGTCTTCCTCGACGCCTTGCGTCTCGGGGTCTCCGAAGAACACAAGAAGCGCATCGCCGATGAACTTGTCGACGGTGCCGCCGTGTTTGAGCGCGATCGTCGACATCTCGGTAAAGTACTCGTTGAGGAGAAGCGTCAGATCCTCGGGCTGGAGCCGTTCCACGATCGCGGTGAAATCCTTGACGTCGGAGAAAAAGATCGTGAGCTTCTTGCGCTCGGTCGCGATGGTGACGTCCTTCTGGCCGCTGAAGATGCTTTTGTAGATTTGAGGCGAAAGGTATTTGGCGATCTTCAATGAAATCGCGGCCAGGAAGTCGTTTGCCTCCGAAAGCTCCTTGTTTATGCCCTGAATCAACGCGGACTGCCGACGCTGCAGGAGAATGAACGTCAGGCCCGCCGCGGCCGCGAAACCGAAATATAGGAGCAGATACTTGAAGGTCAGCACGTTCGCAGCGATGGGCTGATTGACTGATATCTCCTGGATCCCTCGGACATCCCCTACCTTCCAGTCCGTCTTGGGGCTGTCCGGGTGTGAGTTATGGCAGGTCACGCACACTTGTCCCATTATGACAGGGGCCGCGGCGCGGACCTGCCGGTCAAACAGTGAACCCGAGACCTCGATGATCGGCTCCTTCGGGTTGGCGCGCAAAGCCAAGATTGCATTCCGCTCGAACGCATCGAGCTGATGGGGCGCGCGACCTTTGAAAGGCAGATCCGAGACGAACCGATATTTGACCGAGCCGTCGTGAGCGCTGATGCGCTTGCCCAGTTCGATCGAGAGGGTTGCTGGAATGGGGATCGCGCCTGGCACGTCCCGGTAGTTGTGCGTCGCAGTTACGGCGCCGTTAGCTTGCAGCACGCGTCCCACGACGTCGCTGCCGTAAAATCCGCGCATTTCGTCGATGATGCGGCTGATTTCGCTGGCTTGCCTGCGCAGCATCCGTTCCGATAGGTCTCGGAGGTCGAGCCAGGCTGCGACGGGCAGACCGATAAGGCCGATGACCACTGCCGCCACCAGGAGCGGTCCCATAGTGCGCTGCTGACGCGCAATCTGTTCACCCAGTCCAGCCATCGTGCAGGCGCCCGCCGTCTTAGTATGTGAACTATAGCTCATTCCCGGCACGGCACCAGAGTCAGTCTTGGCTCGATGAAAACACGTCAGCCCTGCAACGTCGGACCGACCTTGAGCGGTTGTTGCGAAGCCCCGACCGCTCACAGCGGATTTCGCATTCTGGCGCCGGACGGGCAATGAATCAGTGAAGGGGATGTCGCAAACTCGCTTGTGGCCCGGAATGCGCTCCGCGATAACCGCTCAGGAGTCAAAAATCACCTCTGACAAGGTTGAGACTTGCAGTCGGACAGCGGGTCGGAAAAGAAAGCGTCCCGCAAAACGTATCCGCGCGTCGGTCGACAATGGAATGGGCCACCGCGGCGGGGCGGCGCGCGTTGCCGGCAGCATGACGCGGACCTGGATAGTGCGCCGCTCGCCTGCGGTAAGCGCAACCTGAGCGAAGACGAGGATTTCGCCAATTTGCATTTCATTGCCAGCGGCAACGCTGCCACGGCCGCTTAGGCATCATGATGAACTCCAATCCCGTTCCCGGCTCGTCGGCCCCCAATGACGCCGTCGCGGACGCGACGCCTGAGTGAGGCACTTGTTCTCAGGCGAACGCTCGCGGCAGGGAATAACCATCCGGTGTGGATCGTGGCAGCGGCCTTTTCGCGTGTTAGACTGCTTGCATGGAGATCGACGCCGACAAGATCGACGAAGCCGTTCTGGGCCTGCTTTGGCTGACGCTGCATGAAGAGAGGCGCGCCTGGAAGGGGTTGGATTGGAATGCTCTGGATCGCTTGCACGAGAAGGGGCTGATCGCAAATCCGGCAAACAAGGCGAAGTCGGTGGTTCTGACAGATGAAGGACTGCGGCGTGCTGAGGAGCTATTCCGAACACTGTTCACCCGCCCGGCGCCCTGAGCCAGATTGCGGGACGGGTGCCTGCGAGCTGATAGCGCACATGGCTGAATTTCGCGCTGACCGCAGGCGGGACGGCCAGTGCTCTCGCCGTGGCGGATAAATTGGTATTCGAACGGGCGCATCCAGTCTGTTAAAGGCAGTGGCAGAGAACACCGCAGCCGCGGCCCTCAATCAACGGCATTGTCGCGAGGTCCACCATCCGCAAGATGCTTTCTGCCGGCGAAGCGGCCTGCGACCCGGAGAACCGGCTTATTGCGGGCCAGCTCGAGAGGAGTTGGAAGCCACGCTCAGGCGCGTGGAGACCTGCGAGGCCCGGCTGAGCGAAGTCCAGCGTGCGGAGCCTGTCGACGCGGTTCCGGACTTCACGGGCCTCGCCCAGGATCTCAAGGCCACCTGGAATGCGCCGGGTGTCGACATGCGCTGTCGTCAGCAACTGCTGCGCGCGCTCATCAAGGACATCGTGGCGGATGTCGATGACGATGCGCGCGACGTGATCTTGACCATCCACTGCCATGGAGGCCAGCACTCGCAGGTACGGGTTCGCAAGCCCAAATCCGGAGAGCATGGCCAGCGTACGCCTGAGGAGGCTCTGGCGATCATGCGATCATGGCAACCCGGTGGTCGGATGCCGAAATCGCTGCCACACTCAACCGCATGGGCATGCAGACCGGTCAGGGAAAGACCTGGACCGCGCGACGCGTCCAATCGCTGCGCACGGTGCACAAGATCAGCGGCTATCGCTCGTCCGACAAGAATGGCGAGTGGATCACTATGTCGGATGCGGCCGCGAAGCTCGGCGTGTCGCACGTCAAAATCCGCCGGTTCATCAGGGATGGCCTCTTACCCGCCGAGCAGGTCATGCGCGGCGCGCGCTACCAGATCCGCGCCAGCGACCTCGAAGACGAACGGATCAAGGCCGAACTGGCGCGCAATACTCCGGGTCGCATCCACGACGATAACCAGGAATCGCTGTTTTCCGCCATTTGAAAAGGAGGTGCATAATGAATCTGGGGGTTCTGTGTAGTCGCGGGCGCGATTGGGCAGGCACCCACGGGTCGCGACTACATTGAAGCCTGATTGAACTGAACCGCGGGATGGCGGGCGGGGCTATGGGGATTTAGGGCTCGACAGTGTGTCCGAGGCGCCGGCGCGGGCTCGCCGATCGCTCTTGGGCGGTCGCCCGTCGTCGCGATACAGGACCATCTGCGACGCGAGAGACGGCGCCATTTGGGTCGTTGACGCAGAGGTGCAGCGTACCGCGCACCGGCGACCGGACCGGGCTCAATCCATTCGCTGTCCTGCCGCCAACGGCGCCATCACCCAACGCGTCAGTCGCCTTCGTGTTGTCGCACCTTGCGTTAGCGACTGCATCTTCTGCGACTTGGAGAGAACATCGGCAAGCGCTATCCGCGGCCAAGATGGTCCGGCAATTCAGCCGCTGTCGTGGCGGCCGGGAGCGCACTTGCAGCTTCTGGCATCCTAAAAGCGATGGCAGACATTCAAGCAGGTGGGATTGAAGTCTCAACTGATCCAAAGGCGAAGATCCCGAACGGACCTTTCAATGACCGCGTCGTGCCCATCCCGTCTCTTCCGACGATCGCCGACCAGGGACCTGGGAACACTACCATAAACTGCGGGAACATTGGAGCGGCAAGGCCACGAGTTACTCGCTCGCGCTTGGCCGCTGGCTACGCCGTACCAGAAGGTTGGCCACGACCAGGAGCACTATAGACAGCGCCATCATCAGGGTCGCGGCGGCGGTGATTGCCGGGGAGAGCTTCTCGCGCAAGCCGATGAACATTTCGAGCGGCATGGTGCGTTGGTTGGCGCTGGCCAGGAACTGTACCACGACGACCTCGTCGAACGAGGTAACGAAGGCGAAAGCGGCGCCTGACAGCACGCCGGGCAGGATCAGCGGCAGCATCACCCTGAAGAACGATGTGACGGGCTTTGCTCCGGAGATGGCGGCAGCGCGCATCAGATTGCGGTCGAAGCCGGTGAGGCTCGCTACCACCGTGACGACGACGAAGGGACTGGCGAGCGCGGTGTGCGCCAGGATGATGCCGGCATAGGTGCTGGCCAGGCCGACGCGGGCATAGAACAGATAAGAGCCGACGGCGGTGATCACCACCGGCACGATCAGCGGCGACAGCAGCAGCGGCATGACGATGCGGCGGCCGGGAAACTTTTCGTCGGAAAGCGCAATCGCTGTCAACGTGCCGAGTATCGTCGCGATCAGCGTCGTCCCGAACGCAACGATCAGGCTGTTGCCGATCGCCGATTGCCAGCGTTGGGTGCCAAGCACGACCGCGTACCAGCGCGTCGAAATTCCCTCCAGCGGAAAGATGAAGAAGGCGCCGCTGTTGAACGACAAGGGGACGGGAACGAGGATCGGCACGAGCAGGAACAGGATCACCATGCCGCACCATAGCCACAGCAGGATGATGCGGATTCTTTCGCCTGTCGTCGGATAGGGAGACAGCAGCATGGCTACACCAGCTTGAGACGGTCGAGGCCGAGGATGCGGGCGAAGATGCCGAACAGCGCCAGGGTGAAGACGAGCAGGATGAAGCTCAGTGCTGCCGCCATCTCCCAGTTCAGCTCGACATTGACATAGTTGGCGATGAAATTGCTGATCAGCTGGTCGCTTGCACCGCCGATGAGCGCCGGCGTGATGTAGTAGCCGAGGCACAGAATGAAGGTGAGCAGGCAACCGGCCATGACGCCCGGAAAAACCTGTGGAAGATAAACGCGGCGGAACGCGGTGAAGGGTTTTGCGCCGAGCGAATAGGCGGCTTTCATCTGCGAGGCCGGGATCGTGCGCATAACGCTATAGATCGGCAGCAGCGTGAACGGCAGCTGGATATGGGTCATGGCGATGATCAGTCCGATGCGGCTGTACATCAGGTCAAGCCGATCGTCGGCAATGCCGAGCCACAAAAGCAGGTCGTTGACCAGGCCGAATTTCTGCAGGAGCACGGTCCAGGCCGCGGTTCGCACCAGGATCGACGTCCAGAATGGCAGCAGCACCGCGACGATGAGGATGGCGGCGAGGCCCTTGGGTACCGAGGCGATGAGATAGGCGAGGGGGAAACCCAGTATCAGCGTGGCCAGCGTCACCGCCGCGGCGACGAAGAATGTGCGCATGAACACCTGCAGGAAGATCGCCTGTTGCGGCGGCACTCTTTCAATGCCTCCATCGGCGTTCCAGCGCAGATCGAGCGCGCTCAGCAGGTAGAACGACGTCACGCTATGGGTGCCGCTCTCGATGACCGGCCACGTGTCGGGCGCCGACCAGAACGGCACGGCTTTCATCACCTCCAGCGGCGGCCTGTCGGCAGCCTCAAGTTGGCGTACCGTCTTGAGCACCTGGCTGCGCGCACCGGGCAGGCGGGCGTTCAGGCTTTTGGCGAGTTCATATGCCGTGCCCATGGCCTGATTGTCCCTGAGGTCGGCGGCAAGGGCCAGGAAGGCGGCATCTCCTGGCAGTCCCGCGCCGTTCCAGCCGCGCAGCGCCTGGCTGGTCTGCGGCAGGGCGTCGGCAATCGTCGGGTCATAGACGGCGCGCGATAGCAGCATGACGATCGGGATGCCGAAGCTCAGCGCCAGGAGCACAAGCAAAGGCGCCGCCAGCGCCAGTGACCGCAGCCGATCGCCGAACTCGGCGCGCCGAAGTTTTGCCGTGACCGATTTCGCCGCCTTGGCGCCGGCGGCCGACCGGTCGCGCGCGAGGCGCGGCCGTTCCAGCTTCGTGGGCTCAAGCGCAGTCATTTTTCCTACTGCGCGAGCCAGGCGTTGAAGCGCTTGACCAAATCCTCGCCGTAATCGCCCCAGAATTCGGTGTCGGCGACCAGGTAAGCGCTCATATGGTCGGGCGCATTCGGCAATTTGGGTAAGGCGTCCGGCGCGACAAAGGACGCTGCATCGGTGCGCACCGGCCCGTAGGTGATGTAGCTGGCCAGCTTGGCGTTGATTTCCGGCTGGCTGATATAAGCAAGGTACTTGTAGGCCAGGTCCGGACTCTTGGCCCCCTTCGGAATGGCGATCATGTCGTATTCGAGGATTTGGTTGTTCCAGACGATCTTGAACGGCGCCCCATCCTTGTCGATGGCGTTCTGGATACGGCCGTTCCAGGCGGTGGTCATCACCACTTCCTTGGATGCAAGGAGCTGCGGCGGCTGTGCGCCGGCATCCCACCAGACGATGTCTTTCTTGATGGTGTCGAGCTTCTTGAAGGCGCGGTCGACGCCTTCCGGCGTGGCCAGCACATTGTAGACATCGGCCGGCGCGACGCCATCGGCCATCAGCGCCCATTCCAAATTCTGCGCCGGGAACTTGCGCATCGCGCGCTTACCGGGAAACTTGGTCGTGTCGAAGATGTCGAGCACCGAGGTCGGCGCCTCTTTCAGCACGTTGGGATCATAGGCGAGCACGTCGCCATAGGCGTCGAGGCCGACGCCGCAGTCGAGCGCGGAGCCTTCGAGGAATTTTTCGCGCGGCGCGATCTTGGAATAGTCGAGGCGCTCGAGAATGCCGGCGTCGCAACCTTGCAGGACGGTCGCGGTCTCGACCGTCACCAGGTCGATCGGCACGTTGCCGGTGTCGACCATGGCTTTGACCTTGCCGAGATCGCCGAGATATTCCTGCTCGACGATCCTGGCACCGGTCTCCTTGCTGAACGGCTCGAACCATGCCTTGCGCTGGGCATCCTGCCAGGCGCCGCCGCTGGCCATGATCGAAAGCTCGTCGGCGAAGGCGACATGTCCTGAGGTGATGAATGCTGTGGCTGCCGCAAAGGCGAACAGCCGGGCTCTTGTAATTTTCATTGTTGTTATTCCCCTGTTTTCGAGATGGAACCGTCCGTTGCGGCATCTGCCGGAAAGGCACGGCAGTCGTTGGGCGCGCAGGAAACCGTGACCGGTCCCCCGTTGCCCATGGTCATTTCGGGGCCGACCTTGACGGTCAGCACCTGTCCGTTTTCCAGCCGGGCCAAAAGACGCTGGTGGTCGCCGAGATAGATGCGGCCTTCAACCGTGGCGGCCAGCCCATTTGCTCCGTTCGAGGCGGGCGCAAGCTTCAGCCGCTCCGGGCGGATAGCGACATGGCAGGCATCGCCCTCCGCAACACCGATGGCGAGCGCTGTTACCGAACCGCCGCCGTCCAGCGCGACGCGGCACTCCTTGCCAGAGACGCGCTCGACCTTGCCGAGCAGGGTGTTGTTCTCGCCGATGAAGCTCGCGACGAACGAAGTTTGCGGCGCGTTGTAGAGATCATCCGGCGAACCGAGCTGGGCAATCCCGCCATTGTTAAAAACGGCGACGCGGTCCGACATGGTCAGCGCCTCGCTCTGGTCGTGCGTCACATAGACTATGGTGACACCGAGCATCGTGTGAAGTTGCTTGATCTCGAGCTGCATGTGCTCGCGCAGCTTCTTGTCGAGCGCACCGAGCGGCTCGTCCATCAGCACCAGGCTCGGCTCGAACACCAGCGAGCGGGCAAGCGCGACGCGCTGCTGCTGGCCGCCGGAAAGCTGTGCCGGCCGCCGGTCGCCGAACTGCCGCAGCCGCACCATGTCGAGCGCGCGGCCGACGCGGGCTGCGACTTCCGTCCTGGTAATCTTGCGGACGGAGAGCGGGAAGGCGACGTTCTCCTCGACGCTCATGTGCGGAAACAGCGCGTAGTTCTGGAACACCATGCCGATGTTGCGCTCGTAGGGCGGCAGCCTGTCGACCGACCGGCCTTCAAGCGCAATGACGCCGCTGGTCGGCCGTTCGAACCCTGCAAGCATGTTGAGCGTCGTCGTCTTGCCCGAACCGGAGGGTCCAAGAAGGGTGAGGAACTCGCCGCGCGCAACGCCGAGGTTCAGCCGCGATACCGCGAACGTGCGGCCGTCATAGGATTTCGCGACATCGATGAATTCGACAAATCCTTGGCTGCCGGCATCGGCTGCCCGTGCAGGACCGGCGCTGTCACGCGACAGGGCTATCGCTTCGGCCATCACGGACGCAAGTCCGTCGATCTGCGGCAGAAGCTGCATGTCGAAACGAGGTGGCGTTTACCGTGCATGTATGGGTCTCGCATGACGCTGCCGCACAATGGCGGCAAACCAAACTTGTATGCTCACACAATCGATCGCAAAAGAACCATAGATGCAGACAAGTTTGGCCGTCAAGCGGCTTTCTTCGGGATTGTGTGAGATTGTTCGGGCCGGATTTAAAAATACCTGCCGGACAAGTGCTATTGTCTGGAGCATTGTCTTATGCTAGATGCGCCGATAGCCAGAGCGTCAACACACCGAAACCGCCAATCCGCATGCTTCAGGACCTGCAACTCGCCTCGGATGAAGGCCCGGTCTATCGGCGTCTTGCGGACGCTATTGCGGAACGGATCACGGCCGGCACACTTGCAGTTGGAGACCGGCTGCCGCCGCAGCGCGAGATTGCCCGCGCGCTGGGCATCAATGTCACCACGGTGACGCGCGCACTGTCGACGCTGCAGCAGCGCGGCCTGCTCGAAGCGCGGCCCGGACGCGGCACAACGGTCGCGGCCCGCAATGGCGGCGAAAGGCCAGGTTTCGTGTCAGCGCCGAGCGACGACACCGGCGTCATCGATCTTTCCGTCAACAGACCTGCGACCTCGGCCTATCTCGATGCGCTTGGGTTGCTGCTGCCGCGCCTGTCGAAGGACCGGCACTATGCCACGCTTCAGGACTATCATCCGCCCGAGGGGCCGCTTTGGGCGAGGATGGCAATCGCCGAGTGGATGCGACCGGTGGCGGGGGAAGGCGATCCCGGCCGCGTGGTGCTGGCGGCGGGCGCCCAGCATGGGCTGGATTGCGTGCTTGGCGCGGTGACCAGGCAGGGCGAGGTCGTGCTCGCCGACGAAGTGACCTATCAGGGCATCAACGCACTGTGCCGGGTGCATGGGCTCGACCTCAGAGGCGTCGCGATGGACCGTGGCGGCATGCGGGCCGACGCGTTCGATGTGGCCTGCGCGCAGCTCCGCCCACGCGCGGTCTTCCTGGTGCCGACCCTGCACAACCCGACGACCATCACGTTATCCGAAGAGCGCCGGCACGAGCTGATAGCTGTCGCCCGCCGCCACAACGTCCTCATCATCGAAGATGACGTCTACCGCCCCCTGGCAGACAATCCGCTGCCGTCGCTTGCCAGCCTCGAGCCCGAACTGACGATCCATATCGGCGCCATGTCGAAATGTCTTGCCCCAGGGCTGCGCCTCGGTTTTGTGATCGCGCCACGCGCCATAGCCGGCCAGGTCGCAGCGGCGTTGCGTATCAACTGCTGGAGCATCAGTCCCTTGACGGCGCTGATCGGCGCGCGGCTGATAGAAGAGGGCCTGGCGGCGCGCATAATAGAAACGCAGAAGCAGGAGCTGCGCCAACGCCAGGCCATCCTCACTGAAATCCTCGGCCGCTACGATGTCCAGAACCACCCAACCTCGACCCACGCCTGGCTGCGCCTTCCGGAGCCGTGGCGGGGCGCGGGTTTCGCTCGCACCTGCCTGGAACGTGGCGTTGCCGTGCTCCCGGGTGATGCCTTCGCCGTTGGGCGCGAGCCGGTACAGCACGGCGTGCGTATCAATGTAGGCGCTGCGCGCTCGCTCGACGATCTGCGCACGGCCCTGAACTCGATGGCCGAACTGTTATCTGCCGGCCATCTTCAATTGCCTGGTTTCGTCTAGGAATTTAAAGATGGCAGCGTCGGAAACGGTCGAAATCGCCATCGTCGGTGCCGGCGTTGTCGGACTGGCAACTGCACTCCGGCTCGCAGCTGAGGGTTGCGAAGTCCTGCTCATCGACCCCAATGAGCCGGGCTCCGGCGCCTCGTTTGGCAATGCCGGAACGATCGCCGAATATGCCTGCATGCCGGTCGGCAATCCGGCTCTGCTGCGCGCGCTGCCAAAGCTGCTTCTCGATCCCGACAGCCCTTTTTCCTTGCGCTGGCCGGCGCTGTTGCAGCTTGCGCCATGGCTGGTTCAATTCGTGCGGCAATCGCTTCCCGCCGCCACCCGCGCCAATGCGCTGGCGCTCGCCGGTTTACTGGCCGAGGCCCTGCCGGCCTGGGAAGAGATGGTGGAGGAGGCTGACCTGACAGACCTGCTGCGCCGCAACGGCTGTCTCTACCTGTATCGCCGCGAGAGCGATTTCGCCAAGGCCGCTGGGGGCAGGGCGCTGCGCGCCGGGTTTGGCGTCCATCAAGAGGTTCTGACGCCGGAAGCGGTGGCCGCGCTGGAGCCTGGCCTGCCCGCGACCGGGGCCAGCGGTCTGTACTTCCCCGACTCGATGAATGTCACCGATCCCGAGACAGTGATGCGGCGGCTGCTCGATGCCGCGGCCGACCGCGGCGTTTCGGTGGCGCAGGCTGAGATAACCGGACTGCGGGTTGAGGCGGACGGTGTCAGGCTCAGCGGTTCCGGCTTTAACATCAAGGCGAACACGGTGGTTATCGCCGCGGGCGCGCAATCGCGGGCGTTGGCCATACAGGCCGGCGACAGGATTCCGCTCGAGACCGAACGCGGTTATCATCTCGAATTTCCGACCGAAGCGCCTCTGCTCAATCGTCCGGTCTGTCCGGTTGATCTCGGCTTCTACATGACGCCGATGGCCGCCCGGCTGCGTGTCGCCGGAACCGTCGAGCTCGGCGGACTTGCAGCGCCGCCAAATGCGCGCCGGCTGGCGCTGCTCGATCGCGGTGTCAGGCAGTTCTTTCCACAACTCGGCCAGCCTTCATCCGAATGGCTGGGGTTCCGGCCATCGCTGCCCGATTCCCGCCCGGTCATCGGCCCGTCGCGCGGCAGCTCGAGGGTGATCCACGCTTTAGGCCACGGCCATCTCGGCCTGACGCTGGCGCCGATCACGGCGCGCCTGATTGCCCAGCTGATCATTGGTCGCGGCGATCCAGCGCGCATAGCACCCTTTGCGGTGGACAGGTTCGGCGCCTGAAGTCCACGCGGTCTGCGAAAAGACAACGTCGCCTGGGTTCGGAGGTGGGAGAGTGAATTTTCTGCCTTGGCAATGGTCAGCTCGCACGCGGAAAGCAGACCATCTGCCAGGGTGGCGCAACCGCGACCTCAGCAGCGGCACCGGCATTGTCAGGTTTTGGCTGCCTAAGCGAGTGGGACACCAGAGCCATTCTGGGTCGATGTTCACGCTTTGTGCTTGGAAGTCGCGTAGAAAGGCAATGTGGAATGCACAAAGCAGCACGAGGAGTGGACCCCGATCATAACGCGTAGGCCCCGCTAACATCGGCTGGGTCCGCAATTCAGCTAATCCGGCCGTGCTTCCGACGTGACAGCGTCCAGGAGCAGGGTAACCTCGACATTGACGCTGGTGATGGCTTGCAAGTGAAGGGGCTGATTGGCCCAACGGGCGATGGAGACTACCAACGGGTAGTCCTCAACCGGCACCTCATGGATCTTGATCGACGTCCCCGTACGATCCAACAGCAAAAGCAAAGGAGTCGTCCCCTCGTCAGATTTGCTCGCGATGGCGGCAACTCGCTGAACATCCACATGGCTGTCACGCGAACATTGAAGAGTATTCGGCCTCCAGATTTATCGGCGCAGTCGCCTGCTACGGTATCGAAGCTGGCCGCCGGAAAATCTGCCGCTTGGACAATCATCTCGATCAAAACCGTCTCAAGTTGTGGCGTGCTACCTCGGCTGATCGGCATCGTCTATCCCGGAGAGTCTGGGCAGGGCGATGGGCATGACCTATGACGCGTTTGGCCGGCGCACGGCCACCACCAACACGCCGGCCGGCGGCGGCTCTGCCGTTACCACCTTGTATACCCGGTGTGGCAGCGTGATCTGCCAGCGCGATGCAGGCGACATTCGCCAATCTGTTCAGAGGCGTATTCCGTATCCACAGCTATGATCAAATGCTCTTCCGATAAAGGTGTAGGACGCGATGCCCGTGACTTGCCGTGTCGCCAATTTTAGAAGTTTTAGAATAGTCGCATGGGGCCCGCGAAGGCCAGACTCCGCCAGTGCCTGAAGGTCAGCTAGTGAGGCGCGCAACGAAGGACCGGCAGTGGCCGCAAGACGGACTTTCGCAAAAACAGCTGTTATAGTGCTCGGCTGGCGGAGATAAATGATCCGGTTCGGCGCAGGCACGGTGGAGGGCTATCATGCCGCTCAAGGTCATCGGAACGGGTTTCGGGCGCACCGGAACTGGCTCCATGCGAGAGGCGCTCAACCTGTTGGGCTTCGGACCCTGCCATCACATGTTCGAAGTCGATGGGAGCGCCATTCAGAAGCAGCGCTGGAGGGCCTTAGCCAAAGGTGCGTCGGCAGACTGGGAGAGTCTGTTTGAGGGCTACTCATCCTGCGTGGACTGGCCCTCCTCTTATTATTGGCGCGAATTGATCGAAGCGTATCCGGAAGCACGGATCGTTCACACGGACCGCTCGTCCGAAAGCTGGTGGACAAGTATCGAAAGCGCGTTTCAGGTGACGCGCCGCGGTCAGGTCGACCCGGACTCTCTGGGGGAGACCCTCGTTTTCGGCAAGGTCTTTGGAGGACGCGTCGATCGCGCTCACGCGATAGCCGTCTACGAATCACATCGGCACGACATACTCACCACTGTGCCGCCTGGCCGACTGCTCGTGCATGCACTCGGGCAAGGATGGGAGCCGCTATGCCGCCATCTTGGCGTCCCGATCCCGGAGCAGCCGTATCCTATGCGGAACAGCGCCGAGGAATTCCGGCGGCGGGCCGAGACACGCTAAACGGGTCTGCTTGAAGCAAGGCGAAGCCGCCCTCCACGGCCGAAATGCGGCGCGATGCGATTGTTCACTGTGCCGTGCGGGTTCGAACCCGGCACGACGGCGAAAGTGACACGGCCGGATCCGGTTGTGCCCGCCACTCAATCCACGACTTCTCTACCTCGGGGCAAAGCGACGCCAACGCCACAGCTAAAGCAGATGGCCGGAAAGGCAGTTCAGTCAGTGGTCGTCGCCTGCGGCCGGCAAAGATGGACGTGGCGGGCCAAATTCCGCCACGTCATTTTGCGAACGCGAACGCGTCCCCAAGATACGTTCAGCCCTCGATGGAGGCCAGCAAGTCGTGGTTGATGACGTCCGCGTGCGTCGTCAGCATGCCGTGCGGGTAACCCATATAGACCTTCAGAGTGTCGTTCTTAAGAAGTTTGACCGACAGCCTGCCCGAATCCTCGATCAGCACGACCTGTCATCGTCGTCATGCATGACCAGCGTGGGCACGGTGATCTTCTTCAGATCCTCAGTGAGAAGGCCTTGATGGCTTCATAGTGAGCCTTGGCGCTACTCATCATGGTAAGACCATATGTCCGCCTCTGCGATGAGGTGGCTCGCCCTACAGTGCGCGTCCGAGCGTTGCTCGGGGCGGGCCGAGCCGATCCTCACCACAGGAGGACGAGCCACCTCATCGGCAGAGGCGACATACAGTCTTCCCAACATGCCCTGATGCTACCAATTCTGAATCACGCAACACAACAAAAGGCCTTCTTCGTTCAATCGACGGCGATTCGAGCTATTAGGGCCGTCTGCGAGTCTTTATGCTCCTCATCGAAGCGGATCGGCAGCGACACGCCGACGTCGGCATGGCTCAGTGCAACAACGTTCACGGAGGACGACATGTGTAGGATGATCATGGCAGTGCTAGGTCTGCTGCTCGCTAGCTTGCCGGCCACGGCGCGGGTCGTCCCATTCCCGCCAGGCTTCAAGACGCAATCGATCGAAACCAACGGCACGAGCCTTAATGTCCGCATCGGGGGACAGGGCCCCGCCGTCGTGCTGCTACACGGCTTCGGCGACAGTGGCGACATGTGGGCGCCTGTTGCGGCAAAGTTGATGCAAGATCACACCGTAATCGTGCCAGACCTGCGCGGCATGGGACTGTCCGCCCATCCCGACACCGGTTACACAAAGAAAAACCAGGCCGTCGACATTGCCGGTATGCTCGACCATCTGAAGATCGAGAAGGCCGACCTCGTCACCCACGATATCGGCAACATGGTGGGTTACGCATTCGTCGCCCAGTATCGCGACCGAGTCACCCGCTGGGTTGTGATCGATGCGCCGCTGCCGGGCATCGGCGATTGGGACAACATCATCCGCTTGCCGTTGCTGTGGCATTTCAACTTTCGTGGTCCCGACATGGAGCGGCTGGTAGCAGGGCGCGAGCGTATCTATCTCGACCGTTTCTGGAACGAGTTGTCAGCCAATCCGAAGGCCATCGACGAAGCAACGCGCAAGCACTACTCCGTACTTTACGCGCGACCTCACGCCATGCACGACGCCTTCGAGCAATTCGCCGCCTTTAACCAGGATGCGGCGGACAACAAGGAGTTGTTGGCGAAGGGCGGCAAAGTCTCGATGCCGGTGCTAGCCGTTGGCGCTGAAAAGTCTTTCGGCACGGCCCAGGCAGACGATCTACGCTATGTCGCGACCCATGTGACTGTTGGGATCGTACCGGGCTCCGGTCACTGGATCATGGAGGAAAACCCGGACGCCACGGTCAAGCTCATCACGGACTTCCTCGCCAAGTAGCCTATCCGCTGCCCGCTAAGGCCGGCGCGCAAACCCGACGGAGAGCTACAATGACCAGCCGGCCCATGCTGGCCAGGACATCTTCTGACGCCGAGCAATTGTGTCGTCCTGAGCATCGACCACTAGCCGATCCAAGATGGCGTCCGTTGCCCTGATGGATCGGCGGACCCTGGTGTCCAATATCGTCGCTGTGGCGAAAATCGCGAAACTCTACAGCGCGCCCGCTGGTGGAGAGCATCTTTTGGCCGCCGTGCAAGGAAGCCGTCGAGGCTCATCGAGTCGACGGGATTTGTGCCGGCGCCTGGCCGATGAACTCCAAATAGAGATGCAGCTCTTCAGGCGAGAAGACGGCCCGCCACGTTCCGTGGCGGTCGCTGGCGATGCTATGGGCAAGAACGGTCATGACGATCACTCCTCTTGCCCAGCTTCGCCGATCTGCACGCGAGATTTCCATCCCCAGAAACGAGTATTGACTTCCGTCTGCGGATGCCTGCGCCGGCAAGTGGCCCGTAACGATAAGGACGGTTCTCGCTGTTTGAGGACCGCGACGCGTTGGCGAGTCCAGTCTGAGCGATCAAGCCCGCGCTCTGGACGAGCTCCCATCCTCACAGAATGTTCGCCCACCGGGACAAACGTGACGCAACGGAACGGATGGTTCACCCGTAAAGTCTTGGGGAGGTTGCGAAAGGAGACCAGCATATGACCTGCGAACGAGATGTCGGCACGTTCGAAGAGCCCGTGACCGTTTTGCTGTCCTCGGGCAAAGTCAGTGTTTCGAGCAC